>JAWWBD010000032.1:0-20777 GCA_033721115.1 Woeseiaceae bacterium | reverse complement strand
TAAGTCTTGATCGCCTCGCGCGGGCCGGCGGGGATCGGTTCCCCGTCGACGCCGGTCAGGGCCAGGTCTGCGTCACCGGTGTCCGCGAGCAACGTCGCGCGTGCCGTCGCGCGCGCCTCGAACTCGGCATCGCTCTCGCCGCTGCCGGCCGGCTCGCCGCGACCGCTTGCCGCCGCGGCCGGTGCCACGACGGCGCCGGTTTCCGGTGCAGCCATCTCGACCAGGTCGTCCTGGCCGATGACGCCGTAGGCCTGCTCGATCTGCAGGTCCGCGAGCCGGCGCATCGCCTCGGGCGTGCGCGCACTCTCCGGCGTTTCGTCGAGGTAGCGCCGGTAGCTCGCCGCCGCCCGTTCCAGGCTGTCCGCCAGGTATACCTCGTCGACGTCGGCCGGCATCGCTTCGAGCTCGGCAAGCGTGCCGTGACGCTGCTCGGGCGCGGCGCAGGCCGCGAGGCCCGCCGCCAGCCACAGCGCGCATGCATGGCGCAGGGTCACGGAGTCTCCTCCCGCCTTGCCTGCGCCTGCGTCGCGCGATCGTAGCTGTCGGCCAGCGCAAAGCGAGCCTTGTCCCCGTAGGTCTCGAGGCGGCTGCGGCGCGCGATCAGCTGGTCGATGGCGACGATCTCGAGCAGGCGCCCCTGCCGGGCCATCAGCAGTTCCACCTCGCTAATGCTTTTCTTAACGCCCGTGCGCAGGTAGCGGATCGGGTCGTCGTAGCCCTCGAAACTCAGCGTCGCCGCCTGCCGGGCCCGCACGTACTGCTCGTACTGCGCCGCGGCGGTGGCCATGGCGGCATCGAGCGAGCGCAGGTTGGCATCGAAACGCGCGAGGCGGTCGTGGTACTCGGTCCTGAGCGTCCAGGTCAGGACACCCTTCAGACGTGCCAGGCGCTGCCGCAGCGCGGCCGCTGCCGCATCGTCGCGACTCTCGAGGGACGCCCCGATGCGCTCGAGCCTGGCGAGATCCGCCTGCTCTTCGCGCGTCGCGAGAAACTCGGGGCGTGGCGTGGTCAGCAGGTCGTCGCGCCGCTTGACCAGCATCCGGTGCTGCTCGACGCGCAGCTTCAGCCGCGAGTCCAGTTCGCGGAACCCGGCGTCGACGTCGGGCAGGAGTGGCTCGTAATGCTCGCGCCGGATGCCGACCATTTCCTCGTACGAATCGAAGTTGCCGGCCCAGCGCTCGAGCTTGCGCTTCAGGTCCGCGAGGTCGAGATAGTTCTGGAGGCCCGTCTGGAAATCGTGCGACGCCATCAGTTCCATCAGGTAATAGGTTTCCGGCGCCTCGGGGAGCGCGCGCAGCCGGATCACCCAGTCCCTGTCGCGGCGGATCTCCTCGCGAATCAGCGCGTCGAGAAACCCGCCTTCGCGGATGCTCTCGATCGATTCGTTGAGCTTGTCGATCTCGGCGGTGAAGGCGTCGAGCGCATGGCCGTAGGCAATTGCGGCGCGCCCGTGCACGTCGAGCTTGCCGTAGGCAAAGGGCAAGGCGAGCATCGCTTCCTGCGTCGCCGGATCGGTCACCTCGCGCCGGGCGAGGATGCCCCAGGGCACGACGGCGCGGTCGAAGCGGTCCGCCGAGAGGTTCGCCCAGCCGGCGCTCAGGAGCGCCTGGTTCGAATACGGCCCGTCTAGCCGCACCCGGTTCAGGTACGGGACCGCCCGTTCGTAGTCGCCCGCCTCGAGCAGCGCGGTGCCGAGGACCAGGTTGGCCTTGTCCCGGATCGCGAGTTCGGCGGCGTCGTCGGCCGCGACCATGCCGGCTTTGTCGAGCTGCTCCAGTGCTTCGCTGCGCCGGCCCGCTTCGAGGTGCGCAATACCGAGGTTGTAGGCGGCGAACGCACCGTAATCCCTCGACCCGGTGATGCCCTCGAGTACGGGCACGGCAGCGTCGGGACGGCCCTCGGCGAGCAGCACGTTGGCGCGCAGGAACTCGATGTCGTCGCGAATCGCCTCGGGCACCTTGCCTTCGATCCGGTCCAGCGCTGCCAGCGCTTCCGTCAGCTGGTTCTTCTGGAAGTGGATCCGCGCCAGCCGGTACGCCGCGTCGTTGCGCACGGCCTCGTCGACGGCGCCCTCGAGGACGGCCCGGATGGCGCGCCCGGCACGATGGTGCATGCGATAGCGGAGCTCGAAGTCGCCGAGCGAAAACTCTGCATCGTCGATGTGATAGTAGAGCGTGTCGAGTTCCGGCTCGTCGATCGACGCATGCTGCTTGACCTCGGTGTCGAGGCGTTCCAGCGCCTCGAAGAACTGTCCCTGGTGCGCGTAGAAGAGCGCCTCACCGAAGTAAAGGTCCCTGAGTTCGCCGCCGGCCCGCGCCGGAATGGTCGCGAGCAGCGCCGCGCAGCAGAAGCCGGCCAGGCGGAGCGGGAATCGGATCATGTTTTACCAGTCCCCGACCTCGATGCCGCCCTGCCCGGATCCCGGGTCGCCGAGCGTCACGCCGAGCGTCTTGGGCTCCACGCCTTTTGCGAAGGTGAAGCTGTCCACGGCGCTGAAGTCGTCGCCGTTCGCCCGCCTGCCGAGCATCGTCACCGTCAGTTCGTGATTGCCGGTAACGACGTTGCCGGTGTAGATGCGCTGCACGCCACCTTTGCGCAGTGCCTCGAGCTCCTGGAAACTGTAGATGTGGTGGCTGGCGAGTTGACCGTTGATCTCGACCTTCACCGCGTCGAGCCTCAGGCCTTCCTTCGCGGCGAGCGCGACGAATACGGATACCTGCGTATTCGACGGATACAGCAGCCGTTCCTCCAGGTTGGCGAGTTCGGAAGCGATATCGAGGACGTCGGACTTGATCTCCTGCACCTGCCCGTCGAGGCTCTTCAGGTCCTTCCCGGAAAGTTCATCGGCTGCGCCGCCGAGTAGCGGCACGCAGGCCAGTGCCATGAGTGTCAGGCTGCGAGAGAGTCGTAGCATCGCGAATGTCCCTTTCGTTTTACATATTCCCTGTCCATCGCCTGGCAGAACGCGACCCGGCCGCACTTTCCCAGGCAAGCGCAAGTGTTGAGCAAAGGCGTCCCGGTATCTGTGAACTGCGCCTCAGTTCCCGTGACGGCCGGCGACGGCGCGGGCAGGTCCCTGAATTCGGATCGCACGACGCGCAGAACTGTGAACCCGGTCACGGCCCGGCGGCCACGGGCCGACGATAGTGCGACGGACGCCAATGTTCCGGGACTTCAAAACAGCGATCCTCGAATTCGCAGCGGAGCTGCGGGACGCCCTGCTCTGGCCCGGCATCCGGCTGCTCGACCTGGTGGAAGCCTTTGTTCCGGCGCTGCTCGATCGTTACGCCATCGCGCCCGACGCTCCCGCGGCAATCCTGGTCGCGAGCGGCATCGCGTGGCTGATCGTCGCGCTGGCGGTCCTCCTGGCGCTGCGCCTGCTCGGGCACCTCGCACGGCAGACAGCCGCCATGCTGCGCGTGATCGGCTATCGCACGACGCTTGCCGCCGGCAATCTCAAGACCCGCGTCGTCTGCCTCGTCAGGGAACTCCTGTTCTGGCGGCGGGATTCGTCGCTGACCGAGACCGGCCGCATCGAGTTCGACGACCTCGAGTTCGCCATATTGCGCTACGCGGTGGCGCGTGGCCCGGGCTTCGCGGTATCCGCGCCGGAACTGGCAGAGAGCTTTTCGCTGCGGCCCTCGCAGGTGCAGCGCGGGATCGACGGCCTGACCCGGAACCGGATGCTCGATCACGCGCTGGGCTCCACGGACGGCTTCGACAACTACAGCCTGACGGATGCCGGCGCGGCGTTTATCGCCATGTGGGACCGGCAGCAGTCCGGCACCGGCCTCCCGCAGCGACACCAGCCCGCCTGAAGCCCGCCGGGCACCGCGCATCCCGGCATGCAGCCGGGGCCCTGCGCGACGGACCGATTGCCACGCGCTAGAATGCGGACCGTGAGCAATGCGTCGGCATCATGAGTACGCGCACCGGGCCCGGCCCCGGATCACTGCCGGTCACCGCGCTGCTGGTGCCGTACGTGGCCCTTGCGGACCCCGGCCACATCGTCGCCGAGCACACGCCGCTGTGGGCGACCTGGTGGGCCGCTGCGGGATACCTGCTCGTGGCGATCGGGTTCGCCGCGGTCGTCGCGCGCGTGCAGGGCCGGCGCGCCGAACGCGTCGCCCGCCTCGAGCACGCGGAGCGCCTCGCGATCATCGAGGCACGCCTGCGCGAGGCGCAGCGTATCGCCAGCCTGGGCAACTGGGTCTGGGATTCGGTCACGCGGGAGTTCTGGTGGTCCGACGAGTGCTACCGGATTTTCCAGCTCAGCCGGGCAGAGGCGCGCGACGGCTACGATGCGTTTCTCGAGCGCGTGCACCCCGACGACCGCGAGATGGTGCGCGGCGCGGTGCGGGACGCACTGCGCGAGCGGCGGCCGCTGTCCGTCGACTACCGGATCATACGGCGCGACGGCGCGGAACGGGTCATCCACCAGCGGGCGGTCGTGGAATACGGCGACGACGGCCGGCCGTCGCGGATGGCGGGGACCATCCACGACATCACGGACCTGAAGGAAGCGGAAGCGGAGATCCGGCGCCGTGCCGATTTCGCCGCGCTGCTGGCCGGGCTGTCGTCGGACCTGGTACGGGCGCCGCCCGGTGAAATCGACGCGCCGCTAGCCGACGGCCTGGCAGTCATCGGCAGGCATTACGGTCTCGACGTCATCGGCGTCTGGTGGCTCGAGGACGGCGGCCGGTCGATGCGCATACGCAAGCGCTGGGAGCGGAAACCGGGGCGACCGCCGCGTGACGTCGTCTCGGAGTCCGACCTGCCCTGGATATCACGGCAACTGCGCACCGCGGACGTGATCGTCGCCGACGATCTCGGCAGCCTGCCCGCCGCGGCCGCGGCTGACGTCGCCCTGCTCGAGGATCGCGGCGCCAAGTCCCTGGTCGTCATCCCGCTGTTGATCGACGGCCGGCTGCGGGGCGCTTGTCACTACATTTCGATCGTCCGCCACCGGCACTGGACCGGGGACACCGTATCCGAATTCCGGCTGCTCGCAGAGCACCTCGCAAACGCGCTCGCGAGGGCGGATGCCGTGGTCGAGATCAGTCGCCTGAAGGAGCAACTCCAGGAAGAAAACCTGTTCCTCAAACACAAGGTGCAGCTGGCGAGCCGGCACGAAGGCATCATCGGCGAGGATCCCGGTCTCCGCGCATGCCTGCAGGCGGTAGAGAAGGTCGCGCCGACGAACGTCCCGGTACTCGTGCTCGGCGAGACCGGCACCGGCAAGGAATTGATTGCCCGCGCTGTCCACGAGCTGAGTGCGCGCAGCGCCAAGCCGCTCGTCAGCGTCAACTGCCCGGCCCTGCCGTCCGATATCATCGAGAGCGAACTCTTCGGCCACGAAGCCGGCGCGTTCACCGGTGCGCATTCCCGGCGCCGCGGCCGTTTCGAACTCGCCCACGAGGGCACCCTGTTCCTCGACGAGATCGGCGAGCTTCCGCTCGAAGTCCAGAGCAAGCTGCTGCGGGCCCTGCAGACCGGCGAGTTCGAGCGCCTCGGCGGTACCGAGACGCTCACGACCGACGTTCGCCTCGTTGCAGCCACGAATCGCGACCTGCGCGACGAGGTCGCGCGCGGGACGTTCCGGGCCGACCTTTATTACCGGATCAGCAGCTTCCCGGTCCGCCTGCCCCCGCTTCGCGAGCGCAAGACCGATATTCCGCTCCTGGCCGAACACTTCGTGCACAAACACGCCGGGCGGTTCGGCAAGAACGTCAAAGCCATCTCGGCCCGGATGCTGCGGCAACTGATGCAATACGACTGGCCGGGCAATATCCGCGAACTCGAAAGCACGATCCAGCGTGCGCTCATTGCCTCGTCCGGGTCGGACGTCCTGCAACTCGCCGAGACATTGCGCCCCGGCAGCGGCCTCGCGGTACCCGGGCCGGCGAATGAAAGCGACGCGCGTCCCGACCTGATGAGCTTCGAGCGCAGGCATATCGTACGCGTCCTGGAACAGACCGACTGGAAGATAGCCGGCGCCGGTGGGGCAGCCGCTGCGCTCGGCATACCGGCGAGCACGCTGCGCTCCAAGATGAAACGGCTCGGTATTGCGCGCGAGCCGGTCTGACAGGGTTGCTACAGGCCGGCCGCGTGACCGCCGGCGCCGACGTAATCGGCGACGAATGCCTTGAGATCCGCTGCCGAGAGCGGTTTGCTGAAGTAATAGCCCTGGATCTGATCACAGCCGTGTGCATGAAGAAACTCGAGCTGCTCCTCGATCTCCACCCCTTCCGCCACGACCGCCAGCCCGAGCTTTTGACCCATGGCGAGTATCGCTGCGCAGATCGCGGCGTCATCGGCATCCGTGTGCAGGTCCCGCACGAATGACTGGTCGATCTTCAGGATGTCGATGGGAAATTTCTTCAGGTAGCTCAGCGACGAGTAGCCGGTACCGAAGTCGTCGACCGACAGCTTGAGACCGAGCGCTTTCATACGGTCGAGTGTCATGATCGTCTGCTCGACATCGCGCATCAGCAGGCCCTCGGTGATTTCGAGCTCGAGCCGCTCCGGATCGATGCCGCTGCGTTGTACGGCCTCCTCGACCGACTTGCCGAGCGTGTCCGAATAGACCTGCTTGCTCGAGACGTTGACCGACAGCGTGATGTCCTGCATGCCGTTTGCCTGCCAGGTCCGGAGTTCATGGCACGCGGCTTCGAGCACCCATTCGCCCAGCTGCAGGATCAGGCCGGATTCCTCCGCCACGCCGATGAACTCGGTCGGGGATATCCAGCCGCGGTCCGCATGATGCCAGCGCAGCAGTGCCTCCGCCCCGACGATGGTCCAGGTCGACAGCTCCACCTTCGGCTGGAAATACAGCTCGAAATCACGGTTATCGATGGCCCGGCGCAGTTCGATCTCCGTGTCCAGCCGTTTGAGCGACCGGATGCGCATGGTTTCAGAATAGAACTTGTAGTTGTTTCGTCCGGCCGCCTTGGCGCGGTACATCGCCGAATCGGCATTCATCAGCAATTCATCGCGGGAAGCGCCGTCCTGCGGATACAGGGCGATCCCGATGCTCGGCGTTATGACGAACTGGTGTCCCTCGCAGGTAAATGGCTGCGACAGGGCCCGGAGCACGCGCTCGGCGATTGCCGCCGCCTCCTTTTCGGTATGGACGTCCCGCAACAGGATGACGAATTCGTCGCCGCCCAGGCGCGCGAGCTTGACCCCGGACACTTCGTCCGCATCCGCCTTGGTGAGCGCGTCGCCCGAGCGGGTGCACTCCCCCAGCCGTTTCGCCACGTCCTCCAGGAGCTGGTCCCCGATGGAGTGGCCCATCGTGTCGTTGATGCGCTTGAACCGATCGAGATCGACGAACAGGATTGCGAATGCCGGATCATGCTGCGCCTCGATGATCCCGTCGAGTTCGCTGGCAAAGGACGACCGGTTCGGCAGGCCCGTCAACAGGTCGAAGAAGGCGAGATCGTAAATCCGGTTCTCGTAGCGCTTCCGATCGGTCGAATCGCGCAGGATCGCGAGCACGGTATGCCGGTCCCGCGGCACGATGCGGATCTCGAAGTCGACTTTTGCGGCTTCGTAATGGTGCTCGAGCAGCTGGGACCTGCCTTCCTCTATGACGGTCGCGATGCGACGGACGAGCGTCTGTCGCTTCGCCCCGCCAGCCAGGTCAGCCATGGCGGCCATTGCCGTTTCGAACTCCTCGTCGGCGCCGATGGCCCCGAGCCCGCTCGTCGAGTCTGCGATCTCGCCCGCGGCGTCGAGCACGAGGATCGTATCGGGCAGTGCGCCGAGCAGGCCCGCCATGTCGTTGAACGCTTCGCTGGCACGCAGGACGTAGCGCACCCTGTGCGGCAGCGCAGACCAGGTGACGGGCTTGGCAACGAAGTCCGTCGCGCCGCGATCGTAAGCCTGTTCCACGGAACTGTCGTCATCGAGTCCCGTCGCGATCAGGATCGGCGTCTGCGGATTCACCGGGCCGTTGCGAATGCGTTCGCAAACCTCGAAACCGTCCAGCCCGGGCATGTCGACGTCGAGCAGGACGACGTCCGGGCGCGCGGCAAGGTAACGCTCGATCGCCTCCCGTCCGTCGGCCGCCTCGCTGACGACGAAACCTGCGCGCTCCAGCACGCGCCGCGCGATGATCCGCGTCGTCGCATCATCGTCGGCGATGAGAATGTGGCTCGCCGCCCGGCTGTCGGGTTGCGTGCTCATGCGGCCTCGTCACGCAGCGCGGCGATGACCCGCTCGTATTCGGCGACGAGGGTCTCGTGCAACTCGCGGGCGTCATCCGGCCTGCGTTCCCGGGCCATGGTCTCGATGCGCTTGCACAGGGCGGCAAGCTGCCCGGCACCGACGTTGCCGCTGCTGGACTTGAGCGAATGTGCGCATTCGCGCATCTCGTCGGCATTGCCCTCTCTGACCGCCTCGGCAAGCTTCGCCATCAGCGCCCGCGACTCCTCGACGTAGATGCCGATCACCTGCTCGAGAAAGCTCTCGGCATCGCCGGGCTGTAGGTCGGCCAGCACCTTGAGTGCGGACCGGTCCACTGGGGCCGGCTGGTCTTCACCCGGGCCGCTGCCGTTTGCGTCCTGCGCGGGCCGCCCGACGGGCCTGCATTGCTGTACGTAGGGCGAGAGAACCGAATGCAGCTGTTCCCCGGTGAACGGCTTGGCCAGGTATTCGTCCATCCCTGCCGCGAGGCAGGCTTCGCGGTCCCCCTTGAGCGCATTGGCCGTAACCGCGACGATCGGCAGTCGTGCAAGGCCCGCGGCGCATTCGAGCTCCCTGATCCTGCGCGAGGCGCGGAGCCCGTCGAGCACAGGCATCTGGCAATCCATCAGCACGACGTCGTAGTCGTGCCTGCTCGCTTTTTCGACGGCTTCGCGACCGTTTTCAGCCACCTCGACCTCGAGACCCAGGTGCTCGAGCATGCCGGTCGCCACCGCCTGGTTGACGCGATTGTCCTCTGCGAGCAGCACCCGGCCCGAGAGTGACCCGGCGATGGCCGACGTCGCTCTCGTGAAGCCGCCGGGTACCGAGGCACCGGCGAATACCGCCAGCAGGACGTCGTAGAGTTGCGACTGGCGCACGGGCTTCGTCAGCTGCCCGGCGATGCGGAGGTCCCGGACCTGGTCGCGCGTGGCCGGCGCTGCCAGCGAGCTCAGCACGATGATCCGGAGCTCCGCCAGTGACTCGTCGCCGCGGATCGTGCGCGCAAGCTCGAGCCCGTCCGTGCGCGGCATGTGCATGTCCAGGATCACCAGGTCCGGCAGGGCCTGTTCTTCCGCCGCGGCGCGCAGGAACTGCATGGCTTCATCTGCGTCGGCCGCGCACACCGGGGCCGCGAACCAGCTCGAGAGCTGGTGCTCGAGGATCTCGCGGTTGGTCGCATTGTCGTCCACGACGAGTATGCGTTTGCCGGCGACTCCCTGCGGCTCGGAGGGCCGGGTTGCGGCGGCGGGACCGGCGGGCTCGAACGCCAGGGTGAAAAAGAACTTCGATCCCGTGCCCTGCTCGCTCTCGACCTCGAGCCGGCCGCCCATCAGGCCCACAATCTGCGAGCTGATGGCCAGCCCCAGCCCGGTGCCGCCGTACAGGCGGGTCGTCGTGCCGTCTTCCTGGGTAAAGGAATCGAAAATGACGGCCGTCTTCTCCGGCGAAATACCGATTCCGGTGTCCTGCACCTCGAAACGCACGCCGACACGCTCGCCATCAGCGGCCGACTCCTCGAGCCGGACGATGATCTCCCCGGAGTGTGTGAACTTGATGGCATTGCCGATCAGATTGGTCAGCACCTGGCGCAGCCGGAGCGGGTCCGTGATCACCGCTGTCCGCATCCCGGGCGGCACGACCGCCGTGAGCTCGAGACCCTTGTGATGCGCCTGGTCGGCAACGCTTTCGACCGTTTCCTCGACGAGGGTCCGGAGGTCGATCTCGACCGCCTCGAGCTGCAGCTTGCCCGACTCGACCTTGGAGAAGTCGAGGATGTCATTGATGATCTTCAGCAGCGTGCCGGCCGACTCGTAAATCGTCTCGACGAAGCGTTGCTGCTTGGGCTTGAGCTGCGTGTTGCGCAGCAGCTCCGTCATCCCGAGCACGCCGTTCATCGGCGTCCGGATCTCGTGACTCATGCGGGCCAGGAAATCGCTCTTGGCCGTCGCCATCTCCAGCGCCTCGTCACGGGCCTGCTCGAGCTCGAGGTGCGCTTCGCGCAGGCGCCCGGTGAGCTTGACGAACTCGTCGGCGAGCACACCGACCTCGTCGTCGCTGTGCACGTCGGTTTCGATGGCGAGGTCGCCGGTCTCGCGGATGGACAGGATCTGGCCGGTCAGCGTGCGTACCGGGCGCACGATGCGGCGCTGCAGGAACGCGAGCGCCACGAGCAGGAAGACGGCGCTGGCGCCCGCAAGGATCAGGCTGCCGATACGAATCGTCGCCGCACCGATGGCCGTGATCGTGCGCGGCGTCACGACTTCGAGCAATGCCGCCGGCTCCCCGGAAATGTCCCGCAACAGCTGAAACGAATGGATCGAGTCCTCGCGCCTGGCGGTCACCGGCGGCGATCCTGGCGTACCGAGCTCTTCGAGGACGGCCAGGATTTCCGGCTGCTCGGCGCCGGTGCCGAGCAGGTGGAGGTCGAGTTCGGCCGTCGCCCGCTCGGCCAGCTCGCTCAGGCGCGAGTCGCCGAGGAACTGGCCCGTAACGAGTGCGCCGCCGATCGGCCCTGCGCCGTCGCTGGGCAGTATCGGGTAGGACACGACCTGCAGGAGGCCGGCACGGGTACGCAGCAGGCCCTTGACCGAGGCGTCGACGGCGTCATGGGCGACGAGCGGATGGCCCGGCGGGAGTATGTCCGTCAGCTCGTCTGTGAGAGGGAGGCGTTCGCCCGTCTCCGGGTCGGACAACAGGCCGTAGAGCAGGCTGCCGCCGGCGTCGAACAGCGCCATCAGGTGCAGGTCGACGCTGTGCCAGTAGGCCGGGTCCATGTTCTCCTGCAGGTACTCCGGCCGCTCTCCCTGCGCGAAGAAATAGGTGTGATCCCAGATCGAATACTCCTGGTTCATGACTTCGAGCGCCCGGAGATCACTGTCGATGCTGCGCAGTACGCGCGCGAGCTGCTCACCGGCATTCTCGCGTTCGACGGCCTCGAACGCCGGCAGGATCGTCGTCCGGAGCGCGAGGTAACTGCCGAGCGAGAACACGATGCCCAGCACCAGGAACAAAACGGCGATTTTCTTGCCCAGCGACATAATCGATTTCCTGCAGGCGCAAAGCGGCGTGCCGGGCGGCCCATCCGTCCCGGCCATCGGCAACTGGTTGCGGCGCGAACTGGTTTTCTACCCGCGGTATCGGCGGCGGCGGGCCGTTCTTGAGGTATTTCCGGGCGCTCTCCCGGCCGGTTGGCTGTCCGCGGCGCCTGTCGCGGGCAGCCAACCGGCCGCCCCGGGCCGCGGGAAACGCGGTAGACTGCGCGGGTTTCCGGACCGGGACGCAGCACCGGATGGCAAAGTGGCTGATGATTGCGGGCGCGGCGCTCGTGCTGATCGGGGCGGCACTGCAGTTCGCCCCCGGCCTCGTCAACTGGTTCGGCCGCCTGCCGGGGGACATCCGCATCGAGTCCGGGAGCACGCGGGTTTTCATCCCGATCACGTCGATGATCGTGCTGAGTCTCGTGCTGACCCTGCTGATCAACCTGTTCAGGCGCTAGGAGTTTTCATGTCGGATTCGCGAACGATGTCGCTCACGGTGCGACTCGCCGAGACGGACGCCGAGGTCGTCGCAGCGCAGAAACTGCGGTTCGAGGTATTCAGCCGCGTACGCGACGCGGCGTTCAGCGACGAGGCCACGGCGGAGCGGCGCGACATCGATCCGTACGATCCCTATTGCGATCACCTGATCGTCGTCGATCCGTCGCGCGAGGGCGAGGAAAACCTCGGCATCATCGGCACTTACCGGATGATGGCACGGAGCAAGCGCCGGGAGCCGCCGGGGTTCTACACGGACCGCTACTTCGACCTGGCCTGCTTCGACGGCATCGACGGCGAGATCGTCGAAATGGGCCGCGTCTGCATCGACGCCGATTACCGGAGCCGTGCCGTGATGCAATGGCTCTGGAAGGGCATCGCAAACTACGTGCTCGACAACAACGTGAAGGTGCTGTTCGGCTGCGCCGGCTGGGACGGCATCGATGCGAACCGGCACCGGAATCTCCTCTCCTACCTGCACAACCAGTTCCTGGCCCCGGAACGCATCCGCCCGGTCGCGAAGGCCGGGAATCGCCTCGAGTTCGAGCGCCTGCCGCCCGCCGAGGTCGACGACAAGGCGGCGCTGGCCGAAATCCCGTCGATCATCCGCGGCTATTCGCGCATGGGCGGCTATATCGGGGACGGCGCCGTCATGAATCACGCTTTCAACACGACCATGGTCTGCATCGTCGTGGAGATGGCCGGCTTGACGAAGCGGTACATGAAGCGTTTCATTGGTCGCTGAAGTTTTTCTTGTCGTCCCCGGCCTGAAGTGACCGTAATCCGGAACATCGTTGCCGCACTGCGCCTGGCGGGATTCTTCGTCGTCACGCTGTCCGGCGCGATCCTGTATCTCTTCTGCCTGCCGCTCGGCGCCGTTTCCCGCCACTTCTTCACGAAGTACTGGTGGGCACGCGGCAGTTGCCTCGCATTCGGCCTCGACTGGCAACTCAGCGGCGAAGTCAGCACGCACAAGCCGACACTGTTCGTCTCCAATCACCTCTCCTATCTCGACATCGTCGCGATCGGCAGCGCGCTGGAGGTCTCTTTTGCGGCCAAGGCGGAGATGAAGAACTGGCCGTTTTTCGGCACGATTTCGCGGTTTGCGGACACGATCTTCATTTCCCGGAACCCGCGCCACGCGAAACAGGCACTCGGCCAGATCAGCGAACGGCTGAAAGAGCGCCGCAACCTGATCCTGTTCCCGGAAGGCACGAGCTGGGACGGCAGCGAGATCCGGCCGTTCAAGTCGTCGCCGTTCGGCGTCGCCGACGACCCCGAACTCCGCGAGATTCTGCACGTCCAGCCGTTGTCGATTGCCTACGTGACTAAAAAGCATCCCGAGGAACGCGCGCCGACGCCGTTCGCCTGGTGCAAGGGCTATCCGCTGTGGAAGCACATCTGGGAAACGGCCGGGCGCGGCGGCGCAGAGGTGCGGCTCGTCGCCTACGACCCGGTGCCGGTCAGAAACTTCCGCAGCCGCCGCGAGCTGACCGAGCATTGTTTCGACGTGATCGAGCGGGGCTACTTCGCGAGCATCGCCCGGCCGGTCCGGAAGTACGATCCGCGGCAGGACCCGACGCTCGGGCCTTCCGCCACCAGCGCGGCGGACTGAAGCCGCGTCGCGCGAACCGCCTGCCGGGCCGGTCGTCACCGGGCCGGCCACCACCGACAGAAATAACTAGTTACAAATTACCGGAGATTTTTGTCCTGCTTCGCGTATCCTGACGCTTTCCGAACGAGCGGGCGGCGGCATGGCGGATTCCGACTGGACCTTCTTCAGCAATTACGCGCACGTACTCGTGTGCCTCGCGCAAAACCCCGAGGCCCGGCTGCGGGAGATCGCGGAGCGCGTGGGCATCACGGAACGCAGCGCGATGCGGCTCATCACGCAGCTCGACGAGGCGGGCATCCTCAGGCGCATCAAGCATGGCCGCCGCAACAGCTATTACGTCGACACGAGCGTGCACCTCAGGCACCCGCTGGAGTCGCACTGCACCGTCGGCGAGATGCTCGGGCTCATTCTCTCGGCGGGGTCCCTGCGCCGTCTCGAGAAGCACAACGACAGTTTCGAAAAGGAGCTGACCGGGTCCGACCCGTCGGCAAGTCCCCCCTGAAGGAGCAAACATGAACTCAAGCAAGGAATTGACGGGGGTGTTCGCCCTCGTGCTGCTGCTGGCCACCGCAGACTCGGCGGCCGTGGAGGCGCTGTCGACCGAGGAACTCATCTCGCACTGCGCGGTGTACGAGGACGACCCGGACGGCGAAGACGGGATCTTCTGCGTTCGCTACATCCAGGGTTTCATCGACGGCGCGGTCGCGACCGACGAGCGTGTGACCTACAACGTCGCTGACGAATACGACCGCGACGAATCCTTCACCGAGCGCGCGATCCGCACGCGACTGGGCTCCCGGATCGCCCGTTACGGGCCTTCCTATTACGCAGAATTCTGCCTCGGCGAACCCCTGCCGCTCGCTTCGGTCGTCGAGGTCGTGGTCGCCGATCTTCTGAGTTTCGAGAGTCTCGAAGGACGCGAACTCGCGCGTGACGTCGTCTACGCGACGCTCCGGCGCGAGTACCCCTGCGACGCGGACGCCGAATGAGCCAGCGCCACGACACTGCGGCCGGGCCCAGCAGCGCCGGCAGCGCGCGCGGTCGTCTGCTGATCCTGGCGCTCATGCTCGCCGCTGCCTGGTTGCTCTGGTCCGGCCTGTACAAGCCGCTTTTGCTCGGCCTGGGTCTCCTGTCGTGCCTGCTGACGCTGCACGTGGTCCGCCGCATGGGCTACTTCGACAACGACCTGTTCGCGTTCGGTTACGGTTTCCGGCTGTTCGGCTTCTGGGGCTGGCTCACGCGGGAGATCGTCCGCTCCAGCCTCGAGGTCGCGCGCGTCGTGCTGCGGCCGAGTCTCGCGCTGGCGCCCCGGGTCGTCAAGCTCGATGCCAGCGCGCTCGGCCCCGTCGACCAGGCGCTGCTCGGCAACTCGATCACTCTGACCCCGGGCACGCTGACGCTCGACGTCCACGAAGACCGGTTGCTCGTACATGCCCTGACGCCGGAAGGCGCCGCGGAACTCGAGCAGGGTGAAATGTACCGCCGCGTCGCGGCACTCCGGGCGGACTGAGCATGTACACCATCGTCACGCTGGCGACCTTCGTCACGATGGGGCTCGCCCTCGTCCGCGCAGTGCTCGGCCCGAGCGTCTACGACCGCGTCCTTGCGGTCAACATGTTCGGCACCAAAACGGTGCTGCTCCTGTCCGTCATCGCGTTCCTGTTCGGCCGCCCCGACTTCCTGGATCTCGCGCTCGCCTATGCGCTGATCAACTTCATCGGCGTGCTCGCCGTGCTCGAGTTCTTCCGCAGCCGGTCCCTGCGCCGGCGCGCGGAGCGCGGGGCGACACGGTAGGCGATGGATACCGTGCTGGACATTCTGAGCTGGTTCCTGCTTGTGGCAGGTGGCTGCAGCGTACTGATCGGCGGGATCGGGGCCGTGCGCATGCCGGATCTCTACACGCGCATGCACGCTGCAAGCGTCACCGACAGCCTCGGCTCCATCCTCGTCATCGTCGGGGTGATGCTGCAGGCGGGGCTTTCCCTCGCGGCGATCAAGCTCGGCGCGATACTGCTGTTCCTGCTGCTGACCGGCCCGACCGCCTCCAACGCCCTTGCCAGCGCGGCGTTGCTGGCCGGCACTCGACCCTTCGCCGAACTCCCCGAAGAACCGGAGGATGCCCGATGACCGTGCTGTTCGGCGTGTTCCTGCTGTCCTTGCTGGTGATCACGGCGATCGCCATCGTACGCACGGAAAACCTGTTCGTCGCGGTGATGCTCATGGGCATAGCGAGCCTGCTGATCGCAGCGAACTTTTTCATCCTCGACGCCGCCGATGTCGCGCTGACGGAAGCGGCCGTCGGCGCCGGCATATCCACCGTGCTGTTCTTGAGTGCGCTCGCGCTGACTTCCGAGCGGGAGCGATCACCGACCTCGCGCAAATTACTGTCCTTCACGGTCGTCGTCGTCGCCGCGCTCGTCGTCATCTACGCAACCTTCGACAAGCCCCGTTTCGGCGATCCCGAGGCGCCCGCGCAGACGCACGTGGCGCCCTGGTACCTGGAGAAGACGCCCGAGTACATCGACATTCCGAACGTCGTGACGGCCGTGCTCGGCAGCTATCGCGCCTACGACACGCTGGGCGAGGTCTTCGTCGTCTTCACGGCGGGCGTCGGCGTCCTGTTCCTGCTCGGGCCGGGAACGGGCGCCGCCGGCCAGCGCACCGGGCCGACCGATCCCGGAGCCGGCCTCAGGCACCACCTGATACCCCGCGTCGTCGGCCGGGTCCTGATTCCTTTCATCCTGCTGTTCGGGCTCTACGTCCAGTTCCACGGTGAATACGGCCCGGGCGGCGGATTCCAGGCCGGTGCGCTGATCGCCGCCGCGATCGTTCTCTATGCGCTGCTCGAAGGCGAGCGGCAGGCGCTCCGCGTGCTGCCGGAGCGCCTGCTCGTCGGCCTGATGGCGGGTGGCGCGCTGCTGTATGCCGGCGTCGGCATCGCGGGCATGGCGCTCGGCGGCAATTTCCTCGACTACTCGGTGCTCGCCGGCAACCCTGTCAAAGGACAGCAACTCGGCATCCTGCTGATCGAGGCCGGCGTCGGCATCACGGTCACCGGCACCCTGCTCGGCATTTTTCACGCGTTCGCGGCGCGGGAGCGCTAGGCCATGGAACTGCTCGGGCTGTTTCACTACTGGGTTTTCGCGATCCTGCTGATGACCGGGTTCTACGCCGTCATCGCCAAACTCAACCTGGTCAAGAAACTGATCGGCCTGACGCTGTTCCAGGCCGCGGTATTCCTGCTGTACATCACGATGGGCAAGGTCGACGGCGGCACCGCGCCGATCTTTCCCGACGGCACGGCCGCCGGCATCTTTTCCAATCCGCTGCCGCAGGTGCTGATCCTGACCGCGATCGTCGTCGGCATATCGACGACGGCGCTGGGGCTCGGCATCGTCGTCCGTATCAAGGAAGAGTACGGCTCGATCGAGGAAGACCGAATCCAGGAAACCGACCGCCGGTGAACGCCCTGACCCCCCACTTGCCGGCGCTGCAGGTCGTGGTGCCGATGCTCACCGCGGCGCTCGTCGTGCTGCTGCGGCCGCGGGGTCTCGCATGGGCGGCCGCCACCGCGGCCAGCACGCTCGCATTCCTCGTCGCGATCGAGCTGACCGGGACCGTAGTCGGCGGCTCTACCGTGCGCTACCTCATGGGTTCGTGGCCCGCGCCGTACGGTATCGAGCTGGCGGTCGACTCGCTGAGCGCGCTCGTGTTGCTGATCGTGACCGGCGCATCGACCGCCGCACTGCTGGGCGGTCGGGCCAGCCTCGACCGCGAAATCGGGGAACACCGGCAACCTTTCTTCTACGCCGCCTGGCTGCTCGTGCTGGCAGGGCTGTCCGGCATCGCGGTCACGGCCGACGCGTTCAACATCTTCGTCTTCATGGAGATTTCCTCGCTCGCGAGCTACGTGCTGATCGCGGGCGGTCCCGATCGCCGTGCGCTGCCGGCCGTCTTCAAGTACCTGATCATGGGCACGATCGGGGCCACCTTCTACCTGATCGGCGTCGGGCTGATCTACATGATGACCGGCACGCTGAACCTGGCCGACATGGAGCTCCGGATCCACGAGGTAGCCGACCAGAAGCCGATCCTCGCCGCCGCCGGCTTCATCACCGTCGGCCTGGCGCTCAAGGCGGCGATTTTCCCGCTGCACGTCTGGCTGCCGAACGCCTACGCCTATGCGCCGCACGTCGCCACGGCATTTCTCGCCGCCTGCGCAACGAAGGTCTCGCTGTACGTGCTCCTGCGCTTCGACTTTTTCGTCTTCCAGGACAACCTGGTCGACCACGCTTCGCAGTTCGCCGCGTACCTGATGCCGCTCGCGATCCTGGGCATCCTCGTCGGCTCAGCCGTCGCGCTCTTCGAGCGGAACCTCAAACGCCTGCTGGCCTTTTCGTCCGTGGCCCAGATCGGCTACATGATGCTCGGCGCGAGCTTCGTGACCGTGGCGGGCCTGACGGCGGGCATCATCCACGTCTTCAACCACGCACTCGCAAAGGGGGCGTTGTTTCTCGCCGTCGCGGCCTTTGCAAGCTCGGCCAGCGGGCTCCGGCTCGACGACCTGCGGGGCATCGCACGCAGGATGCCGTGGACGTTCGGCGCGTTCGTCGTCGCCGCGCTGAGCCTGATCGGCATTCCCGGGACGGCGGGCTTCATCAGCAAGTGGTACCTGATCACCGCGGCGGTCGAACTCGGCCCGGCGGGCCTGCCGCTGGTCGCGCTGATCGTCATGAGCTCGCTTTTGGCCGTCGCCTACGTCTGGCGCATCGTCGAGCCGGCCTGCTTCGGCGCTGCCGGGCCTGCGCCCGCGGCGACTTTGCCGCCCGCACTGGTCGCACTCACCTGGGCTGCGGCGCTTGCGAACGTCTATTTCGGCTTCGCCCCGGACGTACCCTTCGCACTGGCCCGTGACGCAGCCGTGGCGCTGCTCGACCACCTGCCGGGGCAGCAGCCATGAGCACCGCGGCCCTCGTCCTGCTGGCCGTCGCGCTGCCGGTCGCGGGCGCTTTCGCGATCGCATTCGCGGGCCGCGTCAGCGCCAACCTTCGGGAAGCGACGACGCTCGTGACGGCCACGGGACTTCTCGCGACCGTCTTGGCCCTATGGCCGGCAGTGATGGCCGGGCAGCGGCCGTCGGTCACCGTCGCCGAAATCCTGCCCGGCATCGAACTCGCTTTCCGCGTCGAGCCCCTCGGAATGCTGTTCGCGGCGCTCGCGGCCGGGCTCTGGATCGTCAACTCCGTCTACTCGATAGGCTACATGCGCGGCAACGGGGAGGCACACCAGACGCGCTTCTATGTGCTGTTCGCCGTTTCGCTCGCCGCGACGATGGGGATCGCGCTGGCCGGCAACCTGCTAACGCTGTTCCTGTTCTACGAGGCCCTCACGCTCGCCACCTATCCGCTGGTGGCGCACAAGGGCGACGAAAAGACCGTGCGGTCCGCCCGCGTCTATCTCGGGATACTGCTCGCCACTTCGATCGGCCTGCTGCTGCCCGCAATCATCTGGACCTACTCGATCGCCGGGACAGGCGACTTCGCGCCGGGCGGCATCCTCGACGGCAGGCTCGAGGGCCCGGCGACCGGGCTGCTGCTCGCGCTGTTCGTCTTCGGTATTGGCAAGGCGGCCGTGATGCCGGTGCATCGCTGGCTGCCTGCGGCCATGGTCGCGCCGACGCCCGTCAGCGCCCTCCTGCACGCTGTCGCGGTCGTCAAGGCCGGCGTGTTCGCAGTGACGAAGATCGTCGTCTACGTGTTCGGTATCGATTTTCTTCAGGCACAGCCGGAAGGCGACTGGCTGCTGTACGCCGCCGCCTTCACGATCGTCGCCGCGAGCGTCGTCGCACTCAGGCAGCAGAACCTGAAGCGGCTGCTGGCGTATTCGACCGTTGCGCAGCTGTCCTATGTCGTTATGGCGGCCGCGATCCTGAACCCGTCCGGCACGACGGGGGCCGCCATCCACATGCTGGCGCACGCGTTCGGCAAGATCACGCTGTTCTTTGCGGCCGGTGCGATCTACACGGCAGCGCACAAGACCGAGCTCCACCAGCTCCGGGGCATCGGCTGGCGCATGCCGGTGACGATGACCGCTTTCACGATCGGCGCGCTGAGTATGATAGGCGTGCCGCCCACCGGCGGCTTCGTGTCGAAGTGGTACATCCTCGCGGGCGCGTTCGAGGCGGGCAACGTCGTCGCACTCACGACCATCGTCCTGAGCACCCTGCTGAACGCTGCGTATTTCCTGCCGGTCGTATACCTCGCCTGGTTCGTGAAGCCGGACGCCGCCGATGCGCATGGCGAAGCGCCGTGGCCGGCGGTGCTCGCGCTCGCCGTGACGGCGTCGCTGACGATCGGCTTTTTCCTCTTCAACGAGCCGGCCCTCGAACTCGGCCGCCTGGCAGCGGAGGTGACGCGATGAACGCGCACGACGAAAGCGACCACTGGCTTGCACGGCCTGCGACCATCCGGCTCCTGTGGCGCATCTTTGCCGCCGTACTCGTGCTGCTCGTCGCCGCGCAGGGCTTCGTCGGCGTCAAGGGTTATTTCGGCGTGGACGGCTGGTTCGGGTTCGGTGCCGCATACGGCTTTCTGTCCTGTCTCGCGATGGTCGTTTTCGCAAAGGGACTCGGTTACCTCTTGAAGCGCCCGGAAGACTACTACGAGCGGGGCGACGACGATGTCTGAATTCGTGCCGCCTGCACTCATCCTGCTCGCGGGGGCCATCGCGGTCGGCGCGGTCCGCGGCCGCGTGCGCGACGCGCTGGTCCTGCTCGCGCCGCTCGCCACGCTGTGGATGATCTGGCAGATCCCGGACGGCGTCGCGTTCGAGCTCCGCTTTCTCGATTACCGGCTCGAGCCGCTCGAAGGCAGCCCGGTCCGGCGGCTGTTCGCCACCATATTCGCCGTCATGGCCTTCGTCGGGGGCCTGTTCGCATTCCGCCAGGCAAAACGGCACGAGCTCGCGGCGGCCCACGCGTACGGCGCCGGTGCGGTCGGCGTCTGCTTCGCCGGCGACCTGGTCACGCTGTTCGTCTTCTGGGAGCTGATGGCGATCTTCTCTACCGTCGTCGTCTGGTGCGGCGCATCGTCGACGGCGCGCCGCGCCGGCATGCGCTATGCGCTGATGCACCTGCTCGGCGGCGTGGTCCTCAAGATCGGCATCGTCAGCGTCGCGGTCCAGACGGGATCGATCGACGTCCGGCCGATGCTCGCCGGCGACTTCGGCACCTGGATGATGCTGGCCGGCATCCTGATCAATGCCGCGGCGCCGCCGCTGTCGGCCTGGCTCGCCGATTCCTATCCGGTATCGAGCCCGACGGGCTCCGTCTTCCTGTCGGCGTTCACGACGAAGACGGCCGTCCTCACGCTGATCCTGCTGTTCCCCGGCGAACCCGTCCTGGTCTGGATCGGGTTGTACATGGTCATGTACGGCATCAT
>JAWWBD010000031.1:0-20889 GCA_033721115.1 Woeseiaceae bacterium | reverse complement strand
TTTTGACGAGCAGAACAGCGGAGACGTTGTCATGAGAATTCGAATTGCATTTTGTACGGCCTTCGTCGCGGCAATGATTGCCGGTACCGCGGGCGCGCAACAGTCGCCCATCGAGGCCGTCCAGGCAGGTTCGCGCTCGAATCTCGAATGGGTTGGGCCTACGACCCGGCGTGTGAGCCCGGTCGGACGCAGCCCTTACGAATTCTGGTACCAGGAGAACAAGGACAAGATGCCGACGTTCGAAGGTCTGGTGATCCAGGACGCGCGGACCTATCCCCTCGAGTACTGGGAAGACATGGGCGTCGACGGCCTCTACATCAAGATGGCCGACTACCAGATCACCGACGGCTGGATCCTCGAGATCCCGCCCGGCGGCAGCACCAAGCCCAAGCGCCAGTTGTTCGAGATCGGCATGTATTTCTTCGGCGGCCCGGGTCACATCGTGATCCAGCAGGAAGGCAAGCGGCCGCAGCGGGTCGACTATGGTTATCGCACGCTGTACTCGATCCCGCTCAACGTGCGCTACCAGATCTTCAATGACGGCGACGAGCCCGTGCGCGTGGTCGCCGTGACGAGCTTCCCGTTCACGATCAATTCCTTCAACAACGAGGAATTCGCGCGCGAAAACCCGTTCGCGTTCACCGATCGCTACAACGCGGAAGAGAATCACACGAGTTACAGCGAGCATGTCGGTTCGAACGACACGGTGACGAACCTCGTCAAGGATGCGCTCGAGGCCGAGGTCGATGCCTACGACCACCGCGGCAAGGGCACGACGAACATGCACTGGAAGATGTCCGGCAATTCCATCCTCGACATGCACGTGTCCGAGATGCCGGCCGGCGTCTACAAGAAAGCGCATCGCCACAGCAGTGACGCGTTCATCCTGCTGGTCTCCGGCGAGGGCTATTCGCTGACCTGGCCGGAAGGGCGCTACGAGGACCGTGTCCGCGTCGACTGGCAGGAGGGCACGATCTTCGTGCCGCCGATCTACTGGTATCACCAGCACCTGAATCCGCATCCGACGGATTCCGCGCGCTACATGGCGATCAATGCGCCGCCCATCGTCATCAACCTGGGGCTCCGGTTCAACAACCAGCTCGAGGAAGATCTGCCGCAGATCGAGGCGGAGTTCAAGGCCGAGGTCGAGAAGCGCCGCGCGGCGCTCGAGGCTGCGACGGAGGCTTCGGGGAACTAGCCCGACGGGGGTGCCAGCGCTGCACGCTCGGCGTCGAAGCGTTCGAGAAACGAGCGGGCCAGCCCGCTCGTTCTCTCATTGCTGAACTGCTCGATCGTCCACTCGAGATGCGCACGCAGCCGGGCTGCCGTCCCTGACGCGCAGTCCGCGTCGCCGGCCGCAACGCACAGGCGCCAGAGGTCGCGATAGTCGACCGCGAGGAACATCGCGACCCTGCCCGCATTGCCCAGCGTCGGAAACCGCGCGAGGTACTCACGTTCCATGTCGATGCGCTGCGTGAGGCCGGCCCGGTCGCCGGGGTCGCCCAGGTAGAAGCCGGTCTCGATCAGGTGGAAGCGGCTGTTGGCCGCCTCGAGGCTGTCGCCGGCAAGCGCCACGTGCCGGCGAAACGCGTCGCCGGCATAGAAATAGCGCTCGTGCGCGTCCGACCAGGTAATCGTGATGCCCCGCTCTCCGGCATGGGCAACGGCCGCGTCGATCAGTTCCTGCTGCTCCGTTCCGTGCAGCGCGATCTCCTGGTTCAGGAGGTCCGTGAGCTTGCCGGCCGCGACGCCGAGGGCGTAAACCGCGGCCGCTTTTTCCTGCTCGCTTTCCGCTGCCGCCACGGCGGCCTCGGCCGCCGCGATCTCGTCGAACGCGTCGCCGACGATTGCCGACGTCAGCGGAATGTGGGCACTGGCGGCCGTTGTCGCGAACAGCAGGATCAGGGTCCAGGTCTTGCGCATGCGGTTCTCCCGGGCGAGGGTTTCAGCGGATGATCACGGCCGAGAGCACCGAGACGACGGCGAACATGCCGAAGGTCGAGAGCCAGGCGGCCCCCGGCGCTCGCCTTCCTGCGCCGCCGCCGGCGGCGAATGCTGCCATACGCGCGACCGTGTCCGGCATCTCGGCGCGCAGGTACAGGCCGGCGCGGGCCGGCGCGTCCGCGATCGCCTGCATTGCTCCGACATCCGGCACGGTGAAGCGTTCGCCCCCGACGGTCCGGAAACCCTCGAAATCGCCGGCGGCGCCGTAGACCGGCAGGCCCTCGGCTGCGTCGAGGAGCCCGGCCTGCAGCGCGATCAGGTCGAAGCCGGCATCCGCGAGGGCGAGTTTTGCGTAGTCGAAGGACGACGCACGCATCGTGTCCTCGCCGTCGGAAACGATGATGGCGAGTTTGCGGCTGTCGGCCTCTGCGGCCGCGGGCAGCATGGCGAACGCATCGTCGAGCGCGCCGACGGCGGCCTCGATGCTCGTACCCGTGCTGCCGAAGAGATCCGGTGCGATCGCATACTGGAGTATGTCCTGCACCTGGCCGATGCTCTGGTCCCAGCCCATGATGATCTGCGCTTCGCGTGTAAAGCCGACGATGGACACGTATACGGGCTGGCGGCGTTCTTCCAGCGTGCGGAAAAAGTCCCCGAGTGCCGCCTTTGCGCGCTCGAAGCGGGGCGGCTGCTCGCCCTCGAGCGCCGGATTCGGCACGGCGCGCATGCTGGGCGACAGGTCGAAGGCCACGGCGATCGCGACGGGTTTCGCACCGCGTTCGACGACGTGGTCGGGACGCTCGAGCCTTACGGAGACGAGGCAGGTGGCGAGCCCGGCAATGACGAGCACGAGCAGGACGCTAGCCATACCGCGGTGCTGCGCGAGCTGCCTGCGTCGCGCCGGCCGGGTCCAGTACAGGAGCGCGAGCAGCGCAATGGCGAGGGAGCCGGCGACGTAATAACTCATCGGGCAGTCCGGCCTAGAAGTCCTCGGGATCGGTCACGATGGCGCCGCGCTCGCCTTCGCCCTCGCCGCTGCCTTCGCCGTCGGTCGGCGCCATGTCGACCTGGGTCGCGTTGCGGTCGATCGACAGCAGGAAGTCGAGCATCAGGCCGGGTTCGGCGAATGCGGCATCGGCGCGCAGGCTTTGCTGCGTATATTGCAGTGCCTCGCCGAGGAACGCCGGGTCCTTCTGGACTTCCCAGGCCTGGACGTGCAGGCGGCCGATGGCATACAGCAGCCTGGCCCGGAGCGGGCCGCTCTCGAATTCGGGCCTTTCGCGCAGGTCGTCGAAAATTTCGAAAGCCGCACCGGCATCGCGCACCGCGACCAGGTACAGCGCACGATTGAAGGCGAGCGCCGCACTCGTTTCGCGATCGTCGTTCAACAACCCGGCGGTCGGCTGCAGGTACCAGGTGGGCTGTTCGTAGGCCGCGATCGCGGCGGCATAGTGATCTCTGTACAGCGCTTCGAGGCGGTCGACGCGCGCGACGAGGGCCGCGAGGATCTCCTCTTCGACCGGCGTCGACGGCTCGAAGCTCCGCGCAACACGGGCCAGCTCGCGAACGGCGCCGGCCGGGTCCTCCGGGAAGCGCGCCACCACGTCGTCGCGCAGCTCGAGGATGCGGCGCCGCGCGGGTTCGTCCCCGACGGCCGTCCAGTACTCCTGCAGCGTCTCGAGCGACAGGTTGGCGAGCCGGTTGTCGCTGACTTCCTGCTGCAGGGCGGCCAGCGCCGTCGCGGCATCCGTGATGCGCGGCTCCACCTGGCGGTGGAATGCAAAGGCCTGCAGCGCCGCGACGAACAGCACGATGCCGGCACCCCTGAGCCACGCCTGCACGCGCGGGCGGGCGGCGAGCAGGGCCGCGAAGGCGACCGCCCGGCCGCGAACGGTTGCAACGAATTCGCTCATCGGCGGGGTACCTCGAAGGCGGCCCGGCCGAGGGCCGGGTGGAAGAGGGTGGCCGTGAGCAGCAGCCAGGCCAGGAACAGGATGCGGGTCACCTCGAGCAGCGGCGCCCCGAGATCGATGGTCCGGTGCCGGACGTCCTCGTAACGATAGCCTTCGAGCCGGCTGATCGCGGCGAGTGCGTCGCGAACGTTGCGGGCGTCCGGGGTTTTGATCGTGATGACGGATCCCAGCGAACGCGCAAAGTCGAGGAAACTGGCCGCATCCTCGGTGGCGAGGTCGCCGGTGTCGGCCGTGATCCACAGCAGGTAGAACGACAGTCCTGCGTTCGCGACGCGCGTGAGCTGCTGTTCGAGATCCTCGGTGTAGCGGGTCTCGGCGTCGGTGATCAGGATCATCGTGCGCCGGTTGTCGCCGGGGTAGCGGGCGAGCAGGTTCAGGCTCGACTCCATCGCCGAGGCGATGTCGGTGCCCCAGTTGACGTAGTCGTCCATGGTCTCTAGCTGGTCCGTGACGAACCCGATGTTGCTGGTCAGAGCGGACACCGGATGCGGCTCGTCGTTGAAATAGACGAGCGCGACCCGGTCGCCGGGCCGCCGGTCGGCCAGGAAGCGGAACAGGCTTTCGCGGGCGAGCTCGAAGCGGCCGACGAAGGGCAGCGTATCCGGGTCGTCAACGGCCTCGGAGAAGGCGCCCACGCGGCGCGTGAAGTTGAGTTCCGACTCCGCGCGCAGCGCATCGCTGTCGTGGCGCATCGAGCGCGAGGTATCGACGAGGATCACGAAGTCGCGGGCGTTCTGGGCGACGGTCTCGACCCGGACCACCGACGGCCCCATGAGCACGACGACCAGGGCCGCCATGAGGACCAGGCCCGCCGCCGGCACCAGCCGGTCGAGCCAGCCGCCGTGGCGCCGGGTCGCGGCCAGGAGGCCGAGGTCGGGGAAGACGCTTTTCCTGCGGAGCAGCCAGAGCATGCCGAGCCCGACGGCGGCGACGGCGACGAGCCCGGCCGGCCAGTGCCGTGCGAACTCCAGTGTCGCCCAGTCGATCATGCGGCGGGCTCCGGCGGCAGGCCGGCGAGCGAGCGGAACCGGGCGAGCCACCCGGGCCTGGCGTCGCGACCGACATCGTGCGTTGCCAGGACCTCGAGATAGAATTCGCGCCAGCCGGCCAGCCCGCCATCGTCGGGCTGCCGGTCGGCGGCCGCGGGCCCGAGCCAGCTGCAGGGATTCCGGCCGAGTTCGTCGAGGCAGTACCAGGTCACGGCCCGCCGCAGCCCGTCGGCCCAGCGCTCGTCGTCCAGGGCATCGTCTGCGAGTTTGTGCAGCACGCGTTCCCACCGGGTCTCGCGCTGTGGTCCGCGCCGGGCGGCGGGCACGTGGCCCACGCCGGCCCGCGGCGCGAGACAGCCCCGCGCGACGAGGAGTGCCGCCGTCGGCAGCAGCCAGGCTGCGGCCTGCGGCGGCGGCCGGGCGTCGAGGCCGGGCGCGTGGGCACCGCCCGGTATGAGATCAGCAAGGTCCGCATCGGGGCCCGGTGCCGCGGGGAGCGAGGGCACGACGTCGACCGCGCCCGGCCACGGCCTGAAGCGCGCCGCGCGACCGTCCGACGCCCCCGTCCCGCCGCCGGTGAGTTCGTAGGCCAGCGTCAGCACCGGCAGCGGGTAGCGTCGCATGCCGGGGCAGCTGAGCTCGCCGGCAGGGCAGTCGAGCGCCTGCAGGCGCCAGTGGCTCGTGATGCGGACCCGGTCTGCCCGCGTCGTCTCGGCTGCGACGGCCACGGGTTCGTAGAGCCTGATGCCCGAGACGCCCGCCAGTGCACGCTGCAGCCACTCGCCGTCGGGCGCCTCGACGCGGACCTGGCCGGCGTCGAATTCGGCCGTGACGACGAACGAGAAGGCGTCGCCCAGGTGGATCGTTCGGTTGCCGGCCTCGGCAACACCGGCCCGGATCAGCACGTTGCCGTCCTCGTAGACCACGGGCACGAGCGGTACCTCGGCGCGGGTGGCGCCCGCGAACACGTACAGGACAAATGCGGCGATGTATCCGGCCCGGCGCACGTCAGAACTTCCTGCGCCGGCGCACGCGGGCGAGGTGCACGAGTTGCGGATAGACGTCGCGCTGGTCCGTCAGCGTCATGCTGTCGAGTCCGGCCGAGCGGAAGTGTCGGACGAGCGAGCGGACCCGGGCCTGCTCCGCGCGGTTGACCGCGCGGACGCGGCGCCGGTCGAACCACGCGAGCCTCTGCCCGGGCTGCTCGGCGTCCCCGAGCCTGATCAGCCCCTCGGTGTCCTCCGGGAGCCGGAAGGACACGATGACCGGCACGATGTTCTGCCGGATCTCGTTGATCGCGTCCCGCCACTCGTGCTCCGGGTCCGGTTCGCCGCCGTCGCCCGGCAGGAAGTCGGAAACGACGAACAGCAGGTTGGCGTGGCGGCGCCGGTCGGCCGTGACGAAGGCACTGAGCGCAGCCGATACGTCGGTACCCCGCCTGCCGGACGGCGCGCGCAGGGCAGCGACGGTCCGGGCCATCTGTGCCCGCAGGTTGGCGGCGCGGATCGGTTCCCCGACGGTCGTATCGAACATCGCGATGCCCACGCGGTCGCCCGCCCGCCACAGCGAATACAAAAGCTGCATGACGCACGCGTTCCTGAGCGGTGCCTTGAGCGGCGACGCCATCGAGGCGGAGCGGTCGACGAGCAATGTCGTCGAGGCCTGCGCCTCGTCTTCCCATTCCAGGACCTGCAGTTCGCCGGCCGGGCTGAACTTGTCGATGTCCCGGGGGTTGTCCTCGCCGGCGACGTAGGGTCGGGTCCTGAGCAGGCGCATGCCGTCGCCGGGCCGGCCGAGCGGGTGGCGGCCCGGCAGCACCTTGACCGGGTGGAAGCGGATCGGCACGAGCACGCCCAGCGCGTGCAGCGCCTCGCGATCGACGAGCGATGCCGCGCTGTCAGGTACGGAGCTCGAAAGCATAGCCGCGCTCGGCGAGGATGACGTTGACGAGCTGTTCCATGTCCGTCGGATAGCTCGTCTCGATCCGGTGATTGAGCATCGAGGTGGCGGTCGCGAAGACGTCGTAGGGGACGACTCGGCGCCGGCCGTGGTAAAACGCGTGGGCCTTCAGAAGCGGCGGCCAGAACGCCGTGGTGCGCGAACTCGCCCCGCCCGCGACGCTGACGACGTCGGGTCCGAGCCCGGCCGCTTCGAACTCTGCCCCCGGATAGGACGGGTCGCTGCGCCGCGTGGCAACGGTGACCGCATTCATCAGGTGCACCATCGCGTCGGACAGCGCAATCTCTTCCTGGACCAGGTGCTGGACCGCCGAGAGTTCCTCGCGGGAAATGACGGGCTCGATGCGCTCGAGATTCTCGCGCAGGAAGCTCTTCGATTCGCGCGCGATACGGAACTCGACGTCGCGACTCGAAAACGTCCATTCGATGCGCACGAGAAAGCGTTGCCGCGCAGCCGCGTCGAGTTCCCAGGTTCCTTCGTGCGACAGCGGGTTCTGCGTGGCGATGACGTGGAACGGCTCGGGCAGGGGATGGGTCTTGTCGCCGATCGTCACCTGGAATTCCTGCATCGCTTCGAGGAGCGCGGACTGCGTGCGCGGGTCAGTCCGGTTGAGTTCGTCGAACAGCACGATGTTGTTGAAGATCGGGCCGCGGATGAGTTCGAACGTACGCCCGTCGCCGGTGGCGACCTCGGCACCGAGCAGGTCGGACGGCTTGAGCGTGGGCTGTCCCGAGACCCGGCCTGCCGTCATGCCGTCGATCGATGCTGCGAGCGCGCTCGCGAGCAGCGTCTTGCCTTCGCCGGGCACCGATTCGAGCAGCACGTGGCCGCGGGCGAGGATCGCGATGACGAGCAGGTCCACGCTGAACTCGTGGCCCTTGATCACGGTATGCAGGTTGTCGCGTAACCGCGAGATCGCCTCGCCGGCTTTGTCCAGGTCCACGCAGGGTCCCTTTATTATCGTTTTCCTGTCAGCCCCGCACGATGTCCGGATGCGGTGCCGGATACGCGGCGGGTGCGGCCCGCCGGTGCACGCAGTGTAGCAATTCGACGTGGCCCGACGCACACCCGTAAGTCGCCTGTTTCGCTACAGCTGAAATGGTTACACTGGTCATTAAGCGACTGATTTTTCTAGCAGAATTGCCGGCGCGGCCAAATTGACAAGATATCACGATTCTTTTAGCGTGACCGTCATCCGCTCGTCCCGGGCAAGTCGTTCTCGCGAGGAATTTCACGATGTCCAAGTACCCGTCCCCGTCTGCGCATGGCGTGCCGCTGTTCGCGCTGTTGTTCCTCACCATAGGCTCGGGTAGTGCGCTGGCCGCGAAGCCGCCGTACGCCGAGACCGTCATTATCAACGGCAAAGTCATTACCGCGGACTCCGACGACATCGACGAGATCACCTTCGCCGAGGCGATCGCGATCCAGGGCGACCGCATCATGGCGGTCGGGACCAACGCCGAGATCAACCGGCTGGTCGCCGACTGGACCGAGGTCATCGACGCGAAGGGCAACACCGTCCTCCCGGGTCTCATCGATACGCACAATCACATCTACGAAACATCGACCGGCTTCCCCTGGGTCGTCGATTCGATGCCGGAACTGCTCGAGGTCGAAGTCCGCGGCGACACGCCCGAGCAGCTCGGCCAGTACGCGCACCGCGCGGTCGCGGCACGGGCCCGGCAGGTGCCGGCCGGCCACTGGGTGCGCCTGCGGCTCAACCCGGCCGGCGTCGCCGTCAAGGCCTTCGGCGACCAGATCACGCGCAAGAGCCTGGACGAAGCCGCACCGGACAACCCGGTATTCGTCAGCACGCGCGGCGGTTCCGTGCTGAACACGAAGGCCATCGAGGCCGTCGAGAACCAGTACGGGCGCGCGCTGCCCGAAGATTACTGGATGCGCGATCGCGAACTCGGCTGGTCGGGCGAGTACACCGATTTCTCGCGCTGCATCAGCCTGGACCTGATCGGTGCCAAGCCCGAGAATTTCGACACCTACATCAAGGGCTATTTCGAGGTCCTGCAGGCCAACGCGCAGATCGGCGTGACCACCCACAAGAGCCATTTGCAGTGCGAGGCCGGCTTCAGCGCCTCGGCGCACCTGGCGCGTAACAACCTGATGCCGATCAGGATGGCCTGGGGGCATCGCTGGATGCAGCCGTTCGCCGACAACATCCGGGAAATCTACCGGCGCATCGGCGACTGGACCGGCTACGGCTCGGACTTCCTGTGGAGCATCGGCTCCAGCGTCGGCGGCATCGACGCCGGCGGCGTCGGCTGGTGCACGAACATGGAGGCCGACGACAGCATCAAGGCACGCGAACAGTGTCCGCCCGAGCCCGAGGGTCTCGACGTCGAGGCCATCGAGGCGATCAACACGGTCCCGAACCGCGGCCGCCGCACCGAGCACCTGGAAACGCTGGCGAGCCTTGCCGCCGAGGGCCGGATTTCCGGCATTCCCGGCTGGCACGTCTCGGGTGACGGGGCCCTGCAGCTGATGTGGGACGTCTACCGGGCGTCGGGCATGAGCGACGAAAAGCTGCGGACCCTGCGGATCGAAAGCGACCACTGCCACTCGGTCACGCCCGAGCAGGTGCAGATGGCCGCGCGCCTCGGCCACACTTTTTCCTGCGATGCGGCCGACACACCGACGAAGGTCATCAAGGAAGGCTACGGCGAGGAATACCTGACGTGGAACGCGCCGGTCGCGAGCATGCTGAAGGCGGGGGCGCGGGTCGTGATCAGCGAGTTCGGCATCCAGGGCGAGCTCCGGGATTCGCCGTTCGAGGACGGTGTCATGTGGCTCACGCGCAAGATCGACGGCGAGACCTGGGGCGTGCCGGAAGAAGCGGTGCCCGACCGGCTGACGCTGCTCCTGATGATGACGCGCTGGGGTGCCTACCCGCTCTGGCGCGAGAACGACATCGGCTCGATCGAGCCCGGCAAACTGGCCGACATCGTGATCCTGAACGGCGACTACATGGCCGGTCCCCAGGAGGAGCTGGACGAGCTGACGTCGATCCTGACGCTGATCGGCGGCCAGGTGGCCTACGAAGCGCCGGAGCTGCGCGGCAACACGCTCCGCTTCAACACCGACGACGCGAGCTGGACGATCGTCAGGAACACGCCGACGGACCTGTGGCGCTGGAACGAGGCGCCGAAGCTGCCGCCGTTTCTGACCGGCGCGGCGAACCACTGAGGCCCGGCTCATGTATCATCGCGCCATGCAAATGCGTGCGAAGGTAACGGCATCGCGACCGGACCGCCGGGCGGCGGTCCTGGCGCTCGCGTTCCTGCTGCTTGCGGCAGGCATCGGCATTGCGCTGCCGGCGCTGGCGGCCGACGAGGACACGCAGGCCTCCGTCTACCTGGTCTTCGACCCGGAGACGGGGGAGTTCGTGACCGTGCATGAGGGTGCCGGCGATTCGCAGGCAGCCGGCGATGCGGGCGGCGGGACCGGCGCCGCGGCCGCCGCACGGCCGGATCCCGGCGCGGCCGGCGCACCGGCGGTTGCGACGAACCCGACGTTCATTGCCGGGCTCGTCGTCGCCGCGGTGCTCGTGCTGGGCGGCGCAGCCTGGTACCGGAAAAGCCGGGCGTAACGGCTTTACCTAGACCGAAACGTGGGGCTTGCCCGGGCGGACCTGCGTCGCCTCGCGCGCGCCTTCGTCGTAATCGGTGTCGCGCGGCAGGAGGACGGAGGCCGAGCGGATCCTGTGATGCGCCGGATCGACGCCGGGCGGTGTCGTGCCGTTCTCCTGCAGTTCCTTGATCGCTTTGAAGATACGGCGCCGCGCCATCATGATGCCCTTGTCGGTCGGCGCGAGCTTTTCCTCGGTTCGGTCGCAGATCGGTCCCATGCTTTCCTGCAGCGACGCGTCCTGGATCGCGATGCTCTCGATGCCGCTGTAGAGCAGCCCGGCCTTCTGCGCCTTGCGGTTCATCAGGTAGTCGTTGTCCTTGTTCGCGAGCGGGATGTAGGTGCCGGGCACGTACTTGCAATGGATGCCCTGGCCGTCCTCCATAGCCGCGCGCTCGACCGGCGTCAGCTCGCGCTGTGACTTGTAGTCGAAACTCCAGGCCCAGCAGTTCTCGTCATTGATCGGGATCCAGAAGTGCCCGTGCACGGGATGGTCGCCGCGCGGCGGGACCATCGTGAAGCTCGGCATGACCCAGGGCGTGATGCGCCAGTAGTACTGGTCGTCCTCGGCCTTGCGCCGTGCGCCGATCAGGAGGCCGCCCTCGGTTTCCGCGACTTCGAACACGGGCGCGAGGTCGCCCAGGTTGTACTTGTTGCCGCCGGCGCCCCGGAACAGCGGATCCGTCTCGAGGCTCGTCGAGTGCAGGAAGGACACGTGGCTTGAGTCGATGCCGCCCTCCATCGCCTGCAGCCAGTTGCAGTACTGGTAGCGCTTGGAGACAAAGCGCTGTTCGGGTTCGACGTTCGCGAACTCCCAGTCGGGTTCGGGCGGTTTGTTGTCCTGGTCGCCCATGTAGGCCCAGAGGATGCCGCCCTTCTCGATGAGGGAATAGGCCCGCTGCCTGATGTTCTTGCAGAACTCGGGCCCCTCCGACGGCACCTCGACGCACTGTCCGGTCACGTCGTACTTCCAGCCGTGGTAGGGGCAGCGCAGGCCGCCCTCTTCGTTGCGGCCGAACCAGAGCGACGCCCGGCGGTGGGCGCAGAGTTCGTCCATCAGGCCGAGGCGGCCTTCGGTATCCCGGAACGCGATGAGTTTCTCCGACAGGAGCTCGACGCGCACCGGGGGGCAATCGGGTTCCGGCAGCTCCTCCGAGAGCAGGATCGGCAGCCAGTAGCTGCGGAACATTTCACCCATCGGCGTACCCGGCCCGGTCTGGGTGATCAGGTCGTTTCGTTCTTTGGTCAGCATTGCTCGTTACCCTTCAAGATTCGATTCGGGACGCACGGCGCGACGCGAGCGTGTGTCGTTTCCGAGACCGGCGACTGTAGCGCTCTTGCAGCCACGGCGCAGCTTCAGTTTCGATAGAAAGTATATCCATGCGCGGCAGTGCACGAGGCGCTACACTCGCCCGGACACAGCGACGCGGCAATACGGAATTCCCGCAGGACCGTGTCGTCCGTAACAGATAACGAGCGGAGTATCGGATGAGCGACAGGGTGACCGTGCCGGAGCTTAAGAAAATGAAGCAGGCCGGCAGGAAGATCGTCGGCGTGGTCGTCTGGGACTACCAGATGGCAAAAATCGCCGACCGGGCCGGCGTCGAGATCATGTCGGTCGGCGACAGCGTCGGCGTGAACCTGTTCGGGCAGCCGCATCCGCTCGAGGTCACGATGGACGAAATGCTCGTCGTGGCAAAGGCCGTGCGGCGCGGCACGGAGCGCGCCATTCTCAGTTGCGATTTTCCCTACGGCCCGCTGCAGCAGGGCGTCGATGCCGCCGTCGACGCGGCGATCCGCTTCGTCAAGGAAGCCGGCGTCGACATGATCAAGCTCGACGGTGCGGCGGACTATCCGGAGGCCGTCACGGCGCTGACCCGCGCCGGCATCCCGGTCTGGGCGCAGTTCGGGATCACGCCGCAGACCGCGCTCAGCTACGGCATCGAGTACGCCGCCCAGTCGGGGGCCGACGCCCAGGTTCCGGCCGGCATGCAGGAAAAGCTCGTGGAAGAAGCGAAAATGCTCGAGGCCGCCGGCGCCGTCATGCTGGATTTCACCAACTCGGGCCCGGTCGTCGGCCCGGTGGTGACGGAGGCCGTCGACATCCCGGTGATCGGCGGCTTCGGCGGCGGCCCGTGGCTCGACGGTCGCGTCCGTATGGCGCACGCCGCCATCGGCTACGCGGCGAAGCACTTGGACAGCGACATCGAAACCTATGCCAACGTCGCAAAGACCGCCTTCGACGCGCTGAGCGAGTTCGGCAAGGACGTGCGGGCCGGGCGCCAGATCAAGGGCGCGCCGAAGACGAAGAAATAACGGAAGAGAGGAACCATGCCGACAGCAGTCATCGACGGAATCCGGACCCACTACGAGGTACACGGCGAGGGCGAGCCGCTGCTCATGTATTCGCCCGGCGGTTTCGACGCCTCGCTCGACAAGTGGACGAATCTCGGCGTCTATGCACGCATCAGGCTGCTCGACCACCTGCCGGACAAATACCAGTGCATCGTTTTCGACCGGCGCGAGACCGGCAGCTCGGGCGGTCGGGTCGAGCGCATCACCTGGGAACACTACGTCGAACAGGGCAGGGGCCTTCTGGCCCATCTCGGTCACGACGCGGCCCACCTGATGGGCGGCTGCATGGGTGTCTGTCCCGTGATCGCCTACGCCGCCAGGTATCCGGCCTCGGTGCGGAGCATGATCCTGTACTGGCCGGTCGGCGGCGCGCGCTTCCGGATCCGGGGCCACGGGCGCTTCGCGCAGCACCTGGGCCTGGTCGAACAGGAGGGACTCGCCGGCGTCGTGAAGCTTGCGCGCGAGACGGACAAGGGCTTCGGCAAGGACCCGCGCGTCGGTCCCTGGGCACCGGTGATACGCTCCGACCCGGAGTTTGCGAAGGCCTACGAGAAACTCGACGTGGAGCACTACAAGCTCATCGTCGAAGGCATGTCGCAGAACCTGATCGACCGCGATACCTTGCCCGGCGCCGAGCCTGAGGACCTGCTCCGTCTGCATGTTCCGACGCTGATCGTGCCCGGCAAGGACATCGCGCACGCGACCTCGGCCGCACGCTACCTGGAGGAATGCCTGCCCGACAGCGAGTACTGGGACATCCTGCCGGACGACCAGACCGAAGAGAACGTGCCGGGCCGGCTGCTTCAGTTCCTGGACAGCGTCAGCCGCTGAGACCCCGCGTCGCGGGCGCGAACAGCGCGTCGACGTCGACGCGTTTTCTCAGGATCGCCTGCTCTATCGCGTGCTCGATGAGTTCCTCGAGGACCGCACGGTTCGGCTCGATGCCGTAGGGCAGCGGATCGGCGCCGAGCCCGATCAGGCGCTGGTGCAGGCGGTCCGCCGCGTCGGGTTCGGCGATGGCGCCGGCCTTGAGCTTTTCCAGGTAGCGGTTTTTCGATTCCGTGAACGCCTCGAACAACGCGACCGCGAGGCCCGGGTGCGCTTCCAGCACGTCGTCCCGGACCGCGACGAGGTGGTTGATCGGGTAGTGACCGCGGCGCTCGAACGCCGCGATACCCGCTTCGAGCGGATCGTCGATCAGCGGCCTGAAACGCGGATCGTCGGTCTTGATGTTGACGGCCGCCGCGAGCTCGCCCGAGCCGAGTTCCTCCTCGATCGTCTTGTCTGCGCCGATCGAGACGACGTTCGGCGGCGGGACGTAGGCCTCGACGTGTTCGTCACCCGACAGCACCCAGGTCACCTTGTCCAGGTCCACGCCGTATTCGTCCCTGAGTATCGACCGCGCCCAGACGCCGGTCGTCACCGTGTAGCCCCGGTTGACGCCGACCCGCGCGCCCTCGAGTTCCTTCGGGTCGCGGACCGGGCGCTCGACGTTGTGCAGGATTGCGCCGTGATGGAAGCCGCGCACGAGGAACACCGGAATCGCGGTGAACCGGACGCCGTGCTCGCGCGCGCAGATGTAGGTCGTGAGCGCCATCTCGCAGACGTCGAACTCGAGCCCGCGCACCATGCGCCGGAACGCATGCACCAGGACCGGTACCTCCTCAAACTCGAGCGCGAATCCATCGGGTACCACCTCGCCGTTCTTCAGTGCGGCGTTGTTGCCCTGCAGTCGCGTGACGGTTTTGAGAACGGGATCGCTCATGTCGATTGGGTCCTGGAAAAGTGAAACATCAGATGATAAACGGGATCCACCGCTTCACGCGTTGCGCGTAACGCTCGTATTCTGTGCCGAACAGATCCCGGAGCCGTGCTTCGTCGCGCCTGACCCGGGCGTGGAACCAGGGCAGGTAGGCCACGAGCACCGCGAATGCGATCCACGAACGCAGGCTTATCGCGAGTCCGGCGATGAAGATCAGGTGTCCCAGGTACATCGGGTTGCGCGTGAGCGCATAGATACCCGTCGTGACCAGGCGCTCGGGCGGCACGGCCATGCCGGGCCCGCCGCCGCCGCGCCGACGCCGGTACAGCCCCGCCAACCGGTACTGCAGGTAGCCCCAGGGCAACAGGATGAGACCGGCCAGGTTGATCTCCGGCCAGCCGCGCGCGAGCAGGCTCTCGACCAGAAGCAGGCCGATCGGCAGGACGACGAAGTTGCGCCGGGAGGTGCTGTCCAGGTACCGCGGGAGCTGCATCAGCTGTCACGCGCGGCGTTCCGATCGGCCGACTGCGGGTGATGCACGAGTTCCCGCCGGTGCACGCCGTCCACGACGTCGTTGAAAATCAGCGATTTGATCGTCACCGGTACTGTGTTCGACGGTTGGCGCAGTTTGCCGATGTCGACGGAATCGAAGTCCCAGAGCGCGATCCCGTCGATGACCATCACGTCGCTGCCCGTAGCGAACTCCCTGTGCAGCATCGCGCCGAGATTCATCGCGATGTCGGCGTCGAGGATGATGTAGAGGGGCAGCCCGTTCTCGAGGCGTTCCGCGAGCGCATGGCGGATGCCCTCGGCGAAACGATGGATGCGCCGGTACCGGGGCGTGCCTTCCCAGTGGAAGGCGAGCACGAGATTCTCGTCGGTGGCCTTGACCTCGAACCTGACCATGTGCCGGCGGATCGCGAGCGCCAGGTCGGCGGCTTCAAAATCGTCGGTGAACTCGAACGGGGTCCTGAGCACCTTCATGTTGCGGCGTGGCAGCAATGCGTCGGGATCGCTGATGTAGCCAGTATTGCCGGAGAGCTGGGCCGAGAACTCAGAGCAGCCGAGGGCCGTCGCCCGGATGCCCTGGCTGTCGGGCAACAGCGGCCAGGGCAGCCGGCCCGCGTCGATCCTGTCGCGCAGCGCATGGCCGAGTTTCATGCCGAGGTCGCCGAACTCGCGGTCCTCGCGCCGGTAGATGTACTCGGCGACACCGCCCGAGCAGACGACCGCGTCGATACCGTCGAGGCCCTCGATCGGGTCGGTCAGGTAGAACTCTTCTGCGATCTCTTCGTCCAGCGTGCCGGTCAGTGCCGCGACGACGTCGTCGGCCATTGCCGCAGCGACTTTTTCGAGATCGGCGTCGCCCAGCGTGTCGCCGAGTTGCCACTCGAACCCGGCGCGGCGCGCGTGCGCGCGGCCCGCCGGATCCATGCGCACCAGCTTGCCGTCATCGTCGATCGCCAGCAGCCGGCCGCCGACGTGGTAGGCGGCCGTCGAGACGACCTCGCCGCGATCGATGACGCCGAGCTTGGTCGTGCCGCCGCCGATGTCGATGTTGAGGATCTTTTCGTCCCGGTCGTGGGCCTTCTGCGCGGCCCCGGAGCCGTAGGCCGCGAGCATCGCTTCCATGTGATGACCGGCTGTCGCGCAGACGAGTGCGCCGCATTTTTCGGACAGGATGCGCGCGATCGGCTCCGAGTTCTCGCGCCGGAGCGCCTCGCCGGTCAGGATGACGACGCCGGTGTCGATCCCGTCGGGATGCAGACGCGCAGCGTAATACGCCTCGTCGACGATCGCGCCGAGCGCGCGCGCGTCGATCCGCGTCTCGCTTTCGTACGGCGTCAGGCTCACCGGTGACTCGTACAGCGTTTCCCGCGCGACGACGAGGTAGCGGCTCGACAGGTCGACGGCCTGGCGCTTCAGATGGACGCGCGAAAACAGCACCTGGGTACCGGCCGAGCCGATGTCGATACCGACGCTGGTCAGGATGACATTGTCCCGCTGCCAGAGCGGGTGGTCCTCGAGCGGGCCCTCGTACTCGGCATCGGTTTCGTGCTCGTGCTCGTGAGCGTGGCCGTGGTGATGATGATGATCGTGCAAAACTCTCTTCTCCGGGCGCCGCCAACCGGCGCCTAAACTTGCATCCGCCCGCCCCGCTGCGCAATGTTAATTGAAGATGAAACATTTTTTTCCGCGTATAAAGTCGCATCGGCCGCGGTCTCGTGGCATAAGCGCCGTCAGATACCTCGAGAGGATGGGTTCACTTGAAATTCGAAGAGGCGGTTGAGAAAGCGGGGCGCCTCCGCGCCAACCTGGGACAGATCGTCAAGGGCCACGAGGCGGGGCTCGATGCGACGGTCATCGCGATCATCGCACGCGGGCACGTCCTGCTCGAATCGGTGCCGGGCGAAGGCAAGACGCTGCTCGCGACCGTGCTGGCGGCGTCGATCTCCGGCATCAGCACCGGGCGCATCTCGGGCCAGCCGACGCTGAAACCCTCGGACCTGCTCGGCGCCGAGATCATCGGCCAGGGAGACGAGCAGTTCCAGCTCGTCAAGGGCCCGATCTTCAACAACATCGTGTTGTTCGACGAGCTCAACCGCACGGACCCGCGCACCCAGTCGGCGCTGCTCGAGGCGATGCAGGAATTCCAGGTGACGATCGGCGAAAAGCAGTACCCGCTGCCGCAGCCGTTCCACGTCATCGCGACCCAGAACCCGCTGTCGCACGAAGGCACCTGGGAGCTCGATGCCGCGGCCAAGCAGCGCTTTCTCGTCAAGATCGAATGGCGGGCGCCGTCGCGCGAGATCGAGTTCCAGATCGCCAGCGAGTCCAAGGCTTACCTGAAAGAGAACATCGCGCGTCTCGAGCCGGCGCTCTCCATCGAGGAACTGCAGGAAATGCAGAGGATCGCGGGCAGCGAAGTGAAGCTCGGCCCGGAGGTCATTCACCTGATGAACGCTATCACCGTCGCCACACGGCCGACCGATGATTCGTACCCTGCAGACGAACTCGATGCCAACGGCTTCGGCCGCGAGGTCATCAGCAAGAACGGCGGCGTGAGTTCACGGGCCTCGAGCTTCTGGCCGCCGCTGCTCAAGGCACATGCGCTCTTTCACGGCCGCCGCGAGGTCGTGCCCTTCGACGTTTTCGCGACCGCCTACCCGATGCTCAATCACCGCATCGAGACCAACTATCCCGTGGACATGAAAGGTCTGATCCACCTGATCCTCCGCGAGCGGGGATATGCTTTCTAGGGAGGACGCGTCTGCTGCAGGTGCGCTCCTCGACAAACGCCGGCTGCAGGAGCTCGGCGTACTGCTGCCGATACGCCTGAGCGCGCTCGCTTTTTTCTCCGGCCGGCATCCGCTCGGCCGCGCGGGGGAGGGCATGCGCTTTTTGCGCACACGGCCCTTCGAGTCCGGCCAGGACAATCCGCGCGACATCGACAAGTTCAGCCCGCCCGGCGAATACTGGATCAACGAGTGGGAAGCGGAAGCGCAGGCCAACGTCATGATCTACACGGACGTGTCGGCGTCGATGCAGTTCGCGCCCAAGGCGGCGCTCGCCAACCTGACGCTCCTGCAACTCACTTATTCACTGTGGCGGGCCAGCGATCGCGTGCGGACGACGCTGTTCGCGAGCGGCCACTCGCGCCTCGTCGCCCGGCGCAACCTGAAAAGCCAGCTCGAACACCTGATCGTCGAGCTCGGCAAACCCGCGCCGGCGCGGGGCCGCGACGTGACCGAGCTGCTGGCCGCGGAATCGCGGCAAAAGGACCCGGTGCGTACGAATCTTGCTTTTGTGGTCTCGGATTTCACGCCGGTCGAGAGCGGCGGGGCCGTGCCGGCGGCCGCCGAGTGGCGCAGTGCGACGCGCCGCATGCGCTGTGACGTGGTGCCCGTCGTCATCACTTTCGAGCTGCCGACGGGGCAGACCGGGGCGATCCGGCTCTTCGACCCCGAACGGGGCGCGGAGCGGCTCACGCTCCTGACGCCGGGCCGCATCCGCGCCATCAACGCGGTCGAGCGCGAGCGGGTCGCGGAACTGCAAAAGACCTTCCGGCGGGCCGGCCTCGACCACCTGGTGCTGGCACGCGAACACGACGTCTATCCCGAACTCGCGCGGCTTGCGACTTGGCGCCGCAAGCGCCGGAGCTGACGGCCGTGCGACGACCGCCGATGCTGCTGCTGGCCGCCCTGCTGACGTGGGCGGCGGCGCTGTCTGCTGCGGAGCCCTACACGCAGCCCGTTTACACCGACGCCGCGCTCGAGATCGAGGCGGGCCTCGACGGCGCGGGCGGCAGGGCACTGACTTTCGGTGATGAACTCGTGCTCGCCATCGTCGTGCGCCACGACCCCGGACAGGTCAAGGTGGCCGCACTCGACGAAGCATTTTTCACGAGCCAGTGGCCGGTGGCCGAGGGCGTATACCTCCGCGCGGCGGCATTCGAGACGCGGCGTGCGCCGGACCCCCGTTCAAGGGAGCAACGCGCGGTATTCCGTTTCCAGGTCCTCGGCTGTCCCGACACCTCGGCACCGACCTGTCCGGGCGACCGCTACTATCCCGTGCCCGCGTTCGGCATCGCATACACCGATCGTGCGACCGGTGAGCCCGGAACTGCCAGTTTCGAACTCCCGGCAGCGGCCCTGACCGTCATGACGACGATTCCGCGCGATCCCGAAAACCAGCTGTTCCCGTTCGAGGTCTACTTCCCATACGGGGGCTTTCCCGAGCCGCAGACCGGCGCGGACGGCACACGTGCTGCCGTGCTCACCGCCGGCATCGCATTCGCAATTCTGACCGGAGGATTTCTCATGTGGCCATTCCGTTCGCGCAGCGACGACACGGCACCCGATGCCGTGCCGCGCTGGAAGCAACAGCTCGAAAAAGTCCGCGCCGGTGACACGGGTGACGAAGCGCGATACCTGGACGAACTGCGCCGTTGCCTCGTTTGGTACTGCAACGATGAACTCGGCGTGGACGCGTTCGTCTGGCTGGACCTCGCCGAGCGCAACGACGATGACCAAGACGCCGCGGTGGACGATGCAAGCTACAAGAAGCTGCGCGACCTCTTCATCGATCTCCTGCATGCGCCGACGGGGGAGGCGGACGCTCTCCGCGACCGCCTCGAACAAATCATCGTCCGCGGCGGACACGCCTGAGAGAAGCGCGCTTGCTGACCCTGATCGACAGTATCGAGGTCGGACGCTGGTGGCCGCTCCTGCCGCTGGCGCTGAGCCTGGTCGCGCTGGGGGTCGAGCGCCTGCGCAGGCGCGGCGCGTTGTTTCCCGACATCGAACTCCTCGAGGCAACCGACGGGCGCGCGCTCGAGCGCGCGCCGGTCGTACTCGGGGTCACGATCGTCGTACTGCTCGCGCTGGCGCTGATGGATATCAGCGCGACGCGCCTCGTGGAGGTCGATCGCCGCGCGCGCGACTTCCTCGTCATCGTCGACACCTCGCGTTCCATGCGGGAGAACACGGCGCTCCTGCGCGCCGAGTTTCCGCCGACCTTCGAACGCCGCGCCGACCTCTACGTCGGCCAGGCCGAGGATCCGGCCGCGATCCCGAACCTCGGGCGCTACGAAGTCGCCCGCGAAAGCCTTTTGACCTTCCTCGACTCGCGCGGGTCGGCGGACCGGGTGGGACTTATCTACTTCAACTCGATGGTCTACCTGATGTCGGGGTTCACGTCGAACTTCGGCTTCATCCGGGAGCAGCTCGCGGCGATGGATCCCTACGTCACCTTCGGTACGAACATGCGCTGGGCGCTCGAGCAGGCGCTCGACCTCGTCGAGCGTTATCCGGGCCGGAACCGGCGCGCGATCATCCTGCTGACGGACGCCGAGGCGCGCAATACCGAATACCTGCAGCAACAGCTCGATCGCCTGCGGCGCCTGGACATTGCCTTCTACTTGCTCTGGATTACGCCCGAGTCGGCCGACGGCCAGTCGCTGCTCGCGACCGAGTTCCTGCGGACTGTCAGGTCATTCGGCAGCGTCTTCACGATCGACGACGTGAGCGAAGGCTATCTCGACGACGCGCTGGCCGAAATCGCCGAACTCGAGGACTACGCCTACCGCGAGTCGAGCTACGAGCCGGTGGACCTTTCGCGCCTGTTTTTTGCGGCGGCGAGCTGGCTGACGCTGGCCTGGGTGCTGATGCTCGGCACGCTGTGGCTGCCGCTGCGGGCGCTGCGGCTGGCGCACGGGGTATCGGGCCGTGGTTGAGTTTTTAATGAAGCACCATCGGAATGCCGGGCT
>JAWWBD010000030.1:0-20991 GCA_033721115.1 Woeseiaceae bacterium | reverse complement strand
GTGTTTCTGTCCGCGTTCACGACCAAGACGGCGGTCATCGCGCTGATCCTGCTGTTTCCGGGAGAGCCGGTCCTGATCGGCGTCGGCCTCTTCATGGTCATGTACGGGATCATCTACGCGCTGCTGGAGAACGACATCCGGCGCATCCTGGCCTACTCGATCGTCAACCAGGTCGGGTTCATGGTCTGCGCCATCGGGATCGGCACGCAGATGGCGTTGAACGGCGCAGCCGCGCACGCGTTCGCCCACATCGTCTACAAGGCGCTGCTCTTCATGAGCGCGGGCGTCGTCGTCTACCGCACGGGCATGAACCGCTGCACCGAGGTCGGGGGCCTGTTCCGGACGATGCCGCTGACCGCGATCTGCGGGATCGTCGGCGCGCTCGCGATCTCCGGCTTCCCGCTCACCTCCGGGTTCACGACCAAGACGATGATCTCGCAGGCTGCGGCGGACCAGGGACTCGCGGCGGTCTATCTCCTGCTCGCCGCCGCTTCGGCCGGCGTGTTCCTGCACGCGGGGATCAAGTTCCCGTGGTTCGTCTTCTTCCAGCGCGACTCGGGCCTCAGGCCGAAGGACGCGCCGTGGAACATGGGTGCCGCGATGATCGTCTTCGCCGCCCTGTGCATCCTGTTCGGCGTCGCGCCCGACCTCCTGTATCGCCACCTGCCGTATCCCGTCGATTACGTGGCCTACACGCCCGACAAGGTGCTCTTCTACCTGCAGCTCCTGATGTTCTCCGGCCTCGCGTTCTTCCTGCTCCTGCCCCTGATGCGCCGCACCGAGACCGTGAGCCTCGACACGGACTGGCTGTGGCGCGTGCCGCTCCGCAGGCTCGCTCTCGCCGGCTACGGCCTCCTGGCGGCCGGCGGGCGAGTGCTGGCGGCCGGCGCCGGCGCGGCCGTGACGGCGCTCGGGAGCGTCGCACGGCGCCACCTGGGGAGCCGGGCGCCCGATGCCCTGCCGGGCGTCTTTGCCCGCACGTGGCCCATCGGCGTCACGGCGCTCTGGATCGCGGTCCTGCTCACGGCTTACGTTCTGGTGTATTACTTCTAGACGCGGGCCCGGATTTCGGGCCGATGATGTCGAAGAAGAGGCCGGCGAGCGCATTGACGCGGGTCACCCGGAAAATCAGGTCTGCGAAGCTCGCGTGACGTACGCGGCGCACCTCGCGGATCTTCGGCATCAGCACCAGCATGACCGTCGCGCGCAGCACCGCGGAGACGGCAAATACGCCGAGCAACGGGCTCGACCAGGTCAATGCGGCGCCCAGCACGTCGACACGCACCGGCAGGACCGCGCCGAGGTAGCCGCCGAGCATCGCGCCCGCGAAGATGCCGATGCTCGCGAGCACGTTGTGCACCGCGAGATAGGTCGTGCGGCGCTCCGGCGGCACGAGGTCGTAGAGGAAGTTGCCGGCGCTCAGCGTGAACCCGGCCCAGCTCAGGCCCGACAGCAACTGCACGAACAGCAGGTACCAGAAGTTGCCGGACAGGATCCAGAGCAGGGGCATCAGCGGGATCAGGAGGCCCGCGGTCGCGAGGATGCGCCGGTTGCCGAACACGTCGCTGATCCGCCCCCAGCGATTCAGCGTCAGGAACTGCGCGAGGATCGCGGTGCCGGTGTTCGCCATGAAAGCCGCGTAGCTGAATTCCAGGTCGCGCAGCATGTAGACGGTGAAAAACGGTGACGCCACGGCCACGGCGCACTGCATCAGCGCAAAGAACACCGAGAAGCGAACGAAATTGGAGTGACGCAGGCGATCCCACCAGTGCTTGCCGTCCGGTACCTTGCGCGCGACGACGACCCGCTTCGGGTCGTGCATCTGCGCCAGGTGCCAGATGCTGATCAGCCGCGCGATGAACGCGATCCCGAACAGGACGAGGAAGCCGGCGAACGTCGCATTGCGCGAACTGGCTGCCTGCAGGATGAGCCCGCCGCCGATCAGTGCGACGAACGTGACGAGCGACACGATGCGCGTCCTCAGTGCGAAGAACCGCCCGCGCCGCCGGACGGGCACGATGTCTCCCATGAGACTGCCCCACTGCGGCGCGGCGAGATTCGCACCGCAGTAGTACAGGACGACGGACGCGATCAGGAGCGGGACGGAGGCGCTCGACAGCGCCAGCGGCAGCAGCGCGATCGGCAGCCAGGCGAAGGCCTGGATCCCCGCCCCGATCAGCATGATCGAACGGCGGCGGCCCGTCAGCCCGCCGATCCAGGCCGACACCAGTTGCACCACCGAGGCCAGGAGCGGCGGCACCGAGGCCAGCAGGCCGATCTGGGGCGTCGTCGCCCTGAGATGCAGGGCGAAGGCGGACAGGTAGGTTTCGCCGATGCCGATCATGACGGCATAGGCGCCCGCGTCGCGCAGCGAGTGATTCAGCGAGTGGTCGACCTTCGGGTCGACCGGCTGCCGTTCCGGTGCGTTCGCGGGCCCCCGGCCCGGTCGGTCGTTGGGCTCAGCGTCGCGCGACGTCACCGGCCAGCCGCCTCAGGTAGTCGGCGAATTCGGGGTCCTCGCCGACCAGGAGTTCCGGCATCGCACTGCGAAAGTCGTCGCGCGCGCACCATTCCTGCATGAAGTCTTCCCAGGACCGCCAATGCCGCGCCTCGGCACCGCGGAGGTCGTCTTCGTAGAGCAGGATATAGGCCCGCTCGAAGAGCGAGATCAGAAGACCGAAGATCGCGCGCATCCGCTCCTGCTGCTCGGCGTTCAGGTCCTCGGTACGCGAGGTCGACAACAGCCGGAGATCGGGGTTCTCCAGCGCGAGCCGCAGGAAGTCGTGGTAGCGGGCGGACAGGGCCTCGTAGACTTCCTCCTCCTCGGCGGCGCGCTCCTTGCGTTTCTCGAAGACGAACACCGCGACGGCGAGCGGCAGACCGAGTACCGTCACGATATAGCTCAGCAACTCCCAGGTCTCGATGGTCATCGTGTACCGCCCCGTGCACCGGCCGCCGCGCCCGGCGCGATGAGATTCCCGGCCGCAATCCCCGACGTGGACCTGTCCCCTGCCCCGTGAACCGTTATCATGACGGTCGAGAGCATAAATGAAATTGTGACCGCGCGAGACGGTCACATCAGGAATCACCCCTTGATGAGCACCCCCCGCATGCGCCAGTCCCTGACCAACCGCCTGCACCTGCTGGCTGCGCTGCTGCTGAGCGCCGCCGCGGGCCTCGTGCTGGCCGAGGGCCCGACCGGCGCGCCGGCCGCGGGCGGATACCGCGAGCCGGCGGCGGAATTCCAGTTCGTGCGGCTCGCCTACTCCACGAACCGGGGCAACCAGTGGGGCCGGCAGGTCTGGCAGACCGACTGGCCCGACGCGGAATTTCACTTCGTCAACGGCATCAGGCGGCTGACCCATATCGCGGCCGCGAAGGACGGCCGCGTGCTGCGCGCGCTTGACGACGAACTCTTCGATTATCCCTGGCTGTACGCGGTCGAAGTCGGCTACTGGTCGCTCGACGACGCCGAGGCCGCACGGCTCCGCGAATACCTGCTGCGGGGCGGCTTCCTGATGGTGGACGACTTCCACGGCACCTGGGAGTGGATGTCGTTTCTGGCCTCGCTAACCAAGATCTTCCCGGACCGGAACGTCGTCGACATACCCGAGGGCGACGAGGTGTTCCACGTCATGTACGACCTCGACCAGCGCATCCAGATTCCGTCGCGCATGTTCATCTACTCCGGGGTCACCTGGGAGCGGGACGGCTACACCCCGCACTGGCGCGGTATCTACGACGACGACGGCCGGCTGATGGTCGCGATCAATTTCAACATGGACATCGGCGACGCGTGGGAGCACGCCGACTGGCCCGACTATCCCGAGAACATGACGGCGCTGGCCTACCGCTTCGGGATCAACTACCTTCTCTACGCCATGACGCACTAGGGGAGCGTTCTGAGCACAGCAGCATCGGCCGTACCGGCACGCGCGACCAGTGTCCGCTGGTCGATCCTCGCCCTGTTGTTTGCCGCCGCGTTCACCTCCTACGTACTGCGCTACAACGTGTCCCTTGCCGGCCCGACGCTGATCGACGACCTCGGCCTGACCGAGCAGCAGTTCGGCTACATCCTTGCCGCGTTCGGCGCGGGCTATGCCCTGTTCCAGTTCCCGGGGGGCGTATTCACGGACTCGGTGGGTCCCCGACGGGCGCTGACCCTCATCGCGGTGCTGTGGGCGCTGCTCACGATCCTGACGATGCTCGTCCCGGGTTCGGCCGCGGGCAGCGTCGCCCTGACGCTCGGTTTGCTCGTCGTGATCCGCTTTTTGGTCGGCAGCCTGCACGCGCCGATTTTCCCGCTGGTCGGCGGCGTCATCGAGCGCTGGGTCCCGGTCGGCCGGTGGGCCGTCCCGAACTCCATCACGAGCGTCGGCCTGACGCTGGGCGCCGCCGGGGCCGCCGCGGTACTGCCTGCGCTGATTGCCGACTGGGGCTGGCGCAATGCCTTCCTCGCGACGTCACCGCTGGGTCTCGTGATCGCCGGGCTTTGGTGGTGGTATGCGCGTGACCATCCCGGGGAGCACGAGTCGGTGAACGCGGCCGAAGTCGAGCTCATCGCCGCGAATCGGCCGCCCGTCGCGGCCGCGCCCGGCGAAGCGCCCGCCTGGCTGCGCGTCCTCAGGAACCGCAATATCCTGTTGCTGACGCTCGCGTACTTCTGCAGCAACTACATCTTCTACCTGTTCTTCAGCTGGGTACCGTATTACCTCGAAACCGTGCGCGGTTTCGACGCCGAAGCGGCCGGCACGATCTCGGCGGCGCAGTGGCTCGCAGGCGGTGCCGGCGCGCTGGCCGGCGGTTTCCTCTGCGATGCCCTGACGCAGCGCTATGGCCTGCGGCGCGGCTGTGCGTGGCCGGCCGCCTGCGCCATCCTGATCGCCGGGGCGCTGCTCGGTATCGGCGCAGTCAGCACGGACCCCGACGTCGCGGTCCGGGTCCTCGCCGGTTCGTTCCTGTTCCAGCAGATGACCGAAGGCGCGTTCTGGGCGGCGGCGATCGGCATCGGCCGGCACCACGCAGCGGCAGCCTGCGGCGTGCTGAACACGGGCGGCAATCTCGTCGGCACCGTGAGCGCGCCGTTCGTGCCGCTGGTGGCAGGCAGCCTCGGCTGGGCGGCGGCCGTCATGACCGGCAGCCTGTTCGCGCTGGTCTGCGCCGGGCTCTGGCTCTTCATCCGCGCGGACCGTCCGATCTCGGACTGAAGGCAACATTGCGATCGGAGTATGATCGGCCAGAGCCGAACATAAACGCCGGATACCGATGGCAACGCCGACCCGCAAACTGACCCGCACGCCGAGCGCGCTTTTCTACCACGCGGAAGGCAGCCGGCCGCACATCGCGCGCGCCGAGGGCATCTACATCTGGGACACCGACGGCAGGCGCTACATCGACGCGTCGAGCGGCCCGATGGTGTCCAACATCGGCCATTCCAATCCGCGCGTGATCGCCGCGATGAAGCGCCAGCTCGACAGGGCCGCCTATTCGCACCGCATGCACTTCACGAGCGAGCCGGCGGAAGCGCTCGCGAGCCTTACTGCGTCGCTGATGCCCGCGGGCGTCGACCGCGTATTCTTCACGTCGGGCGGCTCGGAAACGATCGAGACCTGCATCAAGCTCGCGCGCCAGTACGCGCTCGCGCGCGGCGAGCATGAGCGCTGGAAGATCATCTCACTCTCGCCGTCCTATCACGGCGCGACACTCGGTTGCGTCGCCGTGACGGGCATCCGGCCCTTCGTCGATCCGTTCGCCGAGATGATCCGGCCGATGCCGAAGATCCCGGCGCCGACCGCCTACCTCGACCGCGACGAGCTGACGCTGGAGGAACGCGGGCTGCGCTACGCCGAGCTGCTGCGTGAGAAGATTCTCGAGGAAGGTCCAGAGACGGTGCTCGCGTTTCTTTTCGAGCCGGTCGGCGGCGCATCGACCGGTGCGCTGGTCGCGCCGGACAGCTGGTACGGCCGGGTCGCCGAGATCTGCCGCGAATTCGGCGTGCTGCTGATCGCCGACGAGGTCATGACCTGTGCGGGCCGCACCGGCCGGTTCCTCGGCGTCGACCACTGGGACCTCCGGCCGGACATCATCGGCCTGGCGAAGGGTTTCGGAGCCGGTTACGCGCCGCTCGGCGCGGTCGCGGCCGACGCCGGCATCGTGCAGGCGGTCATGGATCACGGCGGCTTCGCCCACGGCTACACCTACGCCGGCAACCCGCTGTCCTGCGCGGCCGGGCTCGCCGTCATCGAGGAGGTTCTCGGGCAGAACCTGGCCGACAACGCTGCACGGCAGGGCGGCAGGCTCAAGGCGCGCCTCGCAGAACTCATGGACCGCTATCCCTTCATCGGCGACGTGCGCGGCAAGGGGCTGCTGCTCGCCTTCGAACTGGTGGCCGACCGCGACACGATGGCACCGCTGCCCAAGGAACTCCAGGCGCACGAGGCGCTCGTCGAGGAGGCCTACGCGCGCGGGCTCATCATCTATTCGCGCCGGACCCGCGGCGGCTACGTCGGCGACCATTTCCTGGTCTGCCCGCCGCTGACCGTGACCGACGCCGAGCTCGACGAGATCATGGCCATCCTCGTCGAGAGCATCGACGCGTTCGCGCGCGAGGCCGGCCTGCCCGTGCGCGGCGACTGAAGCACATGCGCGACAAGGTCATCATCACCTGCGCCGTGACGGGCTCGATCCACACGCCGACGATGAGCCCCTACCTGCCCGTGACGCCGGAGGAGATCACGGAACAGGGTATTGCGGCAGCCGAAGCCGGCGCAGCAATCCTGCACCTGCACGCGCGCGATCCGGATACCGGCCGACCGACGGCCGATCCCGATGTATTCATGCGGTTTTTGCCGCGGCTCAAGGCCGGCTGCGACGCCGTGCTCAACATCACGACGGGCGGCAGCTCGCTGATGACGCTCGAGGAACGCCTCGCCGCGCCGAACCTCGCGCAGCCGGAGATGGCCTCGCTGAACATGGGCTCGATGAACTTCGGGCTGTTCCCGATGAAAAAGCGCTACGCGGACTGGCAGCACGACTGGGAGCCCGAGCTGCTCGACGCCACCCGCGAGGTCGTGTTCCGCAATACCTTCGCCGACATCGAGCAGATCTTCCACCAGCTCGGCGACGGCTACGGCACGCGCTTCGAGTTCGAGTGCTACGACGTCGGGCAGATCCAGACGCTCGCGTTCTACCTGCGCGAAGGATTGATAAAGAAGCCGCTGTTCGTGCAGTTCGTGCTCGGCGTGCTGGGCGGCATCGACGCGGCACCGGAAAACCTGCTGCACATGAAGGCGACCGCGGACCGGCTGCTGGGCAGCGACTACCGGTTCTCGGTGCTGTGCGCCGGCCGGCTGCAATTGCGGCTCGCGACCATGGGCGCCGTGCTCGGCGGCAACGTGCGCGTCGGCCTCGAGGACAGCCTGATGATCGGCCGCGGCGAGCTCGCGAAGAGCAATGCCGAGCAGGTCGCCAAGATCCGGCGCGTCCTCGAGGAGCTCGGCTTCGAAATCGCGACGCCCGCCGAGGCGCGCACGATGCTGGGACTCAAGGGCGCCGGCAAGGTCAACTTCTAGCGGGACGGGCGGAATGAAAAGCGACTTCACGCTGCGCCGCGCGACCCGCGCCGACGCAGGGGCGATCCACCGGCTCATCGTCGAGCTGTCCCGGGCGACCGGCCTGCCGCACAAGGTGTCGAGTACCGCCGCCGACTTCCGCGCGCACGGTTTCGGCGACGACGCCGCATTCGAGGCCCTGCTTGCCGAATCCGCCGGCGACGTCGTCGGCATGGCGCTCTGGTTCTACACGTTCTCGACCTGGCGCGGCGAGCGCGGCGTCTACCTGCAGGACCTCGTCGTCTCCGAGCGTGCCCGCGGTCGGGGCCTCGGCCGGCAGCTGCTGGCCGCCGTGGCGCAAATCACGCTCGAGGCCGGCGCGACGCATATCCGGCTCTCGGTGGACATCGACAACGCGGGCGCGATGCGCTTTTACCGGAGCTGCGGTTTCGCCGAGTGCACCGACGAGCGGATCTACATGATCGACGGCCGCCGGCTCGCGGCACTGGAGGCCGACGCGTGAAGGTCGTCTTCTCCGACCGCCAGCTGGCGCACGCGCCGAAGTCCTTTTTGTCCTCCGGCGCCGAGCACCCGAATCCCGAAGTGCCCGGCCGGGCCGCGTGCCTGCTGGAGGCCGCGCTCGGCGCCGGGCTCGAGCAGGTCGAGCCCGGAGACTACGGGCGTGACGCGCTCGCCGCAGTGCACACGGCACGCTATCTCGATTTTCTCGCACGAATTCACCAGCGCTGGCAGTACATTGACGGCGCATCGGCCGACGTCATGCCGAACATCCACCCGGCCGGGCGCGGCTTCGGCTACCCGGCGTCCGCGGTCGGCCAGGTCGGCTTCCACGTCTACGACGGCTCCTGCCCGGTCACGGCCGCGACCTGGGACGCGGCCTGCTGGAGCGCGAACACGGCTGTCCATGCGGCCGAACTCGTACTGGCCGGCGACCCGGCCTGCTACGCGCTCTGCCGGCCGCCCGGTCACCACGCCGGCCGCGAGGTGGTCGGCGGCTTCTGCTATCTGTCCAACGCCGCCATCGCGGTGCGCAGGCTGCAGGGCGCGCACGAGCGCGTCGCGATACTCGACGTCGACGTGCATCACGGCAACGGCACCCAGGACGTGTTCTGGGAAGACCCGACCGTGCTGACGGTCTCGATCCATGCCGATCCCGTCCGTTTCTATCCCTTCTTCTGGGGTTACGCCGACGAAGCCGGTGGTGGCGCGGGCGAAGGCTTCAACCTGAACCTGCCCCTGCCGCGCGGTACGGGGGACGACGACTATGCGACCGCGCTCGGGACGGTGCTCGCGCGAATACGTGACTTCGAGCCCGGCGCGCTCGTCGTCGCGCTCGGCCTGGATGCCCACGAGTCGGATCCGTTTCAAGGTTTTGCGATGACGACCTCGGGCTTCGGCCACATTGGCGAGCGCGTTGCGGGTCTCGGGCTGCCGACCGTGCTGGTCCAGGAAGGCGGCTACCTCAACGATGAGCTCGGCGCGAGCCTGGCCGCATTCCTCGACGGCTTCGGCGCCGCCGCCGGCTGACGCGCTTCAGTCCTCGTCGAGCCGGCCGTACTCGCGCAGCACGCGCCGGAGTTCGTCGTGGTCGATCCCGGTCACGCGGTTGCCGCGGTTGCCCGTCATCGTGCGCCCGGCGACCAGCGCGTTGATGATCGCCTCCTCGGTCGCCTGCACCGTCGCGAGGAACAGCGGGTTGATGTCCTCGTTGCCGAGCATGCGGTGGCCGACGTCCGCCGTGACCTGGGTCGCATCCGGGTTCGCGGTCGAGAACGCGACGAAGATGTCGCCCGAACCGTTCGACGCGATGCTGCCGGTCCGCGCGAGCCCGAGTGCCGCACGCCGCACGAGGCGCTTCAACTGGTGCGGGAAAAGTGGCGCATCGGTGCCGACGACGATGATGATCGAACCGAGCCCGGCAATGTCCGGCAACCGCGACGAAAACACCATCTCGTCGCGGAGATGGCGACCGACAGGGACGCCCGCCACCAGCAGGTTGTCGCGGCGGCCGAAGTTGGCCTGCACGAGCACGCCGACGGTACGGGCAACGCCCGCCGCCTCCGTCACCCGCGACGCCGTGCCGGTACCGCATTTGTACTCGAAGCAGTTCATCGCCGTGCCACCGCCCACGTTGCCCTCGGCGACCGGGCCGCCTTTTGCCGCCTCGATCGCCGCGAAGGCGTGTTCGGGCCGCACGTGGAAACCGTTGATGTCGTTGAGATAGCCGTCCCAGGTCTCGGCGACGACGGGCAGCGACCACCAGTAGCCGGTCGAATCCGCGGCGCCCCGCTCGTAGCGCCAGCGGATCGTCCCTTCGTGGACCGCGCCGACGCTGTGCGTATTCGTGATCATGATCGGGCCCTCGACGAAACCCGACTCCTCGATCCAGGTGGTGCCCGTCATCTCGCCGTTGCCGTTCAGCGAGAACCAGCCGCCGAACACGGGCCTGTCGTTGGTATCCCGGCCGCGCGGCAGGATCGCGGTCACGCCGGTCCGCACCGCGCGGCCGTCGTCCAGGTCCTCGATGATCGTCTCGAAGCCGACCGTCACGCCCGCGACGTCGGTGATCGCGTTGAGCGGGCCCGGCGTGCCGTCGAACGGGATACCGAGGTCCCTCGCGCGCGGCGCATCGGCGGCCGGCACGGACAGCGGCATCAGCAAAAAGAGCAACAACAGTTTGTTCATCGTGGCGATCCCCTGGTAAAGAGACCGCTACGTTACACCGAACGGAGCACCGCGACGAAGCCCTCATGGGCTGGCGGTTCACTCCAGCAGTCCGTCCCAGCGCCGGGGCCGGAAATGCTCGTCCACGATACGCGCCGGGACGCCCGGCGGCAGCACGCGCAGCGTCTTCAGGAACTCGATCAGCGCATCGCGCTCTTCATTCGTGAGTTCCTGCCAGCGCTGCCTCGATCGCTCCGCCTCGCCATGATGGGCCTCGATCGCCTCGCGCATCGTCGTGTACCTGCCGTGGTGGAAGTAGGGTCCGGTGCTCGCGACGCCCCAGAGCCGCGCCGTGAGGAACCGGCAGTTGCCGGCGAAGAATTCCGCGGAGCCGGTTGCATGATGCATGTCGAGCGGTTCGCAGTTCGGGTCGCCCGGCCCGGACGTGATGTCGTGCAAACGGAAATCGGTGTAGACCGGCACGTCGACGCGCTGCCGCGAGCGCTCGAGGCGCGGCAGTTCGTATTCGCGGCTCGTGAGGTCGACGGCGAGTGCCGGCGCGGCGCCGGGCTGCAGGTTGCCGGCCGGGTTGTAAGGGTTCGGCTCGGTGTAGATCCAGCCGCCGTCCGTCAGTGGCAGCGAGGGGACGTGGCAGTCGCCGCAGCCGGCGTCGAGGAACGTCCGCTCGCCCGCCCGGACCGCCGCTTCGACTTCGGGATCCCGGGCGATGACACGGCCCGGTACCGCCAGCGTCGCCTGGAAGACCGCGACGGCGGTCACGTCGGCGCGCGTCATCTCGACGTGATACCCGTCGCCGTCCGGGTCGCCTAAGCCGAAGCGTTCCGCGACCTGGATGCCGTGGTGATGATTGAAGGCATTGTTCGAGAACTGCCGCAGCGAAACGACCGCACCTGCCTGGTGGAAGGGCCGGACGACCAGGTTCGGCGGATCGTCGGGCCCGGACGTCGCGAGGCTGGGCGCGGGCAGCGTCGTCAGGGCAGCAGTATCCCAGCTGCCGTCCGGCGCGCGCCGCAGGGTCCCGAATGCGACGCCCAGCGCTTCGAGGTCGATGGCTTCGCCGGGTGCGAGCGCGTCGCGCTGGCGGTGCAGGTCGGCGGTAATCCGGCGCGCGAGCATCTCGACGTAACCGGCACCGAACATGCCGGGCGTATTGCGTTCGTTCGCAATCCCGCCGAGGGTCACGGTTCGGCCCAGTTCGTCGCGTGCCCCCCGGAGCGGCACCGCATCGGCAGCGTCGAAGGTCGCGAAGTCGAAGCGCTGGCCCAGCACGAACACGTTGGCGACGAGATCGCCGGCGCCGCCGCTCCGCGGCTGGTTGTGACAGCCGGCGCAGGCGTTCGAGTCCGGCCCGGAGATGCGGTTGAAATTGCGCGGGAACAGGAGCGGCGTCGCCCCGTCCGCAAGCGGGGCACCGGTGCCCGTCGAGAAAGGCCGGCCGCCGCCCTCCTGGATCGTCCAGCGCGCCTCGAACAGCCGCCGGCCGTGCGCCGTGAGCTCGGCCGGCCGCAGGACAAACTCCTCCCCGTCAGCCAGATGCCGGGTAACGGCCACCTCCGCGCCGATGTCCGCCGCGGCGGTCGCCACCGGCTGGCAAAGAACCATGAGGATTGCGCTCCATCGTGCCGTCGTTCGGTGCATGTGCCGGCTCCCTGCCGCAGGACTTCGCCGTACGTTATCCGGCTTGCTGCGGTACGAACCACGCAGAAACCTGGGCGAAACCGCGAGAATCGCCCGGCGGGCCGTGCCGCCATGTTCATCGCTCGCGGTTTCGGCTAAGGTCCGGACCATAAAGCCGGCGGCCGCAGGTCGGCACAACGCAGGGAACAGGGGGACATGGCCATGCACAGGAGCCAGCTCGGCGGTTTCATCATCGACTGTGAGGATGCGGACCCGGAAACCGCGGCCGCATTCTGGAGCGCGGCCCTCGGCTACCCGGCAAAGCCGCTCTCGGACCCGGAGGACAGCAATTACCGCGCGCTCGACACGGGTCCCGACGGCCTGCACATCGAGGTGCAGACCGTGGATCATCCGAGCCGGGTGCACCTCGACATCGAGACCGACACCATCGAGGCCGAGGTCGCGCGCCTCGAAGGGCTGGGTGCGAAGCGCGTCGATGCGGTCCGGACCTGGGTGGTGATGGAAGCACCGACCGGCCAGCGCTTCTGCGTCGTGCAAAAGGGGCGCGCGAACTTCGAACAGACCGCCAATCAGTGGTGACGGGAGACATCCATGGCTGACTCACTTCGATTCTACGGCGGCCGCCTCGGCGCTGCGATTCCGCTGGTCTTTTTCGTCGTCTGGGCGATTTCCATCTCTGTCGCGGGCGCGCCGAGCGAGAACGGCCTGATTCTCGGCATGGTCGGCGGGCTCACGCTCGGCATGCTGCTGTGCCGCAGTCGCTGGGCGGACTACGCGAACGCCGTGTTCGCCGGCATGGCCCACCCGGTAGCGACCGTCACCATCGTCGCCTGGTTCTGGGCCGGCATGTTCGCGCAGGTGCTGCGAGTCGGCGGCCTCGTCGACGGCCTCGTCTGGCTCGGCGGCCAGTCGCACGCGACCGGCGGACTCTTCGTCGGCGCGACCTTCCTGCTGGCCGCCGTGTTCGGCACGGCCGTCGGCACGGGCTACGGCACCGCGGTCGCGTTCTGCACGCTGATGTACCCGGCCGGCCTCGTGCTCGGCGCCGACCCGGTCTGGCTGTTCGCCGCCATCCTCTCGGGTGCCGCCTTTGGCGACAACCTGGCGCCGGTCTCGGATACGACCGTCGTCTCGGCGACGACCCAGGAAACCGACATCCCCGGCGTGGTTCGCTCGCGCGTCAAGTACGCGCTCCTGGCCGCCGCGCCCGCGCTCGTCCTGTTCACGATCTTCGGCGGCACGGGCGTCGACGCGGACCCGGCCCGCGCCGAGGCGCTGCTCGCCGGCGCCGTGGCGCCGGACGGGCTCGTGCTGCTGATCCCGTTTGCCCTGGTGATCTTTCTCGCGCTGACCGGGCATCACATCCTCGTCGCGCTGACCTGGGGCATCGCGACCGCCGTCCTGCTCGAACTCGCGCTCGGGCTCGCGGCACCCGCCGACATCCTCTATTTCGACGCCGAGGCCGACGTCGTGGGCGGCGCGCTCGTCGACGGCATCGCGGGTTATCTCGGCCTCTCGATCCTGATCCTGCTGATCGTCGCGGGCGGCCACCTGATGCGTCTCGGCGGCGCGCTCGATGCGCTGATCGACGGCCTGAAGGCGTTCGCGAAGAACTCCGTCGCGCGCGCCGAGTCGGCGATGTGGGGCATCGTGTTCTCGCTCAATGCCTTCATCACGATCAATACCGCCGCCGAGATCGCGGCCGCGCCGGTCATCTCGCAGCTCGGCAAGCGCTTTCGCCTGCACCCGTACCGGCGCGCGAACATGCTCGATGCCGTCACGTCGGCCATCGGCTACATCTTCCCGTGGGGCGGCGGCGTGCTGATCGGCTACCAGACGATCCGCACGCTCGAGGCGCAATACGACTTCGTCGAGGTCGTCGCACCGACCGACGTCTGGCTCTATGTGCTGCACGGCTGGGTCCTCGCCGCCGTGATGCTGGGTGCGGCGATCACGGGGTTCGGGCGGACCTACGAAGCGGCCGACGGCTCGGAGACCCGGACACCGCCCCCGACCTGAACCGGCTCGCTATATAAGCATTGACATAGCTCCCGGCGCCGGCTATATAAGTCTTTATATACCCGCCCCGGGAGGGCCCGTCATGACGATCATCGATACCGCGGTGCGCTACGCGCACGTGCTGGCCGGCTTCATCGGCCTCGCCGCTTTCTGGATTCCCGTTTTCGCCCGCAAGGGTGCCGCGAATCACGTGCGCTTCGGCAGGATATTCGTCTGGTCCGCCTACGTCGTGCTCGCCGCGGCAGCGACCGCGCTGGCGCTGCGCCTCGGCCGCCTCGCGCGGCAGGAGATTGGCCCCGCGGACGAGCCTGCGCTCTATGCGTTCATGCTGTTCCTGGGCTACCTGACGCTTGTCACCTTCGCGACCATCCGGCACGGCATGCAGGTACTGCGCCACAAGACGGACTCCGGCGCGATCGGAACTGCGTTCAACGTCGGCCTGGCCTGGGCATCGATCGCCGCAAGCACCGGTCTGATCCTCTACGCACTGATCCTGAAGCCGCCGGTGATGATCCTCCTGCTCGCGCTGTCGCCGATCGGTTTCGGCGTCGGCTTCGGCAACCTGCGCTACATGAAGAACCCGCCGCAGTCCCGGCGGGCATGGATGTACGAACACCTCGGCGCCATGCTCGGCGGCGGCATCGCGTTTCACACCGCCTTTGCCGTCTTCGGCGCCAGCCGCCTGTTCGACCTCGGGCTGACGGGCTGGGTCGCGGTCATCCCGTGGGTGCTGCCCGCCGCGATCGGCATCCCGGCGACGGTCATCTGGACGCGGCACTATCGGCGCAAGTTCGGCGAACTCGGGTCGCCCGCGTGAGCCTGAAGCACATCCTGCTCGGGATGCTGGCCGAACCGGCGAGCGGCTACGACCTCAAGAAGGAATTCGACCGGAGCCTCAGGAATTTCTGGCACGCCGAGCTCTCGCAGATCTACCCCGGCCTCAACCGGCTCGAGGACGAGGGGCTCCTGACCAGTCACCAGGAAGAGTCCCCGTCCGGGCCGCCGCGCCGCGTTTACCGGCGCGCGGCGGCCGGACGCAAGGCAGTGCTCGACTGGCTTCAGAGCGGCCCGCAGATCGGCAGGGAACGCATGAGCTATCTCGCACAGGTCTATTTCCTGGGCGAGTTCGACGATCCGGACGAGGCGTTCGATTTCATGCGCCGGTTGCGGGAGCACACTGCCGCACGGCTCGCAAAACTCGAATCGATCGAGCGGGAGTGGCGTGCCGGCGATCCGCGTTATCCCGACGAGCTGCCGGACGCAGACTTCTACGCGCAGCTGACGCTTGCGCTGGGCCTGAAGCGGGTCCGGGCGATGCTCGAGTGGTGCGACGAGAGCCTCGCCCGCATGGAGGCGCGCGCCTAGAAAAAGACGTGCAGTTCGGCGAAGAGCTGCTCGCGGTTCTGGACCGCGTTCTGCGGGATACCCGTGTAGTTGCGGTAGCCGAGCCGCGCCTGCAGGAACTGGAACGGCGCGTACTCCCAGACGACACTGAGCCGGTTACGCTCGTCCTCGTCGACCGCGTCGTCGGGGTCGAACCACTCGTACGTCAGCTTCAGGTTGTGCCCCTTGCGGTAGCCGTAGTTGGCCTCGAGCAGGCTCGTCCAGGACGCGCGGCGCCCGGTGGGCGTGCCCTCGTCGACGATGTAGTCGAGTTCCGCGAGCCAGGCGACGGGCCCGGTACGGACGCCGGCGAACAGGTTGTGCATGCGCCGGTCGCCGACCTTCGCGTCATTGAGGTTCAGGCTGCCGCCGACGCGCCAGCCCTGCAATACGCGGCTCAAGCGCAGGCTGTACTGCTTGCCGGAGTCGACCTCGGGCCCGCCCGCGGTGCCGCGCGTCACGGCGAGCTGCGCGGTCCACGGGCCTCGCTCGTAGCCCAGTTCCCAACCCTTGTCCGGCGTGTTGAAGTTGATGCCGGGCACCTGCCGTATGAATGCACTGTCGTCCTCGAGCCGCCAGCCGAACGGCAGGAAGAACTCGCCTGCGCGCAGCGACCAGCGGCCGCCCGGCAGCGTGAGCCTGGCCCATTGTTCGCGGATCACCGGGTCGTCCGGCCGCAACCGCGCATCGACGTAGAGCGTCAGGTATTTCGGGACCGGGCGGATTTCCGCGTAGGCAAGGAACTCGTCGAGATCCGTATCCGTGGCGGACCGCTGCCCCGGCACGTCGACCTGGCGCCAGCCGCCACGGGCGTCGCCGCCGACGGCGAAGTAGCTGCCGAGCTCGCCGGTCCAGATCGTCCCCAGGTCGAGCGTGCGCGCGGGCAGCTCGGTCTGCGCGTAGGTATTGCCGTAGGCCGTACGCTTGCCGCCACCCGACGCCGCCACGTGGCAGGTGCCGCACTTCAGGCCCTTGGCCACGGCGAGATAGGGTTCCGCGCCGGCAAAAACCGGCAGCAGCACGACGACTGCGGCCGCAAGTACGACCCGGTAGCGGCTCACCGGTCCGCTCCGCTGTCGATCCAGGACCGGATCACGTCGACCACCGCCTGGTCGAGGAACGGCCCGCCCTGCGGCATCCGGCTGCCCGTGATGCCGGGCGCACCTTCGAGCTTCTGCACCAGATAGCTCGCCTCGGCGTCGAATGGCTCGACGCGGTCGACGGCCGGCTGCTGGATGCTTGCCTGGTCGACGAGGTTCGCGAAGCTCGCATCCGCGGACGAGAGGTCGAGGCCGGCGGGCAGGTCCGGCCCGGGCGGCCCGGTGTGGCAGACCGCGCAGTCGGGCGTGAACACGTTGGCCTGGATCGACTCGAGCGAGGGCTGAAGGCCCGCGACCTCGAACTCCGCGACGAAGTCGCCGCCCGCCGTGCCGTCGCCCGAGGGGAGGGCCATGTCGAACTCGCCGTCGAGCGCAATCCCGTCGAGATCGAGAACGACGTTGGGCCCGCTGCCTTCGAGACCGACGCGGTACCGGTCGTCGACCGCGGGCACGCCGGTCAAATCCATGACCGCGAGCCGCGCGTTCATCGGCGCGAGCCCCACGGCCGCCGGTGTAATGGCGACGTCGTCGCCGTTGTCGAATACGCCGTCGTTGCTGCGGACGAGCGTGAACGTCTGGTCGTTGACGGTAGAAGCGTCGATATCCCGGTCGAAACCTGCCGTGATGTCGGCCGGCATGGCGGCGAGCATGCTCCCGGGCTGCGGCGCAAGCGAGACGACGACCGGGGGCCCGGCGCCCGGACCGGCGCCGCCCGGCAGCGCGCCGTCGGCGATCCACTGGCGCACGAAATCGATCGTCGCCTGCGGCAGCGGCGGCCCGTCGAGCGGCATCTGCCGGCCTTCGGCAGCCGTACCCTCAAGCTTCTGCACGAGGTAACTCCGGTCCGGCTGGCCGGGCTCGACGCGGAACAGCGAACCGACCTGCCGGCTGCGGACCGAGACCAGGTTCGTGAAGCTCGACGCCGCGTCGAGCCGGAGCCCGAGCGGGGCATTCGCCCCGGAATGGCACACGACGCAGAACGGATCGAACACGTTGGCCTGGATGGCGGCGAGCGTCGGCGCGAGCGGTACGTCGCCGCCCTCGCCGAGCGGCCGGCCGCTGACGTCGAGACCCGAACCGTTACCGGCCGAGCAGCCGGCGAGCAGGGCGGCCAGCATCGCGAGCCGGGCGCACGCGCCCCGGCGGGTCTCGGTTCTGGTTGTGGTCGGCTCGGACATGGGGGGCCGCTCCCTGGCGCGACGGGCATTTTCGGGGTAAGTCGCGTGGCGGCGGAGAATGGTTCAATCCGGGCGCTTCCGGCGCACACGATTCGGTCAAATGAACCTTTTCCGGCAGTTCGCGCACCTATAATCAACAGACCGCAGATTGCGAAGCCCGACCATGACCCGATCCGGGGCCGACAAACCGGCCGGTGACACGCCCGCTCGCGAGGAGCGCGCGCTGCTCGACGCGATCGGGCGACGCGACCGGCGTGCCTTCAGCGAACTCTACCGCCGCTATCATCCGCGGTTGTTCGGGTACCTGCAGCGCATGATCGGCAATGCCGCCGTCGCCGAGGAAGTGCTCGACGACGTGATGTTCGTCGTGTGGACGGATGCGCGGAAGTTTCGCGGCGATTCGGCGGTTTCGAGCTGGATCTTCGGCATCGCCTACAGGAAGGCGATGACGGCGGCACGCAAGGAACGCCGGCACGAGACGCCCGTCGATCGCGGCGTCGATGCCGACGCGCTGCCCGCCGGCCGGGCACAGGATCTCGAGTTCCTGCGGACGGCGCTTGCGCAATTGAGTCACGACCACCGGCAGGTGGTCGAACTGTCCTACTTCTGCGGCTTCTCCTACCAGGAGATCGCCGAGATCGCCGACTGCCCGGTCAACACGGTAAAGACCCGCATGTTCCATGCGCGGCGGCGCCTCAGGGTGCTCGCGCCGGTGCTTGCGGGCAGTGACAGGGAGCGTGAACGTGAACAGCACTGAGCCCATGCCGCACGCAGAAGCTTCCGAACTCCTGCCCTGGCTCGCCAACGGCACGCTCGCCGGGGCGGAACGCGACCGCGTCGATGCGCATGCGCAGGCCTGCGTGATCTGCCGCCGGGACCTCGAGGAACTCGGCCGACTCGCCGCCGCGATCAGCCGGGAAGCGACGGCGACGCCGGTGCCGGCGCCCGACATGCGCCGCATCAACGCACGCATCGACGCGCGGCTCGAGAACGAAAGCGGTGCCGCGCGCCTGTTCGGAACCGTCCGCTCGTGGCTGCAGAGCCCCTGGCGGGTCGCCGTGGCCGCGCAGAGCATCGCGATCGTCGTGCTCGTCGCCGTGCTGGCCTGGCCCGGGCCGGAGCGCGCCGGGTTCACGACGCTGGCGACACCGGAGTCGCTGCCCCCGGGGCATTACGTGCGCGTCGTGTTCGACCCCGCGCTGGACGAAGCCGCGGTCTCGGCCATCGTCGAGTCCCTCGGCCTGACGCTCGTCGCCGGGCCCTCGGAGCGTGGCGTCGCGACGCTCGCCACGCCGGCGCCGGCCGGCACCGTTTTGCTCAGCGAGCTGCTCGAGCAGCCCGGCGTCCTGTTTGCCCAGCCGATTGCGCGGGGCGACCCGTGATGCCCGCGGTACGGCTCCTCGCCCTGCTCGCCGGTCTCGCCCTGTGCACGACGGCCGTGCATGCGCAGGACCACGGGAGCACGGGGCCGGTCCGGATCCTCGTCACCTTCGCCGATCCCGGCATGAGCAACTCGGCACGCGCCGGCCCGTCCCGCCCCGGCTACTCGCGCCGCTCGTCCGCCTATCTCGTTTCGCTCGGGGTCAAGCGCGCCGCGCGCAGGCTGGCCGGCGATTACGACCTGGCCATGGTCGACGACTGGCCCATCGTCCCGCTCAAGGTCTTTTGCCAGGTCTATGCGGTCGCCGATGCAGCGGGCGTCGACGCGCTGCTCGAGGAACTCAGGCAGCGACCCGAAGTCGATTCCGCCCAGCGCCTGAATCGCTTCGAAGTATCGGGCACGCCCGGCGCCGGGGCGGCGGATCCCTATCTCGAGCTGCAGCACAACCTGCGGACGATCGAACTCGGCCAGGCGCACGCGTGGTCGCGTGGCGAAGGGGCGCACGTGACGATCATCGACACGGGCGCCGACCTCCATCACCCGGAACTCGCGGACCGGATCCGCACTCACCGGGATTTCGTCGGCGACTCGCGCGATTTCATCCGCGATGCGCACGGCACCGCGATTGCCGGCGTGATCGGGGCCGCCGCCGGGAACGGGGTCGGCATCGTCGGCATCGCGCCCGCGGCCGACGTCGACGTGCTCAAGGCCTGCTGGTATGCCGACGGGGATGAACGCGCTGTCTGCGACAGCTTCACGCTGGCCAAGGCCCTGAGTCATGCCGTCGAATCCGACACCGACGTCATCAACCTGAGCCTCGGCGGCCCGCCGGACCCGCTGCTCGGCCGGCTGGCCGGCGTTGCCATCGAGCGCGGGATCGTCGTCGTCGCCGCGGCGTCGCACTTGCCGGGGACGGGATTTCCGGCGGACGTCCCCGGGGTCATCGTCGTCGGCCATGCGGCAGGCGCCGGGCACGACGCGAATGTGCCGGAGCTGAACGCGCCGGGCGACGAGATACTGGTGCCCGTCCCGGGCGGCGGTTTCGACTACGCATCCGGCACGTCGCTGGCGGCCGCCCAGGTGTCCGGCATCGTGGCGCTGATGGCGGCACGGGAATTCGGCCTGGCACCCGGCGACGTCAGGCGCCTGCTCGTCGCCAGCCGCTCGCCGGCGGACCGGAGCGTCAACGCCTGCCGGGCGCTCGCAGAGCTGCTCGGGGTCTCGGGTTGTCGGGCAGACACGGCGACCGCCCTGGCACGCTAGCCCCGCGTCAGAAGACGCCCGACAGGCTGACGACCAGCCGCGAACCGGCGGAGGCCCCGCCGATGCCCGAGCCGGCGGGCTCGCTGGCATGCCAGCGCAGGTCCACGAGGAGGCGCCCGAGCCGCGCCGACGCGCCGACGTCGCCGTGCAGGTAGCGCTCGCCGCCGTAATCGGTCAGGTCGTTGCGGCCCACGCCCGCGCTCAGGACCCAGGCGCTGGCGAGCGGCCGGTCAGCGCGCAGCTCCCAGTGCCGGCCGGTGCCGCCACGGCCGTAGAGGTCGTCGCTGTAGCCGAACTCGAGCGAATAGCGCCCGTCCAGCGTGACCGCCACGAGCCCTTCGGTGTAGTCGTAGTCGAAACCGCGCTGGCCCGGGTACGTGTAGCGGAGCAGCGTGCCGGTGACGCCGATGCGCTCCGCGGGCTCGAAGTGATAGCCGAGATAGACGTCCAGTTCGCGGTCGCGCCGGGAAAACGGGCTCTCGATGTCGACGGTGCTGGCCCAGAGCCCGCCGAAAAAACCGCTGCCGAACTCGACGTCGAGCTCGAACTGCAGCGCCGGATCGCCGTCCGACACGGCGAGACCCCGGTAGATGTATTCGCTGGTCGCCGTGATCGCGCCCGACAGTTCCGCCGCGGCGCCGGTACCGCTCAGCCAGCACAGGGCGAGGACACAGGACGCGCACCGGCGGCGCGATGCTGCGGCCATTGAACCTTTGTGCTCCGGATCGATCCCCACCTTGAAAAACCGGCTGCAAAGCGCTGCAGCGACACTC
>JAWWBD010000029.1:0-21118 GCA_033721115.1 Woeseiaceae bacterium | reverse complement strand
GGCACCGGCACCCGTACCGGCACGACCAGAGAAAAAGGATCCGTTTACGTCCACGGTCGTCCTGCCCACCGACACGGCGGTCCTTGCGGAAGAGTCCGCCGACGAGCGTGTGCAGGTCGGTTCCCTGCTGCGCGACCGTTTCCTGCTCCAGGAGCGCATCACGGGCGGCGGCATGGGCGTCGTCTACAAGGCGATGGATCGCCGCCTGGCAGAAGCCGGGGACGAGAATCCCTGGGTGGCCATCAAGGTCTTGTCGCCGCAGCTCGCGGCCAACGGCCATGCGCTGCGCGCATTGCAGCAGGAGGCGGCCAAGGGACGCTGCCTGATCCATCCCAACATCGTTCGCTTCATCGATTTCGACCGTGACGAAGATTTGCATTTCATCGTCATGGAATGGCTCGAGGGCCGCACGCTGGCCGACATTCTGGATTCGGCGGACAGCGGCAGCATCGACCGGGACCGGGCGTTCCGCATATTCCGCCAGGTCGGCAAGGCACTCGAGTACGCGCACCGCTGCGGCATCGTCCACGCGGATGTGAAACCGGGTAACGTCATGGTCCTGCCGAACGGCGATGCCAAGCTGTTCGACTTCGGCGTGGCACGCATGCGCCAGAAGACGCTCGAAAAGCAACCCGACTTCGATCCCGGGGTCCTCGGACTCATGACCCCGGCCTACTCGAGCATGCAGGTGCTGACCGGCGAGCCGCCGACACCCTCGGACGACGTCTTCTCGCTCGCCTGCCTGCTCTACCGGCTCCTTGCGGGATACCGGGTCTTCGGGCCGCGCAATGCGGCTGAAGCCGCAGAGAAGGGCATGGAGCCGCAGCCGCTGCAAAACGTGAGCGAAACGCAGTGGCGCGTGATCAAAAAGGCACTTGCCTACGCCCGGGTCGCGCGGTTCCAGTCGATGTCGGATTTCCTCGAAGCTCTCGACATCGATGCGTCCGAACCGATTACGATCACGGTGCCTGCACGCGAAGAATTCGGCGACGCGAAGCAAAAGCGTTCGGGCGGTCCGCGTTGGCTCATCGTCGTGCTCGGTCTCGCTACGCTCGCGGCCGCAGCGGAATGGCGGTTCGGTCTTGCGGACCGGATTCGCACCCAGCTGCCGTCGATCCTGGCCGGGCAGACGCCGGCCGGCGCCGCATCGGGCACGGCAGGCGAAACGCAGCTCGAAGCGGTGGCGCCCGCACGCAGTGCGGCGCCGGACACCGGGGCGCGGACCGCAGACGAATCGACACTGCAACGGGCGCCCGCGGAACAGGCACCGGCGGTGCCGTCGGAGTTGTCGCAACCGGAAGGTGAGTCGTCGGCTGATGAGGCGGCCGGGATTGAAGAGCAGGCCGGCGACGCCGCGCCGGAAGAGCTGACGGGGCCGCCCGCCGCTGCGAGCGAGGTAGCAACGGCGGACGTGGTCGGGCCTGGTGCCGACGTGCTGGTTGTCGACGACTTCGGCGGGCCGGTTGTAAAGGAGCCGGCCGGGCTCTCCCCACCGCTCGTCGACTTCTCGAAGTTGCCGCCCCCGACTGCGGAGCTCCGGCTGGGCGGGCCAGGCCGCGACATACCGGAGATCAGCGTGCGGATTCGCGAAGACGGCGCGCCGGTGACGATCGACCTGATCCGTGGTGACACCGATTTTGCGCTCACCCTGCGGCTCGAGGAGGTCAGCTTTTCGGGCAACCGGTCACCGTGGGTGGCCGGCCAGTATTCGTTCACGGACGACGGGTTCGTCGAGTTCCCGGTGGGCCAGGACCGGGCGCGGGTCACGCTGATCATGACCCCGGATCCGATCCGGGAGGCGGACCAGCAGTCGACGGTGCGCGTGCGCGAGGCAGACAGCAGCATCTCGGAGCTCGCACTGATCAACGTCACGCTCGAGGACGACGACCAGCGCCGGTTCGAGGCGACGTTGCCCCCGAATGCGATCGGGTTTGCCACCAGCCAGATCACGGTGCGGGAGCAGGATCCGGCGGTCCAGATCGACATTCTGCGTTACAACCCTGACGACACGTCGATGGTCATTGGTTACACGATCCGCGACATCACTGCCACACAGGGCGAGGACTACTTTCCGCCGTCCCGGTACACGATCGAATTCGGCCCGGGGCAGCGTTCGGCCCGGCTGCTGATTCCGCTGGTACAGGATTCGCTGTACGAGAATAACGAGGCCTTCAGCGTAGAGCTGGCCAACGCGGACACGCTGGCGACGACAGACATCTATTTCCGCACGGTTGTCCTGATCCGGGACGACGACAACTGAGGCAAAGCGGCACGGCGTGTGCCGTTTCGCCTGTCAACCCTTTCACTGCTAGACTCCGCTCGCACGGCGCATGCGACGCGCCGGCTGAAGCGAGGGTTGTCTCCTATGGATGAAAAGACACTGCGGCGCTATTCCCGCGTCGTCGTCGACGGCGATGAAAAAGCACCCGGGCGCGCGATGCTGCGGGCCGTCGGGTTTTCCGACGCGGATTTCGACCGCCCGCAGGTGGGTATCGCGTCGACCTGGGCAATGACGACGCCGTGCAACATGCACATAGACCGGCTGGCCGGCCTTGCAGCGGAGGGAGCCGATGCAGCCGGCGGCAAGGGCGTGGTGTTCAACACGATCACGGTGTCCGACGGTATTTCCATGGGAACGCCGGGCATGCGCTACTCGCTCGTTTCGCGGGAGATCATTGCCGATTCGATCGAAGCAGTCGCCGGTGCCGAAGGTTTCGACGGCCTGGTCGCGATCGGCGGCTGTGACAAGAACATGCCGGGCTGCCTGATGGCCATCGCGCGGCTCAACCGGCCGGCCGTGTTCGTCTACGGCGGCACGATCCGGCCCGGCAAAGGGCGCCGGGACATCGTGTCGGTGTTCGAAGCGGTCGGTGCCCACTCGAGTGGCAGGATCAGTGACGACGAGCTGCTCGACGTCGAACGGACGGCGATCCCGGGTCCGGGCGCCTGCGGCGGCATGTACACGGCAAATACGATGGCGTCGGCGATCGAGGCGCTCGGCATGAGCCTCGCCAACAGTTCTGCGCAGGAAGCCGTCTCGGATACCAAAGCCGAGGACTGCCGGCGCGCCGGCGAAGCCGTCGTCGAGTTGCTGCGGCGGGATCTCAAACCACTCGATATCATGACCCGGGAGGCATTCGAGAACGCGATAACGGTCGTGATAGCACTCGGTGGCTCGACGAATGCCGTGCTGCACCTGCTCGCCATCGCTCGCGAGGCGGGCGTACCCTTGTCGCTCGACGATTTCACGGTCATCGGCAAACGGGTGCCCGTGCTCGCCGACCTGAAACCGAGTGGCCGATTCCTGATGTCCGAGCTGATCGCGATTGGCGGCATCCAGCCGCTGATGAAGCGCCTGCTGGACCGCGGATTGCTGCACGGGGATTGCCTGACCGTCACGGGCAGGACGCTTGCCGAGAACCTGGCCGCGGTCGCCGACTACCCCGCGGGCCAGGAAGTCATCCGGGACTTCGCCGACCCTGTCAAGGAGGACAGCCACCTCGCCATCCTCTACGGCAACCTCGCACCCGAGGGTGCGGTCGCGAAGATTACAGGCAAGGAGGGATTGCGCTTCGACGGGGTCGCCCGCGTGTTTCAGTCCGAGGAGGAGGCACTCGCGGCGATTCTCGCCGACCGGGTCGGCAAGGGCGACGTCGTGGTGATCCGCTACGAGGGCCCGAAGGGCGCACCCGGAATGCGCGAGATGCTGAGTCCGACCGGCGCCATCATGGGCAAGGGCCTCGGTGCCGACGTCGCGCTGATCACCGACGGGCGCTTCTCGGGCGGCAGTCACGGTTTCGTCGTCGGCCACGTCGCACCGGAGGCGGCGGTGGGCGGGCCCATCGCGCTGCTCGAGGACGGTGACGTGATCGTGATCGATGCGGAGCACCGGCGCATCGAGGTGGCCCTCGACGAAGCGTCGCTGGAGGACCGGCGTCGCCGCTGGCGGCGTCCGCCGAGTGCAGTGAAAACGGGTGCACTCGCGAAATATCGCGCCGAAGTGTCGTCGGCCTCGGAGGGGGCGGTCACGATTCCGCCACCGTGGGACGAGGCGTGACCCGGCGCTTTCCACAACGGTAAAACTTGACCTTTAAAGGCGGGTCGGCTCTACTTCGGCAATGAAATTTTGTGTCACCCACGTAGAGTGCCAGCGTGCCGAGCCGATCGGCACGAAAGAAAGAATAAAACACATGGCGCGCCAGAGGTGCGTGGGTGCGAATGGCAAGGATACCGGCTAGCCAATAAGGCCTGGACTTTGTCAACGAACCCGCAAGGAACTTCCTGGCGGGTTTTTTTTTGGAGCAGCAGCTGACGAAGCAGGCGACCGGAATGAACGAACCGCAACGCGAGGCCGCATTCTCGCCCGGTGCTGCGCTCGGCGCACCGCAGCATGTCTGCGACTCGCGCTGGGTGGTGCTCAAGTTCGGCGGGACGAGTGTTGCGACTGCCGAGAACTGGGGGCGGATCGCGGCCGTCGTCAGGAATCGGCTCGAGGAGGGGCTGCGGCCGGTCGTCGTACACTCGGCGCTCGCCGGGGTATCGAACGGCCTGGTGCAGATCCTCGATGCCGCCGCGGCCGGCCAGGCATCCGACCGGCTGCAGGAGATCCGCGAGCAGCATTACCGGCTGGCCCGGGATCTCGGCGTTGACGGGCCGGGCCTGGTCGACGCCACCTTCCACGAACTCGAACAACTCGTCGCCGGAGTGCGACTCGTCCGCGAGGTCAGCGTCCGGGTCCGCGTGCGGGTCATGGCGCTCGGGGAGCTGCTGGCGACCCGGCTCGGTGCACAGTTCCTGCGTGAGCAGAACCTCAGCACGCGCTGGCTCGATGCCCGGGAAGTGCTGACCAGCGTCACCAGCGGGGGCGGGCAGCGGCGCCAGGACTATCTTTCGGCCATCTGCGATTCGGCTCCCGATCCCGAGCTCGTGCAACTGCTGGACGAGGCCCAGGAACAGGTCGTTCTGACCCAGGGCTTCATCGCGAGCAATGAATGGGGCGAAACGGTCCTGCTCGGGCGCGGCGGCTCGGATACGTCGGGTGCCTACTTCGCCGCGCGGTTGCAGGCACGCCGGCTCGAGATCTGGACCGACGTGCCCGGCATGTTCACGGCGGACCCGCGCGTGGTCCCTTCGGCACGCCTGCTCATGGCGCTGCATTACGATGAGGCACAGGAACTCGCCTCCGCCGGCAGTGCCGTGCTGCATCCGCGCTGCCTGTCGCCGGTCCGGCGGCACGGCATTCCGCTCTTCATCCGCTGCACGACGAGCCCCGAAATTGCGGGCACGGTGATATCGTCGGTCACCGACGAATCGGAGCCGCAGGTCAAGGGCATCTGCCTGCGGAACGGCATCACGCTGATCTCGATGGACGGCATCGGGATGTGGCACGAAGTCGGCTTTCTCGCCCGTGCCTTCGCCGTGTTCAATGAACACAACGTGTCAGTCGACCTCGTGTCGACGTCGGAAACCAACGTCACGGTATCGATCGACACCGCGGACGGCATGCTGGCCGACGACACGGAGCGTGGCCTGCTCGCCGATCTCGAGCAGCTGTGCCGCGTCCGTGCCATCCGCGACTGCTCGGCGATCAGTCTCGTCGGGCGCAAGATCCGGACCATCCTGCCGCGGCTCGCGCCGGCCCTCGAGGTGTTCGAGGAAGAAAAAATCCACCTGATGTCGCAGGCAGCGAACGACCTGAACCTGAGCTTCGTGGTCGAACAGGGTCAGGGGCCGCGCCTGGTGCGCAAGCTGCACGCGTCAATCATTGGCAAGGCCTCCGGCAGCCCCGCGTTCGGCCCAAGCTGGGAGCGGCTGTTCCGCGCGCAGGAAGCGGCCGTGCACGCGCACGACGCATGGTGGATCAGGAAGCGCGAGCGGCTGCTCGAGATCGGGGCAGAGCTCGGCAACGCCTACGTCTACGACCTCGAGACCGTGCGCGCGAGGGCCGATCGGCTGCTTGAGCTCGAGAGCATCGGGCGCGTGTTCTTCGCCGTGAAGGCGAATTTCAATGCCGACGTGCTGCGCACCCTCGATGGCGCGGGCGTGGATTTCGAGTGCGTGGCGCCGGGCGAGGTCGAGTGGCTGGAATCCGTGCTCCCCGGCCTCGATCTCGAGCGCATCCTGTTCACACCCAATTTTGCGCCGCGCGCAGAGTACGACTGGGCGATCGACAAGGGCCTGCGGGTCACGCTCGACAACCTGTATCCGCTGCAGGCCTGGCCGGAGCTGTTCGCCGGCAGTCGCCTGTTCATCCGTGTGGATCCGGGCCGGGGCCGAGGTCACCACGAGCACGTCAAGACGGCCGGCGCGCATTCGAAATTCGGGATTCCGCGCTTCGAGATCGACGAGCTGCATCGTCTCGTCGACGCCGCTGGCGCCACCGTCGTCGGTATCCACGCCCACAGCGGCAGCGGCATCCTGGACCCGGACAACTGGCGGGCCGTGGCCGCCGAACTGGTCCAGGTGGCGCAGACCTTCCCGGACGTGACCGCGATCGACCTCGGCGGCGGCATTGGCGTCCCGGAGAAACCCGGGGAGCAGCCTTTCGATTTCGAAAAGCTCGATGCGATGCTGGCAGAGATCCGGACGTCGTGCCCGCAATACGAACTCTGGCTCGAACCCGGGCGTTATCTCGTTGCCGAAGCCGGGGTCTTGCTGACCCGGGTCACGCAGCTCAAAGGCAAGGGCGAGCGCCAGTATGTCGGCGTCGGCACCGGCATGAACTCGCTGATCCGGCCGGCACTCTACGGTGCCTACCACGAGATCGTGAACCTGAGCCGCGCCGGCGAGCCGCCGTCCGACACGGTGACCATCGTCGGGCCGATCTGCGAGACGGGCGACCGGCTCGGATCCGATCGGTTACTGCCGCCGTCGGCCGAAGGTGACGTACTTTTGATCGCGAACGCGGGCGCCTACGGTTACGTCATGAGTTCCCAGTACAACCGGCGGCCGCCCGCGCAGGAAACCGTGATCGAATGAGCGTTGACGGGCGCAGGCTGCGCCGGTGGCCGCTGATTGCGGCCGTGATGCTGCTCGCCGCCTGCGCCGGGCGCGGGCCGGTGACGAGCGAGGGCACGCTCGATTCCGGCCGGCCGCTGTCTGCGGCAATGCAGGCTTACGACGTTCTGCATTACACGCTCGACCACGACATTCTCGTCGCCGACAAGGCGATCGCCGGATCCGCAACGATACGTTTTCGTGCCCGCGAAAACCTCCCCGTCCTCGAACTCGACTTCGACGGTGTCTACACGATTGAGCGAATCGTGGCGGCCGGGCGGGAAACGGCGTGGCGGCGCGATGCCGAGAAGCTCTGGGTTACGCTGCCCGAAGCGCTGGCCCCGAATGCGGAGGGCGAAGTGACGGTCTATTACCACGGCCGGCCGCACGAGGCGAAGCGTGCGCCCTGGGAGGGCGGCTTCGTCTGGAGCACGACGCCGTCGTCGGGCGAACCGTGGATCGCGACCGCGTTCCAGGGTGAGGGTTGCGACATCTGGTGGCCTTGCAAGGACCATGCGTCGGGTGAACCGCTCGGGGCCGACCTCTATTTCACCGTGCCCGCCGGGCTCACGGCTGCGGCCAACGGCGTCCTCGTCGATACGACCGTGCGCCCGGACGGCCGTACGAGGTTTCACTGGCGCACCAGCGTCCCGACCAACACTTACGGCATTTCGCTGAACGTCGGCCCCTACGTCCTGCTGGAAGATACCTACATCTCGCGCAACGGGACCGAGGTGCCCATCCGGTTCTGGGCACTCAGGGAAAACGAGACCCAGGCACGCAAGTTTTTTGCCAGCGACTTTCCCGAGGTATTCGAATTTCTGGAACGGACGGTCGGGCCCTATCCGTGGGGGCAGGAGAAGCTCGGCATCGTCGAAACGCCGCATTACGGCATGGAACACCAGACGATCAATGCCTACGGGAACAAGTACCGGCGCCAGCCCTACGGGTTCGACTACATCCTGCACCACGAGCTCGCGCACGAATGGTTCGGCAACTTCATGACCCACGCCACGGTGTCGGATCTCTGGCTGCACGAAGGGCTCGCGAGCTACCTGCAACCGTTGTTCGCGCGGGAAACGCTCGGCGACGTCGCGTTCCATGCCCTGATGTATCGCGCCTACCTCGGGATCAAGTCCTGTCATCCGATCGCGCCGCGCCGCGAAATGTCGGAACGAGAACTGTTCGACGATGGCGAGGACGGAGAAGGGCCGGGCGGTGACATCTACTCGAAGGGAACGTGGCTCGCACACAGCCTCCGCTACCTGATCGGCGACGAGGCTTTCTGGCGCAGCATCCGCCGTCTCGTCTACGGCACGCCGGATCCGGAGACGCTCGAACCTCCGCTCATCCCACGGTTTCGCACGACGGACGACCTGGTCCGCATCGCGAGCGAGGAGGCAGGGCGCGACCTGGCCTGGTTCTTCGAGGTCTATGCCCGGCAGGGTCCCCTGCCGGTACTCGAGCAGCGCGAAGCAGACGGCGGCCTCGTTCTCGAGTGGACCGGCGTCGGCGAGTCCGGCTTCCCGATGCCGGTGCCCGTCGAGATCGGCGGCGAACTCCGGCGGGTCGAGTTCGAGGGCAACCTTGCGTTTTTGCCCGGTGTCGAGGTGGCCGACGTCCGGATCGACCCGGGCATGGCGGTGCTGCAGAAGCTCGATACGGTGCCGACCTGCGAGGAACGCCGTGCCGAGGACGACCCGCCGCGTCTCTAGCCGCAGGCGATCAGTCGCGGTGCCGCGCCTCGAGCACGCGGACGACGTCGGCAAGCGTGAGTCCGCGGGCACCCAGCAGCACGAGCAGGTGATACAGGAGATCGGCCGCCTCCGCGAGCGTTTCCTCCGAACTGCCGCTGACCGATGCCAGGGCGAGCTCCACACCTTCCTCGCCGACCTTCTGCGCGATCCGGGCCGGCCCGTCGGCCGCGAGCCTGGCTGTGTAGCTCGTCTCGTCGCCCGTCGCGAGCCGCTCGCGTATGGTCGCTTCGAGGCGTTTAAGGAATTCGAGGTCGTCACTCACGGTCGTCTCCTCAGGCCCGCATCGCGATGCCGTTTTCGCTGAGGTATCGTTTCAATGCACCGATCTCGATGGCGGCGCTGTGGAAGACACTGGCCGCCAGCGCCCCGTCGACGCCCGCCGTCCGGAACACGTCGAGGAAGTGTGCTTCGGCCCCCGCACCGCCGGAGGCGATGAGCGGCACGCTCACGCACGCGCGCACCGCGGCGAGCTGACGGACGTCATAGCCCTGCCGTACGCCATCCTGGTTCATGCAGTTCAGGACGACCTCTCCGGCACCCCGGTCTTCCGCTTCGCGCACCCAGTCCAGCGTGCGCCGCTCTGCTGCGCGCGTCTTGCCCGGGTCGCCGGTGTACTGGTAAACGACGTAGTCGCCGTTCTCGACCCGGCTGTCGACGCCGAGCACCACACACTGTGTCCCGAAACGCCGCGCGAGGTCGGAGATCAGGGCCGGCGACTCGAGGGCGGGCGTGTTGATCGAAATCTTGTCGGCGCCCTTGTTCAGCACTTCTTCTGCATCGCGCACGCTGCGAATGCCGCCGGCAACGCAGAACGGGATGTCGATGACGGCCGCAACGCGGCTGACCCAGCTGCGATCGACGCTGCGCCCGTCGGGACTCGCCGTGATGTCGTAGAAGACGAGCTCGTCCGCGCCTTCCTGGCGGTAGCGCTCGGCCAGCGTGATGATGTCCCCGACCACGCGGTGATCGCGGAACTGCACGCCCTTGACCACGACCCCGTCGCGGACGTCAAGGCAGGGAATTATGCGTTTTGCCGGAATCTCGCCAGCTCCTCTGCAGAAATCCTGCCGTCCAGCAACGCCCGCCCCGTGATCGCCTCCGGTATGCCCGCGGCGCGCAGTGCTTCGAGATCGGCCACGTCGCGGATGCCGCCCGAGGCCTGCAGGCGGAGTCCCGGGTAGCGCTGGAGCACGCTTGCATACAGGTCGAGGTTCGGGCCCGCCAGCGCGCCGTCGCGGCTCACGTCCGTGCAGAGGACGCGCTCGAGCCCGGTCGTCAGGTAGGCATCGATGCACTCGGTCAGCGTGGTGGCGCTGGTTTCGGTCCAGCCGTGGGTGGTCAGCCGCGGCGTGCCGTCGGCATCGAGCCGGACGTCGAGCGCCAGCACGATCCGTTCGGGGCCGAAGCGCCCGAGCCAGTCGCGAACGGTCGCCGGTTCCGTGACCGCCAGGCTGCCGATCACGCAGCGGGCGACGCCCGCGTCGAACCACGCGGCGAGGGTCCCGGCAGAGCGAATACCCCCGCCGAGCTGGATCGCGAGCTGCGATTCACCGGCGATCGCGGCGACGAAGCGCCGGTTCTTCTGGTCGCCGGAGCGTGCGCCGTCGAGATCGACGACGTGCAGATCCGTAGCGGCCAGCCCGGCGAACTGCCGCGCGACGGCAGCGGGGTCGTCGCTGTATTCGGTCCGGCGCGCGAAATCGCCCTGCAGCAGGCGTACGCATTTGCCGTCCTGCAGGTCGATCGCGGGGATGACGTTCATGGCGACCACGTGAGGAAATTCTCGAGCAGCCGGGCGCCTGCGGCCGACGACCGTTCCGGGTGGAACTGCGTGGCGACGAAATTATCGCGGCCGATGACCGCGGAGAAAGGCACGGAGTGCTCGGCGGTCGCGAGCGTGACCCCGGTGACGGGCAGTGCATAGCTGTGCAGGAAGTAGAAGTACGCACCGTCGTCGATGTCCGTGAACAGCGGATGCGTCGCGACGCGCGTTACGGCGCACCAGCCCATGTTCGGCACCGGGTAGCCCGACGCCGGCGCCAGGCGGGTCGCCGTTCCCGGGACCACGCCGAGGCAGTCGGTCTCCCCCTCGGCCGAGGTTTCGGCGAGCAGCTGCATCCCCAGGCAGATTCCGAGCACCGGCTGCTCGAGTTCGCGGAGGAGTCCGGGAAGGCCGGCCGCGGCAAGCCTCGCCATCGCGTCGGCGGCAGCGCCGACGCCCGGCAGGATCACGCGCGGCGCGCGCCGGATCGCCTGCGCATCGGTCGTCAGGTCCGCGCGCACGCCGAGGCGCTCGAATGCGTAGAGCAGCGACGCGATGTTGGCGCCGCCGCTGTCGATGATCGCCAGGTTCGCCACGACCTCAGCCGAGCAGACCCTTGGTGGTCGGCAGCGCGCCCGAGCCGTCCCGCGCCACCGCCTGGCGCAATGCGCGGCCAACGGCCTTGAAGCAGGCTTCCACCATGTGATGCGTGTTCTCGCCGCGCACGCGGATGTGCAGCGCCGCCAGCAGCGTGTCCGCGAGCGAGCGGAAGAAATGCTCGACCATTTCGGTCGACAGCTCGCCCACCGAGTCCCGCGGGAATGCCCCTTCGAACACGAAACGGGCGCGGCCCGAGAGGTCGAGGGAGACGGCCGCCTCGCTCTCGTCCATCGGCAACACGAATCCGTAGCGCCCGATGCCGCGCTTGGCGCCGAGCGCGTCGCGCAGCGCAGTGCCGAGGCAGATCGCGACGTCTTCGACCGTGTGATGCTCGTCGACCTCGAGGTCGCCACGGCAGTCGACGCTCAGCCCGAAGCCGCCGTGCTTCGCGATCTGTTCCAGCATGTGGTCGAAAAAGCCGATGCCGGTGTGGACAGCGACCGGCGCGGGGCTGTCGAGATTGACCGTCAGGCGGATTGCCGTTTCCTTTGTGCTGCGCTCGACCGTCGCACTGCGTGCGGCGCGGCACAACGCATCGACGATGCCCGGCCAGCTGCGCTCATGGGCGCCGCTGCCGTCGAGCAAAAAGCCGCGTACGCCGACGCGCTCGGCGAGTTCGAGGTCCGTCGGACGATCCCCGATCACGGCGGAGCGGGCCAGGTCGACATCGGTCCTCGCGAGGTAGCTCGTCAGCAGGCCCGCTCGCGGCTTGCGGCATTCGCAGCCGGCCTCGGGCAGGTGCGGACAGATGAAGATCTCGTCGAAATCGATACTCTGCGACGCGAAGAGCGCGAGGACGTGGTCCTGGCAGGCGCGGAATTCGGCTTCCGGGAACGCGTCGGTGCCGAGGCCGTCCTGGTTGCTCACCATGACGAAGCGATAACCGTGGTCACGCAGCTCGCGGAGGGCCGGGATCACGTCGGGGACGAGTCGCACCTTCTCGAGTGCGTCGACCTGCTGATCTGCCGGCTCTTCGATCAAGGTGCCGTCACGATCCAGGAAAAGGACGCTAATCGCCATCGGCAGACTCCTCGTGGGACCGCACGACCTGCAGCAGGCTGGCGTTCTCGCTTGCCGATCCGACCGTGATCCGCACGCAGCCGGCGAGCGTGCCGCCGAAGCGGCGGACGAGAATCCCTGCCGCGCGGCAGCGTTCGACGAAGCGCCCGGGGGCGTCGATCTCGGCGAGGATGAAATTCGCGGCGCTCGGCCAGGTCCGGCGGACGACCGGGCTTGTCGCGAGGGCGGCGGCCAGCCGTTCCCGCTCCGCCACGATCTCCCGGATTCTCCGCTCCGCACCGCTCGTCGCTACGGCGTCGAGCGCGTCCTCCACGCATTCGACGACGGGTGTCGCGAACGCATAGGGCGCCTGTACCGCGTCGAGCATGCGGATGACGTCCGGATCGGCGATGACGGCGCCGCAGCGTGCGCCGGCGCAGGCCAGTGCCTTCGACAGCGTGCGCAGCACGGCCAGGTTGTCGTACTGCGCGAGCAGGCCGGTGGCCGACGGCTGCCCGGCGAACTCGATATAGGCTTCGTCGAGCACGACGATCGAGCGGCCCGCACGGGCGGCAAGCACCGCCTCGAGCAGCCCGGGTGCGAGCAGGGTCCCGGTCGGGTTGTTCGGCGAGCAGAGAAAGACCAGGCGCGTGTTTTCGTCGCAGGCGGCCAGGATCGTGTCGGCATCGACGGCGAAATCCCGGCCGGGATCTGCCGGGATCTCCCGGGCCGCCGCCCCCTGGACCGCGGCGTAGTGCGCATACATCGAGAAGGTCGGCGCCACCGTGACGATGTTGTCGACGCCGGCGCGGCAGAATACGCGGACCATGAGATCGATCGCTTCGCTCGACCCGCGCGTCACCAGCAGCTGCCGGGGCTCGCAGCCGTAGTGCCCGGCCAGCCGCTCCGCAAGGCCCCGTGGCCGGATCTCGGGATAGCGATTGAGTGGTCGCCGGTACCGGTCGCCGGCGGGATTCCAGGGCGCCTCGTTGGCGTTGAGCCGGATCGTATCCGTGACCTGTATCGCGGCTTCGTAGGGCGCGAGCGCGCGGATCTCGGGTCTTGCGATGTCCGCGGGGCTCATTGCTTCAACCCGAGTCTGCGCCGCACGGCCTCGGCGTGCGCATCGAGGCCCTCGAGCCCGGCGAGTTCAATCACCGCAGCGCCCAGGCCCTGGAGTCCTTCCCGGGTCAGCTCCTGTACCGTCATGCTGCGCATGAACTGGTCCAGGCCGAGCCCGCTGTAGGATCGCGCGAAGCCGTAGGTGGGCAGCACGTGGTTCGTGCCGCTGCAGTAGTCCCCGACCGATTCCGGCGTCCAGCGCCCGAGGAAAATCGAGCCTGCATTGCGCAGGCCGGGTAGCAGGCGGCGCGGCTCGGCGACCTGCAGGATCAGGTGCTCCGGCGCGTACCGATTGCTGATGGCCGCGGCTTCGTCCAGGTCGTCCACGACGAGCAGCCGGGAATGCGCCAGCGCCCCGCGGGCAATGGATTCCCGGGGCAGCCCGGCGAGCTGGGCCTCCAGCTCCGCGCCGACGGCCTCGGCCAGGGGCCGGCTCGTCGTGACCAGCACGACCTGCGAATCCACGCCGTGCTCCGCCTGCGAGAGGAGGTCGGACGCGACGAGCTCGGCGGACGCCTCGCCGTCCGCTATCACCAGGACTTCCGATGGCCCGGCAGGCATGTCGATTGCGGCCCCCTGCGGATCCGCGCTCACAATCGTCTTGGCCGCCGTGACCCAGGCATTCCCGGGGCCGAAAATTTTCTGCACGCGCGGGATCGTGGCCGTCCCGTACGCCATCGCGGCGATCGCCTGGGCGCCACCCACCTTGTAGATGTCGCTGACGCCGGCACGTGTCGCCGCGACGACCACGGCCGGGTCCGCGGTGCCGTCGGGCCGTGGCGGCGTGCAGAGGATCCGGACCGGACAGCCGGCGATGGCGGCGGGCACTGCCAGCATGACGGCGGCCGAGGGAAGGGGCGCGGTGCCGGCCGGTACGTACAGCCCGACCGCGTCGATCGGATGGCTGACGCGTTCGCAGCGAACGCCGGGCATCGTCTCGATCGACACCGGCGGCGTGCGCTGGGCCTCGTGGAAGCGCCGCACGTTGCCGATCGCCAGGTCGATCGCGGCGACGGCTGTGGCGCCGAGCGCGCTTTCGGCGGCGTGCCTTTCCGCCGCGCCCACGCGGAAGTCACCGAGGTCGGCACCGTCGTAGCGCCGGGTGAGATCGGCCAGCGCCGCATCGCCCCTCGTCCGCACCTCGGCGATGATGCCGTGTACCGCGTCGCGGACGGCCGCATCGTCCCGTGCCGCCGGGCGCTCGAGGAGCGTTTCCTGCGCCGACGCGGTGAGTGTGCGCCATTCGTGGATCGCCATCTGCATCGTTCAGGCCAGCATTTTTTCGACCGGGAGCACGAGCAGGGAGCTCGCACCGGCAGCTTTCAGGTTTTCGAGCGTTTCCCAGAACACCGTTTCCCGGCAGACGGCGTGGATCGCGACCTTGTCGTTGGTGCCGTCGAGCGGGATCACGGTCGGGGCCTCCGAGCCGGGCAGGAGATCGCTGATCCGGGCCAGCGCCGCGCGCGGCGCGTGGAGCATGATGTACTTGCTTTCCCGCACCTGCAGCACGCCGTCGAGTCGTTGCAGGATGCGGTCGACGAGGGCCTGTTTCTCCGGTGCGAGCGGCGCGAGCGTCTGAATCACGACGGCCTCGCTTTCGAGCAGCGTGTCGAGCTCGACGAGGCCGTTGGCAGCCAGCGTCGAACCCGTCGACACCAGGTCGCAGATGAACTCGGCCTTGCCGAGCTTCGGCGCGATCTCGACGGCACCGGAAAAATACTCGATGTGCGCCGATACGCCGTTTCTGGTGAGATAATCATTTAACAAACCGACGTAACTGGTTGCAATTCTTTTGTTTTCCAAACACGACGGTCCGGAAAAGTCGGTGCCCTCCGGTGCCGCCAGCGCCAGCCGGCAGTGCCCGAAGTCCAGCTCGAAGACCTGCTTGAACTGCGCCTCGCGGCCCCCGTTTTCCATCGTATGCCGCTTTTCCTCGACGATATTGAGACCGACGATGCCGAGGTCGCAGACGTCGTCGCTGACGAGGCCCGGGATGTCGTCATCGCGTACCAGGAGCAGGTCGATCGGCATGTTCTCGCCGAAGCAGAACAGCTGGTCCTTGCTCTTCGTGAACTTGAGGCCGCAACGTTCCAGCAGGTCGAGGGAGTGGTCGGTCAGGCGGCCGGTCTTTTGCACCGCAATCTTGATGCGCTGCTCGGTGGTATCCATGCGGGTTTCCTAGTGGGAGGTCGGAGCGTCCTGGTCGGCCGTCCGGTCGATTGCGGTGCGGTAGCCGCCGAAACCGTCGGTCAGGAAGCGGGCGACGCGACCGATCGTGGTCACACTGACGCCGGTCAGCTCGTGGATCTTGCGATACGTAAGACCCTGCTCGAGAAGTTCGACGACCTGCCAGCGGTCCACCAGCGCCTGCAGCTCCGCGGGCGTGCAGAGATCGCGCAGGAAATTGCGACACTCGGCAACGGTTTCGAGGCTGATCAGGGCGCGGAAGAGGGCGTCTTCGGCGACCTTCTGGCGGTTGGCGCTGTCGTTGCGGTTCGGCTTCACGGCTGTACTCGTGTATTAATGCGTTAATACGCTATTACAAGTGCTCGCCGGGCACAATAGCACGCGGCAGAAAATTGGCAAGTAGTTCGCAAGCGCCTGAAAACAAAGGTTTCAACGGTGACCAAAAAACCGTGATGCGGGACTTGACCGGGCCTCGGGCGCGCACATACACTGCCCCGACTCATCGAGACCGGCTGAGGGATAGGCCCGACGACGCCGGGGCAACCTCCAGGACTAACCATCCCGGAAAGGTGCCAACTCCTGCGGTACCAGGCCATGCGGCCGGTGCCGAGAGATGAGTGCCGGAGCAACGGCTCGCCGAGCAGGGCGGGCGAAGGGCACGGCACCTCCCCTGGCGGATTCCGCAGGGTTCCGATGAGCGAGCAGTAACCGGAACCGACAGCGGAGCGCCATCATGACATCCCCAGCAGAACCGACCACCCGGGCCGTGCGTGCGGCCATAGAATCCGACTCCCAGCACGGGGCGGTCGTCCCGCCGATGCACCTGTCGTCGAACTTCGCTTTTGCCGGATTCGGGATGAAACGCGACTACGATTACACGCGGTCCGGGAACCCGACCCGGGATGCGCTCGCCGACGCTCTTGCAGCGCTCGAGGGCGGTGCAGGCGCCGTCGTAACGGCATCGGGCATGGCGGCGCTCACGCTGGCATGTCACCTGCTGGATCCGGGAGAGCGCCTGATCGCACCCCACGATTGCTACGGCGGGACCTACCGGCTGCTCGAGAATCTCGCGGCCAAGGGCCACTTCGAGGTCGAGTTCGTCGACCAGTCGGACCTCGCGGCCGTCCGGGCAGCCTGTGCCGCCGGTGCCAGTCTGGTGCTGATCGAGACGCCCTCGAATCCGCTCCTCAGGATCACCGACATTGCGGAAGTGGCGGCCATCGCGAAAACGCACGGCGCGCTCGTGGCCGTCGACAACACTTTTCTGTCGCCGGCGTTGCAACAGCCGATCGCGTTCGGCGCCGACCTCGTCCTCCACTCGACGACCAAGTACATCAACGGCCACAGTGACGTCGTGGGCGGGGCGGCGATCGCGGCGACGGCCGAACTTGCCGAGACGCTGAGCTGGTGGGCCAACTGCCTCGGTATCACGGGGGCACCGTTCGACAGCTACCTGACGCTGCGCGGCGTGCGTACGCTGCACGCGCGGGTCCGCCAGCACGAGGCCAATGCGACGGAGCTGGCGCGCGTGCTGGTCGAGCAGGAGGGCGTCAGTCGGGTGTTCTACCCGGGTCTCGAGCAACATCCCGGGCACGCGATCGCGCGCCGCCAGCAGCAGGGTTTCGGCGGGATGATCAGCTTCGAGATCGAGGGAGGGGAGGCGGCCGTCCGCGCCTTTGTCGAGCGGCTCGACTACTTCTCGCTGGCCGAATCGCTGGGCGGGGTCGAAAGCCTGGTCTGCCATCCGGCGTCGATGACGCATGCGCCCGTGAGTCCCGAGGCGCTCGCGGAAGCCGGCATCAGCGCGACGCTGATCCGCCTTTCGGTCGGGCTGGAGAGCGCGGCGGACCTGGTGGCCGATTGCCTGCGCGGGCTCGAGGCGGCGCGGGCCGCGGCTTCGGTGCGCGGCGTGGCCGCGGCCTGACGGGCGGCGGCCGGGAATCCGGCGTCAGGCGCCGAGCGCAGCCAGGATGCGGTCCGTCATCGCCCCGGTCGGGAGTACGGAATCGTCTTCGCTCGCGATGTCCGCGGTGCGCGCCCCGGACCGGATCGCCGCCTCTATCGCCGCTTCCAGCGCGGCGGCTTCCGTCTCGAGCCCGAGGCTGTGGCGCAGCAGCATCGCCGCGCTCGCGATCGCGGCGCAGGGGTTGGCCCGGTCCTGGCCGGCAATGTCCGGCGCAGAGCCGTGGATGGGTTCGTAAAGGCCACGGTTGGATTCGCCCAGGGAGGCCGACGGGAGCATGCCCATCGAGCCCGCCAGCATCGAAGCCTCATCGGTCAGGATATCGCCGAACATGTTCTCGGTGACGATGACGTCGAAGTCGGCCGGCCGGCTCAGCAGGTGCATGGCCGCCGCGTCGACCAGCAGCGTTTCGAGCGCCACGTCCGGGAACTCCGCTGCCATCAGGCGGTTCGTCACGTCGCGCCAGAGTCGCGAAGTCTCGAGCACGTTGGCCTTGTCGACCGAACAGAGCCGGCCGCGGCGATCGCGGGCGAGGCGAGCGGCAACCCGCACAATGCGTTCGATCTCGCCGGTCGTGTACGTACACAGATCGCTGGCCGCGTCGGCGGTACGCGTCTTGTCGCCGAAGTAGATGCCGCCGGTCAGTTCGCGGACGACCACGAGGTCGACGCCGGTGAGTTTCTCCGCTTTCAGCGGGGACGCCCCGACGAGTTCCGGCATCACGCGGACCGGCCGCAGGTTGGCATAGACGCCGAGCGCGGCACGGATGCCGAGCAGGCCCTGTTCGGGGCGGACCGCCGCATTGGGATCGGCCCACTTCGGACCGCCGACCGCGCCGAGGAAAACCGCCTGCGCCGCGCGGCAGCTTTCGACGGTCGCATCGGGGAGCGGCTCACCCGTCGCGTCGATCGCGGCGCCGCCGATCAGTTGCTCGTCGAAGCGGAATTCGTGGCCCCAGCGGGCCGCGACTGCGTCGAGCGCACGGCGGGCGGCGGCCGTTACTTCGCCCCCGATGCCGTCACCGGGCAACAGGGTGATCAGGGCTTCCATGTGCGCTCCTTTTCGAACCTGGCCACGGCCCCGGCCTGGTTCAGCAGGTAGCCGAGCTGGTCGATGCCCTCGAGCAGGCAATACCGGGCAAACGCGTCAATCGGGAACCCGATCCTGCGCCCGTCCGGGAGCGAAAGCTCTGCGGCGGCGACGTCGACCGTCACCTCGGCCCCCGGGTTGGCGCAGAGCCAGTCGTGCGTCCCGCCGTCGACGACGACGGGTACGAGCCCGTTCTTGAGCGCATTGTTGCGGAAGATGTCCGCGATCTCGGTGCTGATCACGGCGCGAATTCCGTAGTCGAGCAGCGCCCACGGCGCATGCTCGCGCGAGGAGCCGCAACCGAAGTTGTTGCCGGCAACCAGGATTTCGCAGTCCCCGGCATCCGGCTGGTTCAGCGGGAAATCCGGCCGCAGCTCGCCCTCGGAGTCGTAGCGCAAGTCGCGGAACAGCGCTTCGCCGAAGCCGTCGCGTGACGTCGACGTGAGAAAGCGGGCCGGAATGATCTGGTCCGTGTCGATGTCCCGCGTCGGCAGGACCACGGTGCGTGAAACGATACGTTCGACGGGCTCCATCAAGGGTCCTCGCTCAGAGATAGGTTCGCGGATCCGCGACATGCCCGGCGATCGCCGATGCCGCCGCGGTGAGCGGACTGGCGAGCACCGTGCGGGCACCGATCCCCTGGCGGCCCTCGAAATTCCGGTTGCTGGTGCTCACGCTCAGGTGCCCGGCCGGAACCACGTCGCCGTTCATGCCGAGGCACATCGAACAGCCCGACTCGCGCCATTCGGCGCCGGCGGCACGGAATACATCGTCGAGCCCGCGCTCCTCGGCAGCCTTCTTGACCTGCTGCGACCCCGGCACGACCAGCATCCGCACGCCCTCGGCGATGCGGCGGCCGCGCAGAATGGCCGCTGCCTGCTCGAGGTCGGAGAGCCTTGAATTCGTGCAGCTGCCGACGAAGACCACGTCGACGGGCGCGCCGGCGAGCGGCTTGCCTGCCTCGACCTGCATGTAATCGAGCGCCTTCCGGAAGCTCGGCTCTGCCGTCCGGTTCGGTATCGGTTCATTGATGCCGACGACCATGCCGGGGTTTGTGCCGAAGGTAACCTGCGGCTCGAGACCGGACGCATCGATCGATGCCGTCCGGTCGAAGCGGGCGTCGTCGTCCGTGACGTAGCGTCGCCAGCGGCGGACCGCGCCGTCCCAGTCCTTGCCCTGCGGCGCCCGCGGGCGGCCGGCCAGGTATTCGATCGTCGTATCGTCGGGGGCGATCATGCCTGCCCTCGCGCCGGCTTCGATGGACATGTTGCAGATCGTCATGCGGGCGTCCATGCCGAGGGCACGGATGGCGTCGCCGCGATACTCAAGTACATGGCCGGTACCGCCGTCGACCCCGATCCGGCCGATGATGGCGAGGATGAGGTCCTTGGCCCCGACGCCGGCCGGAAGCGTACCGCCGACCTCGATCGCGAAAGTCTTCGGCTTGCGCTGCAGAAGGCACTGCGTGGCGAGCACGTGGCCCACCTCGGTGGTGCCGATACCGAAGGCGAGGGCGCCGAATGCACCATGCGTACTCGTGTGGCTGTCACCGCAGACGATGGTCTTGCCGGGCTGCGTGGCACCGAGTTCCGGGCCGATCACGTGCACGATGCCGCGCGACGCGCTGCCGAAGCCGTGGAGTTCGATCCCGAAATCGCGGCAGTTCGATTCCATCTGGCCGATCTGGCGGGCCGCGTTCTCGCTGACCACGGCCAGGTCCTTGAAGCTCGCGACCGGAACCGTCGGCGTCGAATGGTCCATCGTCGCGAGCGTGAGGTCCGGGCGCCGGACCGGCAGGCCCAGGTCCCGCAGCAGCGCGAACGCCTGCGGTGTCGTCACCTCGTGGATCAGGTGCAGGTCGACGTACAGGACGGCGGGTGTCTGCGGTGTCTCGGCGACGACCACGTGTTCGCGCCAGACCTTTTCGAACAGTGTCAGGCCGTCGCTCACGGCAGGCGGTCTCAGATCGTGGCGCGCGACGCGCCGGCCGGGCGTCGGCCCGATGGATGCTGTCGCCGCCGCAGGATCCGGTTGATCACCTCGAGGCAGGCCCGGGTGCCGGCTTCGACGATGTCGACGCTGGTGCCATGGCCGCGATAGCTTTCGCCGTCGTGCTCGACGGTGACGGTGACCTCGCCCTGCGCATCCTCGCCGATCGAAGCGCTATGCAGCTCGAAGTTCCTGAGCGCGAACGCCACGCCGGTCACGTCAGCGAGCACGTGGCAGGCGGCCGCGATCGGCCCGTCGCCCTCGGCCGAGCGGGTCGTCTCACGGCCGTCTTCACCGACCAGGGTGATCGTCGCGCGGGCCGGCTCGTCGGAATGCGTACGGACCTCGAGAGAGCGCATGATCCACGGCCCGGAGGACGCGCTGTCCGCATTCATGATGATGGCCTCGATGTCGCCGTCGAACACGTCCTTTTTCCGATCTGCGAGTTTCTTGAAGGCCTGGAACGCCCGGTTCGTTTCGAATTCGTCGAGTTCGAAGCCGAGCTGGGCGACGCGCTCGCGGAAGGCGTGCCGGCCGCTGTGCTTGCCGAGGACGAGGTTCGAGCGGCTGATGCCGACCTCCTCGGGGCGCATG
>JAWWBD010000028.1:0-21210 GCA_033721115.1 Woeseiaceae bacterium | reverse complement strand
TCGAGCTCGAGTGCTACGAGGGCATGCTCGTGGAGGTGACCGGCGGCAGCGTGTCGGGGCCGAGCCAGAGCTTCGGCTCGGACCCTGTGGCGGAGGCCTTCGTCGTCACCCGGCCAGGGCGCGCGTTCCGTGAGCCCGGCATCGAGTACCCCGGCCTGCCCGGCCTCCCGGTCTGGGACGGCAACCCGGAGGTCTTCGAACTCGACCCCGACAAGCTCGGACTCCCGAACCGGGTCATCAACGCCGGGGCGCGCTTCGACGCAGCCGGGGTCATCGGCTTCGAGTTCGGCGGCTACGAGCTGTGGCCGACGGAACTCGTCGTGCGCGACGCCGACGTCCTGCGGCCGGTTCGCGACCGCGAGCGGGCCGAGGTCACGATCGCGAGCCTGAATCTTTTGCGCCTGTACGACGACGTCGACGATCCCGCCGATCTGCGAACGGACGGCGAACTGCGCGACGACACCGTCGTGTCGAGTGCCGAATATGCCGTGCGCCGGGCGAAGTCCGTGGCCTACGTCCTCGAGGTACTGAAAGCACCCGACGTCCTCGCGGTGCAGGAAGCCGAGAAACTCGGCGTGCTCGAGGACCTGGCGGCCGACATCGCCGCCGCCGATCCGGCCGTGCAGTACACGGCCTGGCTCGAGGAAGGCAACGACCGCGGTACGATCGACGTCGGCTTCCTCGTGCGCGACACCGTCGCGGTCGACGCCGTCACCCAGTTCGGCAAGGACGAGATCCTCGCATTCGACGGCTCCCTGCTGAACGACCGCCCGCCGCTTCTGCTCGAGGGACGCTCGATCAACGAAGGCGCCGCATGGCCGTTCGCGGTGCTGAACCTGCACAACCGTTCGCTCGGCGGCATCGAAGGGCCGGAAGCCGATCGCATCCGGGCCAAGCGGCTGGCGCAGGCACAGTCCGTCGCGGCACTGGTGCAGGACCTGCAGACGGCCAACCCGGACATCCGTCTCGTCGTCGCAGGCGATATCAATGCGTTCGAGTTCAGCGACGGCTACGTCGACGTCCTGGGCCAGATCCGCGGCGACGTCGACCCGGCAGAGAGCCTTTTGTCCGGCCCCGATCTCGTCGATCCGGACCTCATCAACCAGGTCCTCGCCGTCCCACCGGGCGAGCGGTATTCCTTCGTTTTCGGCGGCAGCGCGCAGGCGCTCGATCATGCACTGACCAGCCAGGCGCTCGACGGATCGGTGCGCGGCTTCACTTTCGGGCGCGGCAACGCCGATGCCGCTGAAATCCTGCTCGAGGATGCCACGACGCCGCTCGGCAGTTCGGATCACGACGGCCTCGTCCTGTACCTCACCAAGGACAGGGACGGCGACGGCGTCAATGACGATGCCGACGTCTGCCCCGCGACGATGCTGCCGGAAATGCCGTCGGCAAGGCTCGGCAGCAACCGGTTCGCGCTGACGGACGCCGACTTCGCATTCGACACGTCCGCGCCGCCCGGCCAGGGCCCGGGCCGGAGCTACACGACCGAAGACACGGCCGGCTGCTCCTGCACCCAGATCGTGGCAGCCGAAGGTCTCGGCGACGGCCACAGCAAGTTCGGTTGCAGCATCGGCGTCATGGACAACTGGGTCCGGTCCGTGCGCTGACGCGCAAACCGGCGGTCAGGATTCGCCGAGCTTTCGCTTGAGCTCGGCGAGTTCGGCCTCGAGCCGTTCCACGCGCTGCGCGAGATCGGCGACGCTCGTGCGCGGAGCGGCCGGTTGCGGCCGACTGTCCGATTCCTCGTCCGCCGGCGCCGCGACGTCGACGGGCCCCGAGAACAGGTGCATGTACTCGGCGTCGCGGCGCCCGGGTCGCCGCGGCAGTTTCGTCACCAGCGGATCGCCGTCGTGCTCGATCAGGCGCGTGAGCGCCGCGACGACTTCGTCATTATCGGCAAACGTGTGCAGGCGGCCGCTGCGCGAGCGCAGCTCGCCCGGCGTCTGCGGACCGCGCAGCAGGAGCAGGCACACGATGGCCCGCTCGGCCTCGTCGAGCTGGATGTTGCTGTAGCGCGTGTTGCAGAAGCGCTGCGTATATTTCTCGACGCGGCTCCTGAAATTCTCGTCCCGGGTCACGAGGTGCTTCGCCTCGAGCCCGCGCAACGCGTGTTGTACCTCACCGGGCGTCAGCGACATGACCGGGTCGCGCGACGACTTCTGGTTGCAGGCACTGGTCAGTGCATTGAGCGTCAGCGGATACTGATCCGGCGTGATGACGGATTTCTCGATCAGGCAGCCGATGATGCGGGCTTCGGTCGAATCAAGGACAGGCAGCAAGGGCGCGCTCCTCAGGTGTTGGTAACGAATGGCATGCTAGTGCCGGTAGATCCGCTTCATCAGCGCCCCGCCCCGCCGCATGCCCGCGATCGCGAGTGTCGTCAGCATTCCAGACATCATAGCGCCGGTGACGCCGCAGGTGAGCGTATCCTGCCCCGTGAGCCAGAGCCCCGGGATCCGCGTGTGCGGACTCAGCCAGCCCTGTTCGAAACGCTCGACCGAGTGCTCGATGCCGTAGAGCTCGCCCCGGCGGTAGTTCGCGAACCAGCGCGTCGACAGCGGCGTCGAGACTTCGTAGTAGTCGATCCTGCCTTCAAGCTGCGGCAGTTTCTGGTACAGATGGCGCATCAACCGCTCGCCGAGCCGTGCCTTGAACGACTCGTAGTTGGCGCCACGCTTGCCCCAGGTCGTACCCTCCCAATCCTCGAACCACGCGTAGGGCGCCGGCGCGACGATCTCGATGGTCGCGGTACCCGGGTGCCTGTTCTCGTAGTCGGGGTCCTTGGCCGAGGGGAAAGAAATGTAGACGACGGGGAACGGCGCGTCGGGATCGGCCTCGAAGCGCTCGACGTCGGCATCGTAGTCGTTGCTCGGGTAGATCCAGTAGTTCGTCTTCGGCAGCCCGAGCTCGGCAGCCGTGCCGCGGCAGCCGATGTAGACGCAGAGGTGGCCGAAACTCGGCTCAACGCGGTCGAGCAGCCTGTCATAACCGGCCTCCGCAACGACCACATCCGACAACAGCGTATTGAATGTATTGTCGACGCCGGCCGCGGAAACGACGCAGTCGCATTCGATGACGTTCCCGTCGGCCATGCGGACACCGCTGACCCGCCCCGCCCTGGTTACGATCTCCTCGACCCGGGCGTAGGTGAAGACCTCACCGCCGGCTTGCCGGACCTTCGGGATGATCGTGTCGGCGATGCGCCAGGCGCCGCCGACCGGGTAGAAGCCGCCGTGGAGATAATGACGTGCGATCAGGGCCTGGACGAGGAATGCCGAGCGCTTTGGTGGCAGGCCCATGTCACCCCATTGCCCGCACAGCGTCGCGATCAGGTCCGGGTCCCCGGTCAGCTCGCTCAGCACGTCGTAGGTCTTGCGATACAGGTGGCGAGGCCGGCGCCACTCGAGCACCGGCGCGGCGAGGGTGCGTTGCCATGGCTTGAGCACCCGCGCCATGCCGATGTCGCTGAAAGCCCCGCCGATTTCACCCAGCAGTTCGATGTAGCGGTCGATTGCCTGCACCTCGCCCGGGAACTGCCGCACCAGGTTGTCGCGAAACGGCTGTTTGCCGGCGACGGCGGTGAAGACCCGGTCGCCCACGTAAAACCGATCGTATTCCGGGTCCATCGGTGCCCACTCGAGCTGCCCTCCGCTCAGGAAGTCGAACAGCCTGCGCGTTCGCGTCGCCGCGCCGACGTCGCCGATGTAGTGCACGCCGACGTCCCATTCGTAGCCGTTGCGCTCATAGGAGTGCGTGTAGCCGCCGGCGGTATAGTGCTGTTCGAGTACGCAGACCTTCCGGCCGAGCTCGGCGAGGAGCGCCGCCGTCGTCAGTCCGCCCATGCCCGACCCGATCACCACAGCGTCGTAGGGCTCCGCCAGCCGCGAGGCGCGGTAGCGGTAGCCGATTCGCAGCGTGGACGGTTTCAAAATTCTGCAGGGTCCAGAAACACCATGCGGCCGTCCGTCGTCACGACGAAACGATTCTGACCGGCCGGAAATATGGCACGACCCGTACCGATCGCTCCACCAAACTGCGGGACGAATGTACTCAGGGTGATAGTGAATGTCGCCGAATCGCAGACAATCAACTCACTCACCAGCCCGGTGCGGAGGTAGTAAACCGCGGCACTCTCCGGATCGGGGCCGACGACGTTCGAGCTCCCGACCGGGCACGTCCCGACCGGCGCACCAGCAGCAGCATCATAGAGCGCTCCGAAGGTATCGAGGAGCGTATCGCCCTCCTGGCGGTTGCCCGGCCCGCGAAGCGCGCCCGCATCTTCGCGGAGAAACGTGATGCCCGCGGCATCGACATCGAAGATCATCAACTCGCCGAAATCCTCCCGCGCAAAGGCTTGAGACGCATCAGCCGAGAAAAACAGGTTGGCCGTCTCGAACGCCCGATCGTAAACTGCCGGCGCCCGCGTGCCGTTCTCGTACAGCGCGATCTCGTTGGTCGTTCCAACGAGGAGACTGGTGTCCGACACCGGCGAGGTGGCGATGGTAACGGGGAACTGCGGTTCACCGAACGTCGTATCCGGCAGCAGCCGGACAGGCCCGAGCGCCGCCAGCATCGAGAGATCGACGACGCCGACCAGGGTGGCCTCCGCCAGCGTGACGTAGAGCCGGTCCCCATTCGCGGAGTGAGCCAGGCGGTTCGGCTCCGATCCGACGTGAACAGTCGACTCGATTACTCCGCGCACGGGATCGATGACGGCTACGGAATTGCCCGCAGGGCCGGCTGCAGCTGGCAGGCTCGCATAGATCCGGTCGCGCGCCGGGTCATAAATCGCGTCGTTGAAGCGACACTCGGTCTGCACGAAGAAGTCCCGTCCGAACTGCCCGCCGAGATCCAGCGTTCCGCACGAGTCCCGCATCCTGTTCGGCACGAGTCGGCTGACCGGGACGCTGCGGAGCTCGGAGTCGGTCGCGATGATGAATTGCTCCCCCGCCACGAGGATCTCGGTAGTCCCCCCGCTGGCCGGAATCCGGAAGGCACCCGCGAGAAGCAATGTGTCGGCATCGTGGAATTCGAGAACATCTTCGAACTCGTTGTACAGGTATACGCGCCGTGCCGTCGCATCGAGCGCAAGGCCTTGTTTGAACGGGGTTTGCAGCACCTGGTCGCGATCGATCCTGCCGAGAATCACGCGATCAGAGAGGTCGAACACGCGGCCGTCGTTCAGATAGGCGACGTCACCGGCGACAGCAATCCGGTTGTTGAATTCCGCTGCGTACCGTGGCGCCGAGTCAATGAGCGTCAGCCCGTTTGCATCAAGCGCCAGCAGGGAGGCATCGAATAACGAGGTCGCGTCGTTGATACCGACGATCCGGTTCGGTGCGCTGAAATTCAACCGCGTAGGCGTCGCGGGCCCGCTGATCACGTTCGGTAGCGCCATGCCCCCGGAATAGGCCACGACCTCGGACCCGCCACGCATTGCGGCGACAATCGTGTCGTTTGTGCCCGGCGCGACGAGCAGCGTCTCGACGAAACGCTGGTCCATCGTTCCCGGGCGCATTCCGAGTTCGATGCGGCCGGTTTCGCCCCACGCTGCGGCATCCACGACCACGATCTCGCCCGTATCCTCGAGTCCGATCCAGACGACGCTGCCATCATCGGATACGGCAATCGGCCCGGGCGTGCCGGTGACAGGCAGGCTGCGGCCCGCCAGCATGGTCACCGGGTTCACCTCGGTGAGTCCCGCGTCGGTCGTGACGTAGACAACGCCCCGCGTTGCGTCATAGGCTACGGCATTGCTGCCGAGCTCCAGTACCTCGGTGGTCAGCGTCGGCACGAGCGCTCCAGGATCGACCTCTGGCAGGTCGACGCGCCTGGCAACCAGTTGCCCTTCCAGATAATCCCCCCAGAACCCCTGGCCACCCGGCGGCCCGGGCGCGGCCACGAAGGTCCCGTCGCCCTCCGGGTCGATGAGCGTATCGACGCCGTCGGCGCCTGTCGGAACAAGCCGGACTTTGCTCCCGGCAGCGCCGACGCATTCGAAATGGCCGGAATCCGGGAAGAACGGCATGCTGCCTGCCAGCGGTTCCGGCGTGCTGCAGCTGAAGCTGCCGCCGTTGATCTGGCTTTCGACGGCCAGGGCGGCCTCGATCGCATAGGTGCCTCCAGGCGTGAGGACCCGCTCAACGGTAACCTCGCTCGCCACCTCCGTTACGTCTGCTCCCGCGTCGACGATTCGCACGGACAGTTGCTGCGGAGCCGCTGCCTCGATCATCAGGGTTTCCAGCAGATCGGACGCGAGGAGGAACGCCGTAAATGCTCCGGTTGCGAATACGGTTGCGGTACCGGAGGCTTCGAACTGGAGATCAGCAAACTCGACGGACACCGACGCACTGATCGACAGGTCGGGATTGATCACCAGGAAACCAATGCTGACATCGATGCGACCGGAGACCGGGTCTCCGAGCGCGTTCTGCACGCATGCGGCGTAGTCGAGAGCGATCGTATCGCCGGCACTGATTGACGCACTGCCGTCGGCGTCCGTCAGTGTTGCCGTGATCGAGCCGAAACCGCAGTCGATGACGATACTCTCGACCATCGAATCGCTGAGATCGACGATTGCATCGAAAGCGGAAAGGCTGAGCTGGAGGTATGCCTCCGCCAGCGCGACGCCGGACCCGGCGACCAGCGCCGCATTGTCCTGGTCGATCGCAACCTCGCCAGTAGGCTGCGGTCCGGGACCGGGCCCCGGACTTCCGCCACCACCGCTGCCACCGCCCCCGCCGCACGCACCGACCGCAAGTCCGGCAATAGCCAGCACGCAAGCCTTCCCGGCGCGTCCTGCACGCCCGCCGCAAATCAACTGCATGGTGTGAAATCCCGCTGGAATTCAGCCCGGAGTCTACGGCGCAACCACGCAGAAACACAAACCCCGCGGGTCGGCGCCGCCCCGACCGAAATTCGCAGCCGGATTGCGTTAAACTCGGCCCCTTCGAATTGACACCGGAGAATGACGACAGCGATGGCGCTCGACCTGGACGGGCAAATCAGGCGCAAAAACGTGCGTCGTTACCTGCTGCAGTGCGGACTGGCAGGCTTCGCGGTACTCGTCGTCCTGCTGGTCCTCGATGCCGTCACGCAGACCGTCCTTATTGCCGCACTGGGCATCGTCATATACGAGTGGAACCTGCTCGCCCTGGGCGTCGTGTTAACGGGCATCGTGGCGCTGAGCCTGATAAGACAGCTCGTTTTGCCTATACTGCTCGACCTCGTCTGACGACGGTTCGGCATATATCATGCACGGGCACGAGCGACACGGAGACACTGGATGAGCGGCCTCGACTGGACTTTCTTTCGCGCTTTCGTAAAGGCGCCGATGGTCGTCGCTTCCGCGATCCCGAGCTCGTCGATGCTCGAGCGGCGCACCATCCGCAACCTCGAGCTCGATACGGCAGGCGTCGTCGTCGAATTCGGCGCCGGTACCGGCGGCCTGACGCGCGCGATACTCGCCGAAATGCGGCCCGACGCGCATCTGCTCTCGATCGAGTGGACGCCGGACTTCATGCCCGCGCTCGAGAAGATCGACGATCCGCGTTTCGAGGTGCTCAACGACTGTGCCAGCTCCATCCTGGACCATCTCGAGCGGAGGGGCTTCGCTCATGCGGACGCGGTCGTGTCCGGCATCCCCTTCTCGACGATGCCGCCGGACCTCTGCCGCACGATTGCCGCAAATCTGCACCAGGCGCTGGCACCCGGAGGACGGTTCGTCGCGTACCAGTTCTCCGACAAGGTCGTCGACTACGTCGCGCCGCACCTGGGTCAGCCGACGGTCGAGCACGAATTGATCAACATCCCGCCGATGCGGGTGTTCTCCTGGCGCAAGGCGGCCCGAAATCACAATCACGTGGCCGTCAATGCCTGACCTGCCCGCCGCGGCGGCCGGGAAGCCGGCCCGCAACTGATGCAAGACGCAAACCCCATCAATATCCGGCTCATCGATCACGTCGTGATCCGCGCGCGCGACCTGCAGCAGATGGTGAACTTTTATTGCCGGGTCCTCGGCTGCCGGCTGGAACGCGGACCCGGCGAACTCGGCCTGGCGCAACTTCGCGCGGGCCTGTCCCTGATCGACATAGTCGACAGCGGGGGCGAACTGGGCCGGCAGGCCGGTGCACCGCCGGATCACGGCGCGCCCAACATGGATCACGTCTGCCTGCAGGTGGAACCCTGGGATGCCGATGCGATCGCCGCGCATCTCGAGGCTCACGGTGTCGACGTCGGCGACGTGGCATCGCGCTACGGCGCGACGGGACAGGGGCCCTCGATTTACATCCGCGACCCGGAAGGCAATACGGTCGAGCTGAAGGGCTCCGTGCGCTGACGCATGCCCTGCGCGGGCGCGCTCACTCCATCTTGCTGACGTAGAGCGTCTGCGTGGGGTAGGCGAACTCGATTTCCTCGGCTGCGAAGTCCTCGTAGATTTTCAGATTGATCGCCTGCTGGATGTCCATGTACTTCGCATAGTCGGCGACGAGCACGTAATAGACGACCTCGAAGATCAGCGCGAAATCGCCGTACTTCTGGAAATGTGCGCGATCGAAACGTACCTGGTCCTGTTCCTCGACTGCCTTCTTCAGCATGTCCGGGATCTTCCGGACTTTCTCCACCGGCGTCTGGTAGGTCACACCGATCGAGAACACGATGCGCCGCTCGAACATGCGGCCATAGTTGCGGATCCGGCTGCCCAGGAGGTCGTTGTTGGAAAAGACGAGTTGCTCGCCGGACAGGCTTCGCAGGCGCGTGGTCTTGATACCGACTTTTTCGACACTGCCGAGGAACTCGCCGATGATCAGGAAGTCGCCGACCACGAAGGGCTTGTCGAGGACGATCGACAGCGACGCGAACAGGTCGCCGAGGATGTTCTGTGCGGCCAGGGCGACAGCGATGCCTCCGACGCCGAGGCCGGCGATCATCGTCGTGATGTTGACACCGAGGTTGTCGAGGATTGCGAGCAGTACGATGCTCCAGATCGTGACGCGCGCGATGAACGACAGGATGTCCATGGCGGCCACGCTGTCCGGGCTTTCCTTGAGCTCCTGCTCCCGCTTGGCCCGGATCGACTTGAGAATGCCGGCGCTGACCCAGAGCCCGAACTGCAGGAGCGTCGCGATCATCGTCGCCCTGGCGGTCCAGAGACTGACGTTGTCGGGCATCTCGACGAATCGGGAACCAAGGAACAACGCAAGCACGAACAGGAACCAGCCGCGCGTGGCCCGCGCAACGTCTTCCGCGACGTCGACGGCCAGGACGCCTTTATTGCGATCCTCGAGTTTCTTCAGCCGGCGGACGACCAGCCGACGCACGATCAGCAAGACGAGCCAGAGGACCGCGAATATGCCGGCCGCAATGGTCCAGGCCAGCAGCGTGTTGCCGAATACTTCGTAGTCGAGCCAGTCGATCGGATTCAAGGGAACTCCCGGTGCCTCGTCGCAAAGCGCATTATTCTAACAAGGCCATCGAGTCGTGCCGCAAGCGGTCGCGGCCGGTCCGGTGACCTCGACCGGCAGCGCGCCTCAGACGCGGCAGAGGCTCGGCAGGTAGCGCCGCTCGATACCGCCCTCGGCGTGACACTGCCACGCCGGCATACCGTCCCGGAACGCCGGCCTCAGCACGAGGGAGCCATACCGCAACTGGCGTTTCGAGTCGAATCGAATCCGGATGACGCCATCGCGCTCGAGCTCGTAGCCGCCGCCCGCAGGATAGCGACCACCGGTCTCGAACGGCAAGAGGGTATCGGGCGCGGGCCAGCGGCCGTGCTCTTCCCGGTAGAACATGAGTTCATGTTGCAAACCCCGGGTTTGCTCCACTGCATAGACGACGCGCGAGCGGATGTCCATGTCGATGGCGGCCGAAACGGCCGTAGCGATGATCGCCATCGGCACGAGCAGCACGACGGCGTTACCGATGATACTGAAGACCGAGGGGCGGCGGCTGTTCCAGGGACGCCTGTCCGGGTCCGCGACGTGGGCGAGCAACACGGCGCGTTGCTCGGGTACCTTCACGGCTCGCCGGTTGACGACGATCGAGTTCGCGAGCAGGTCGTGGCCTGCCTGGCGGTTCGGCGTGACGGCAGCGGAAAAAATCACACTGAACGCAACCACGGACGCCACCGGAGTGAGCGGGTGGGCGGGAGACCAGAAGCAGAACATCACGAGCAGGTAGAGCGCCAGCAGGCTGGCGGCACGAAGCAACGCCCGCCTGATGTCCAGTCTTTCGCCCGAGCCGTCGATGACCCGGATGCCCGTGAGGAGCTGCGCCGGCGTGGCCTGCAGCGGGCTTGCCCAGGCGCCGGCGAAGTAGAGCAACCCAAGCAAAAAGAGGGTCGCCCGGAAGACGTCGCGCTGGAAGACCGGCGTGTCGGGCAATACCGAGACCGGCAACCAGGCAATCCAGAACAGGAGGAACAGGTCGAGCCCGAAGGCAAAGAGCCGGATACCGAATTCGGCAAAGCTCTTGCGGATGTCGATTGTCGCGGCGCTCATGGCAGATCCCTCCTGCCGAACCCGACCGCCGATGCTACCCGAGACAGCGCACCCGGGCTGCGACCTGCATCTCGCTATCGCCCGGTCGCGACTGGCCTCGTGCGGGCAATTCCTCTAAGGTGAGCGACTCGCGCTGAACCGGCATCCTCGCGACGGAAACAGAACAAAATGAAAGTCGTCGTCGCATCCCTGAACCCTGTCAAACTCGGCGCGGCGGCGAAGGCGTTCGCAGCGCAGTTCCCTGGCGAAACGATCGAGATCGTCCCGGTCGAGGTCGGTTCCGGTGTCGGCGACCAGCCGATGTCCGATGCAGCGACACGGAGGGGCGCGCGGACACGCGCAGGGAATGCTGCTTCGGCGATCCCCGTCGCGGACTACTGGGTCGGCATGGAAGGTGGCGCCGAACTCCTCGACGGGCAGCTCGTTGCCTTTGCCTGGATGGTTGTCCGGGGGGCGGACGGCCGTGGCGGCGAGGCGCGCAGCCCGACGCTGCCACTGCCGCCGGCCGTGCGGGACCTCGTCGCTGACGGAATGGAACTCGGTGCGGCCAACGACCAGGTGTTCGCCACGGCGAACAGCAAGCAGGCCGGCGGCGCCTTCGGGCTGCTGACCGACGGCCGGCTGACGCGCGAGAGTGTCTACGCAGAAACACTGACCATCGCGCTGATCCCGCTCGTCCACCCGCTGTACCGGCAGGCCGATCCGCGATGAGGAACGCATCGCGGCTGCACCGCATCGTCTACATCACGGCCCTGATCATCGCCGGCGAGGCGGTGTTCGCCCTGCCCTTCCACGTGGCCCGTTTTTTCCGGCCGACGGTGCTCGAGGTCTTCGGGCTGACGGCGACAGAGCTCGGCGCAGCGCAGGCCATGTACGGCATCGCCGCCATGCTGTCGTATTTCCCGGGCGGCCCGCTCGCGGATCGGTTTCCCGCGCGCAAGCTGCTCGCCGCCTCCCTCTGGTCCACGTCCTGCGGCGGCCTCTACATGGCCAGTTTCCCGGCCTACGCCGGCTCGCTCGCGCTGTGGGGGTTCTTCGGTGTCACGACGATCCTGCTGCTCTGGGCCGCGCTGATCAGGGCCTGCCGGGACTGGGGCGCCAACCATGAACAGGGCCTGGCCTACGGTTTGCTCGACGGCGGCCGCGGGCTGCTCTCGGCGGTTCTCGCCTCGCTCGGCGTGCTGCTGTTCGGCCTGGCGTTTCCGGAAGGCTACGGCGCCGCGACGATGGCCGAGAAGCAGGATGCACTGTGGCTCGTCATCTTTATCTACACGGCCGTGACGGCCGGAGCCGGCGTCCTGGTCTGGTTCGTCATCGCCGACGATCAGCCGCAGTCCGTGCCGGAGGCCGGGCGCTGGCAGCCCGGCACGGAGACAGTCGCCGCGCATGTCGCACGGGTGTTCAGGATCCCCGCGGTCTGGCTCCAGGCCCTGATCATCGTCTGTGCCTACGTCGGCTACAAGGGCCTCGACAATTACACGCTTTTCGCGGCGCAGGTCTGGGAGCTCGACGAAGTCGAGGCCGCACGAATCCTCGCGATCAGTAACTGGCTGCGCCCGGTCGCGGCCATCGCGATGGGCGTCCTGGGCGATCGCTTCAATCCCTCGCGCATGATCATGATCCTGTTCGCCGTGCTCCTCGCCTCGGACCTGTTCTTCGCGCTGACGACGCCGATCCCGGGTGCGGCGGGAATACTGCTCGCCAACGTCGTCATCACCTGCATCGCGGTTTTCGGATTCCGCGGCCTTTACTACGCGCTGTTCGAGGAGGCGCAGGTCCCGGATTCGCTGACCGGCACCGCAACCGGCTTCGTTTCGGTGCTGGGCTACACGCCGGACATCTTCGTCATGTTCGTTGCCGGCGTGATGATCGACCGCGCGCCCGGGCTCGACGGGCACCAGCAGTTCTTCTGGTTCCTGGCCGCATTCGCGCTCGTGGGTTTCCTGGCCAGCCTGGCCATGATGCGGCTTCTGCATCCGCGCCAGGTCCGGTTACCCGGAGCCTGAACGAGCCCCGTTCTCAGGCGTGCCAGGCCTTGGTGTGGATGTGGCTGATCTTGTCGGCAAGCTGCAGGCGATAGAACTGCCTGAGTTCGGCAAGCGCCTCGCGGTCATCAGCCAGAAGCTGCTGCCGCAGACGGTGGCAGAAGCGGGCGGCGTAATCGTTCGCCGACCGGTACCGCGCGAGCTCCTCGCCGTCCAGTTCGTCGTGAAATCGGACGTTGTCGAACAGCCAGCCGTGCATGCCGTTCAACATCTCGGTATCCGACTGGCCCAGCGCCAGCAGCATCGTCGCGACGAACTTGTCGATTTCGCCCTGCAGCTCGAGTTCGAGCAGAGTGACCGGGCGTTCCTGCGTCGCCTTCCAGACCACGTAATTGAAATGGCTGATGCCCTCGAGCACCTTCCAGAGGTCATCGAGGAGTTCCGCGCGGAGCCCCTCGAGGGGCCGTGCTGCCTCGAGACGATCGAGCAGGTCTTCGTCGAGGAACAGGGACAGGGCCAGGCCGTCGTCGTCCTGCGCCACGAGCAGCGTTTCCTCGGTATTGGTGAGCATCGCCTCGCTGCCGAGATACTTCGCCAGCGTGGGATCGGTGATCAGGTAGTCGCGGACGTCGTAATGACCGCCGACCTGGTAGATGTCGCTCAGCTGCTGCTGGAGCTCGGAGAGCATGTCAGTGGCTCAGGCCGTTGCCGGCGAACAGGGGCACGACGCCCTGCTGGCGCAGGAGCCGTTCGGCCCTCTTGCTGCCCGTCTTGAGCCAGATCTCGTACGTCCGCAAGAGGTCGACGTCGGTCTCCTGGCGGGCACCATCCTTCACTTCGTTCAGGACATCGATCAGCACCTGGAACTTGATCGCGAGCTCCCGGTAGATATCGGCAAAGGCATTGCCGCGAAAGGTCCCGCGTACTTCTTCCGACAGGGACCCGTATGCGTTCTCGCCCATGTGGATGTAGTAGTCCACGTCGACCGCCCTCGTGGCGAGGCTGTCGATAAAGAACCCGGAAATGAAGAGCGCCACGTCCCCGATACGCTGCAGGCACTGGTTGCGCTGATCCGGCGTCGGGGCATCGGCGGCCTCCGCCAGCATCAGCGCGAGCGGCCTCAAGCCGTAGTAGTCGCCGTCATCTTCGTACAGATTATCGGACCGGGAGAAGAGCGTGATCAGGTTGACGACGTAGTGGGCCGCGTGGGGGTCGACTTCGACTCCCTGCTTTTCGATCACCTCGTCGATCGACGTGCGAAAGTAGTCACGCAGATCGTATACGGGCAGCACCCGGCCGCGGCTCGATCGGTCCACCATATCGTTGCCTCCTCGTACGATTATGTTATATCCGACTCAGACTCCGGTCCGTGTGATGCGGTTCACGCTCTCGCGCAATAGCCCGGCCTCACCAACGCGCTGTGACAACCTCGCGTCATGCTGGCCCCGCTTGCTGCCAATGCCCTAATTTTGCTGATCTTCACGGTCGCCGCAATCTTGTTCCGCATCGACCCAGACCTGTATTATCGGTCAGCTCAGGAAGGCACTCCGTTCGAGTGGTTCACATTCCGGGGTTCCGAACCGGCGGCGTCCGAGCCGGCCCTCGAATCATGCTTTGACTGATGCTTGCGCCTTGCCGAGCTAGCGCAGCACGTCGAACAGGTAGTTGTACTTGATGACGAACTCGCGCCGCGAGGGGCCGAGGCCGGCCATGCGCTCGTCGAATTCGTTGTAGACGAGGTACAGTCCGGACCGCGCCGTCCTGAGCAGCGAGAAGCGCAGGTTCGTCGACAGCGTGTCCGTCTCGTTCTCGTACTGGATGACGGCCTGGATGCTGGCTTTCGGTGTAAACGAATAGGCCAGCCGGAGCCGGGACAACAGCACGTCGAAGTCACCGCCGGCGTAAGGCAGGTCGTACGATGTGTACTCGGAGTAAAGCTCGGCATTGAAGGACTCACCGAGGCGGTAGCGCAGCATCGGCATGATCACGACCCGGTTGCCGCCGAAGCGCGTGCCGATCTTGGCCTCGACCTCGAAGCCGAGCGGCGCCGAGAGGTCGGTGCGCAGCTTGAGGTTTGCCTCGTCACCCGAATGCCGTGCTGCGGGTACGAACACGCCGTCGATGATCTCGAAGGGCTCCTTCAAGCCGTCGACCAGGTGATTGTAGCCGGTCTCGAGCTGGTAACCGTTCTTGAACTCCCAGTGTGCGTCATAGTGGAAGAAACCGGTCTCGAGGTAACCGTCGAGATCCCAGAAATTCCGGATCGTCGTGTGCGGCCGGATCTCGAGCAGTCGTGACTCCGGTCCCGGGCGGATGCGCCGCATCAGGTAGAAGCCGAGGCGGCGGTAATCGTCGCGGCGCAGGAAGCCGACCTCTGGGTTGAAGTCTTCCCGGACTTCGGTGAAGTTGAGACGCGACGACCAGGTGCCCGAGCTGTAGGTCGCCTTGGCAGACCAGGCGTAGTCGTCCCCGTCGAGCCCCGGCGTCTCCGTCTGCGCGTAGAACGCATCGAGCAACAGGTTTTCACCAACGCTCCAGCGACCGTCGACGGCGTAAGTCCGGTTCTGGTCATCCAGCCCCGGCGCCACCTCGCCTTCGCCCTCCCGGCTTACGATCATGGCGCCGATTGCGGAGCGGGTCCCCAGTTCGCGGTTCACGCGGGCAACGGCATAATCGTTGGACGGCGCTACACCGGCCAGGCCTTCGTCGCGCATGTACAGGAGGCCGACGTTGGTATCGGCACCGACCTTGCCCGAGAGTCGCACGCCGCCCTCGATCGGCACCTGCATGCCGTCGACGATGCCGATCCGGCGGCTGAAAAAGAGTTCGATCTCGCGGTCGAAGCCGACGGCGAATTGTCCCGCGTTCTCGAGAAAAAACGGCCGCTTTTCGGGCAAGAAGATACTGAACCGGTCCAGGTTGACGACGACGTCGTCGACCTCGACCTGCGCGAAGTCCGTGTTATACGTCGCATCCAGGGTCAGGCTCGGCGTAATCGAGTATTTGATGTCGAAGCCGAATTCCTGGCTGTCGCTGTTACCCTCCCCATCCCGGCGCCACAGCGCCAGCACGTAGGGCGTGACCTGCAGGTTGCGCTGGGCGGGGACTTCGATGCCCGTGACCGTGCCGGCGCGAGAGATGCGGGACAGCGTGTATTGGCGGCCGAGCGGCGCCCAGTACACGATCTCGTTGTTGCGGCGGATGTTGCGCTGGAAGTTGAAGCCCCAGGACTGCACCTCGCCTGTCCCGAACCGCAGCGTGCGAAACGGGATCCGGAACTCTGCGCTCCAGCCGTAATCGCCGATCGAGGTGCGAACCGACCAGCTGCCGTCCCAGTTCACATCGTAGACGCCGGTGTTCCCGCGTACGTCGCCGGCCTCACCCTCCTTGATGACCTGCGCGTCGTATTGCATGCCGGTCGGATTGGTGCCGAACACGTAGCCGTTCTGCCGGTCGAGCAAGCCGTCCACGACGAACCTGAAACTCGCGGTTTCGTCGAGCGACGAGTCGCGCCGCGCTTCGGAGACGATCATCGCGCCCGGCTCCTCGTCGAACGCAACGACGGCCACCCACAGCGCGTCGTCGGTAAAACCGATGCGCACCTCGGTTTGCTGCGTGGCAGGTGCGCCTTCCGTCGGCTGCACCTGGGTGAATCCGGTGATCGGCGTCACTGCCGCCCAGGCGGAATCATCGAGGATCTTGCCGTCGAGTGTCGGAGCCTCTGCCAGCCGGGTAGCGGCGGCCTCCGGCCGCGCGCGCGATTCGAGCGGGCCATCATCGGCAGCAACGGATTCGAATGGCACGAGTGAATACAGCCCTGCGAGGAACAGGGGCCGGACTGCCTGGTCGATCGGGAAACCGCGGCGGCGCATCGCGCGACTCTGCCACGGTTCGCGATACCCGGCGAATATTCGTACACTTGAAATGAAAGCCCGGAGTGCCCCTGCATGGCCGCTCAATACCATTTCCGAAACCTCGTGTTCGAAGGCGGCGGCGTCAAGGGCGTAGCGTATGTCGGTGCGCTGGGAGAACTCCGACGCCGCGGCGTGCTCGATGGCATCGAGCGCGTCGCGGGCACGTCCGCTGGCGCTATCAACGCAGTGCTGTTCGCTACCGGTCACAGCCAGCGGGAAACGACCGAGATACTGCTCGAACTCGACTTCCGGCGGTTCCTCGACGACAGCTGGGGTCTCGTGCGGGATACGCGGCGGCTGGTCAGGAGCTTCGGCTGGTACGCCGGCGATTTCTTCCGGCGCTGGATCGGCAGGCAGATCAAGGCACGCACCGGCAATCCGGATACGACCTTCCGCGCGTTGCGGGATCTCGGCCGCCCTGATCTCTACCTGGTGGGCACGAACCTGTCGACCGGCTTCAGCGAGGTGATGTCGGCTGAACACACGCCCGACATGGCCGTTGCCGACGCCGTCCGGGTCTCCATGTCGATACCGCTTTTTTTTGCCGCAGTGCGGGACCGGCGCAAGGACGTGCTGGTCGACGGCGGTGTGCTGCGGAATTACCCGGTCAAGATCTTCGACCGTGAGCACTACATCGCCGCAGCCGAACGCGCACGCCATGCGCGCAGTACCGAATACTATGCGCGCGACAATGCGGTCCGTGTGGCCGGCACGAGCCCGTATTGCTATAACCGGGAGACGCTCGGCTTCCGCCTCGATGCGCGCGAGGAAATCGCGCTGTTCAGGGACGGCCGGCAGCCGCAGGCGGAAAAGATCGGCGACTTCTTCGACTACGGTTCGGCGCTGATTCGGGCGTTGCTCAACGTGCAGAACAACATGCACCTGCACAGCGACGACTGGCAACGGACCATTTACATCGACACGCTCGGCATCGGCGCCACCGACTTCTCTCTCTCGAACCGGATGAAGCGCAAGCTGCTCCGGGCCGGCGCTGACGGCGTCAGCAACTATTTCGACTGGTACGACGACCCCGACGAGTCACCGCTCCCCTGCAATCACCCCCGGTCGCGGCGCTGAAACCCGGACGGTGGTGGCCCGCGCGGTCACTGCAGGTTCGCCCGCGCCGAAATCTCGAAGCCGGTCCGCCGCCAGAGCAGGTAGAGCACGATGAGCCATGCGTGCATGATCGTCGCGACGAGCCACTCGATCACGTTCTCGCTGCCGCTCGCGTCCTCGAGTGTCGCCTTGAGGATGAAATTCAGTACTCCGAGCGCGAACGGCACGACGCACAGCACGAGCAGCATCCCGAATAGCGCTGCAAGCTCCGGCCGCCGACGCAGCGCCGCCATGCGGTACAGCGCATCCGTGACCAGGACCTCCGCCACGACCATGCCGATGAAGAAGAAGTAGATACCGAAACGGCGCATGAACTCGTAGAACGGCTCCCGGGTGCCGAGAAACGTGACGTACAGGATCAGCGCCACGGCACTGGTCGCACCCGTGACGTGAATGGCACGGGCGGTGCCCCGCCTGAGCCCGGGATCGAGGCACCGTAGCCAGGCCACCGTGAAATACCAGGTCGCGAGCAACACGGCTGCATGCGGCAGCATGACGGCCCGGAACAGGAAGCTCCCGGGCGGTCTGCGGCCGGTCGCACTGATAGAGGCACAGCCGTCGACGAATGGGATACACGCGGGCAGCGACCCGGCCTCGACACCGATCCAGAATGCGAGGTAGGCCGCCGCGATCGGCAAAACCCCGGCAACGAGCGGCAGGTAGCGAATCAGCATCCCCGAAACATAGCAAGCGGCTGCATAGGTGAAAACCGCAGCGGGCCTGCTCAATGTCCTTACTTGAAACGGAAACCTCCGCCAAGACATTGCTGATCGAGGGCCCCCGGGGCCCCGGGCGCCGCAGGCGCGGCGTCGAGCAAGTCCTGACAGGGACTGGAGGACGACATCATGAGATACGTTAAACACACGCTCGCAGCCACTGCGCTGCTGGCATTTGCGGCCGGTCCTGCCCTGGCCTATGACGAGGGCACCTGGCTGTTCCGCGGCGGCGTCGGCACGATCCAGCCGAAGTCCGACAACTACGAGGAGAACCTCGACGGCGCGACCGTCGGCATCGACGTGGCCAACGGGACGAGCATGACCCTGACCGGCACTTACATGTTCAGCCGGAACTGGGCACTCGACGTGCTGGCATCACTGCCGTTCACGCACGACATAGACGCCGTCATCAGCGAACCCGGGCTGGGCACCGCATCCGTCAGGATCGGTGAAACGAAACACCTGCCGCCGACCGTGTCGATCCAGTACCACTTCGCACCGGACGCGAAATTCCAGCCGTACTTCGGAGCCGGCATCAACTGGACGACGTTCTTCGATTCCAAGCTGACCGGCGAATTCGTTGCATTCATGGCTGATGAAGGGCTGGACGTCGACAAACTGAAGCTCGACGACTCGCTTGGGCTCGCCCTGCAGGTCGGCGGTGACTGGCAGATCAGCGACCAGTGGCTGCTGAACATCGACGTGCGCTACATCGACATCGAGACGGATACCGCAATGGTCGGCACGGGCCTCGACGAGACCCACCCCGATGAACGCGTTGCGCTCGATATCGGCACCGTCGAGATCGATCCCTGGATCTATTCGATCAACCTGGGGTATCGCTTCTAGCGCCAGCGGGAGGGATGACGGCCGGGGCGCCTGGCGTGCCCCGGCCTTTTTGTCCGAGGGAAGTCAGCCGCGCTTGTCGCCTTTGATGGCGGCGAGCTGGGCACGCCGTGCGCGCTGGCGGCGGATGTCGACGAGGTGTTTCATCTTGACCGTATCCGGGCTCTGCAGCAGCCGTTCGATCTCGGGCCCGATCGCCGGCGCATTCTGAACCTTGAGCCGGTGATGCCCGAGGGAGATGATGTCGTCGCTCTTCAGCACCGTACTGCGAACGCGCACCGAATTCACCGTCGTGCCGTTCGCGCTGTTGAGGTCCAGCAATACCAGCGCGTCCGAATACAGCAGCAGTGCCAGGTGTATCTTGCTCGCGAATTCGTCGTCGACGACCAGGTCTGCGAAGTCGGAGCGTCCGATGAGGATCTTTTTGTCCCGGATTTCGAAAGTGTCGACGAGTGCTCCATCGCGGGTGACGATCAGCGCCGGCGGTGCCGTGTCGACCGCTTCGGCCGCATCGAGCACCGGTATCCGGGCTGCGGTCTCCTCGACCGCCGGGACCTCGCTCGTGTCCGCCTGCGGCCAGGTATCGCTTTCGCGGACGGGGAACGTCGCTGCCCGCCCTATCGCCTCCACGGCATAGCGGTTCATCAATCCGGGCCAGCCGCCCGATTGCTGGTAAAGCCGGTCACAGACGTCGACCGGGAACACCGTATCGGCATTGTTGACGCCGGCCGCGTTGAGCCGGGCATGCAGGTAAAGCAACCCTTCCCGCAGCGACATCGGTTTCAAAAGCAGGCTGCCGGCACTGCGCCCGGCGACAGCGGTCATGGTCTCGTGCGCGACGATGCTGCCGAGCGTCTCGCCCCCTGTCAGGATGATGCGCAGTACATAGCGCGGACCGGTCGACAGCGCCGCCAGCGTATTGATCATGCGCAGCGCGCCCGGATACATCTGGTCGGCATTGTCGACGATCAGCACCGGCGGCTCGGTCGCCCGGGTTTGCTGCACCGCGAACATGTTGACCATCTTCAGCAGGCCGTCGACGGACTCGAGTCCTGTGTCGTAGCCATACTGCGCGAGCACGCGCGACAGGAACTCGCGGGGCTTGATGCGCGTGCCGTCGATGAGCGCAACCGCGACTTCGCCCGGCAGCCGGTCGGCCATGCGCCGCACGGTCGTCGATTTACCGGACCCCTGCGGGCCCTCGATCAGGCCGACGCCCTGGTCCCCGGCCAGGACGTCCCGCATGAACCGCATGGCCTCGTCGTGTGAGGCGTACCGGACCGTCACCAGGTCGCCGGCATCGTCGCCGAACGCCTTCGCGCCGATCCAGGACGGTTTCTCGGGCATCGCGTGTATACCTCTCGGGCCTGCCTCTCACGGGCAGTCTGCAACTATTTCACGACCGGGCGGCCGAAACGGTTCCATTGAACAATAAACGGTGGCCGGTCTCCGATTCTGCGACCGGCGGCATGCTGGTGCCGCGCCTGTACCCGGCGCTTCGCGCTGCACATCGCCTATCATGGGCCGATGATCGGACCTCTCGTCCCCAGTGTAACGCCGTGAAGGCCCTGCTGATGCTCGTCGCGCTGCCCGTCACGTCAGCCGCTGATTTTCAGGGCATTCTCGACCACATGCGGTCCGAGCAGGCGGTGCCGGGTGCCGCCGCCGTGGTCGTCAGCGGCGGGACGGCGCAGTTTCTCGGCGCAAGCGGGCTGGCCGACCTCGAAACCGGCCGGCAGGTCACCGCCGACACCCGCTTTTACATCGGCTCGCTCAGCAAGGTACTCACGGCCGCGCTGGTGCTCGACCTGGTCGCGAATGGTGCCGTCGTGCTCGATGACCCGGTGCCCTCGATTCCTGCGGATGTCGTCCGCGTCAGGGACCTGCTGGCCCATGCGTCCGGCCTCGAGCGTGAGGGCGATTTCGGCTACTGGTACAGCGGTCGCTTCCCGTCCAGCGAGGCACTGCGCACCTACCTGGCGGACGCGGAATTGCGGTTCGAGCCCGGCACCGAGGGTCATTACTCCAACGTGGGCTATGCCGCGCTGGGTCTCGAGCTCGAACGCGCACTCGGCAAGCCCTACCCGGCGCTGCTTGCCGACCGCCTGCTGGCACCGCTCGGCATGAC
>JAWWBD010000027.1:0-21735 GCA_033721115.1 Woeseiaceae bacterium | reverse complement strand
GCCGCCGGCCGGCGCGATGGACATCCACCTGAGACAGGCAGCCGACGTCCTCCTGGGCAGCGGCGTCGTGACCTGTCCGACCGAGGGCGTCTACGGCCTGTCCTGCATGCCGGACGACCCGCTCGCCCTGATCGAGCTGCTGACGATCAAGCGCCGCGACCCCGCCAAGGGCCTGATCCTGATCGCGGCCGACGCCGGCCAGCTCGAAGACTGGATAGGGCCCGGCGCTTCCGCGCTGCCCGAACCCGACCCGGAACGGCCCGTCACCTGGCTCGTACCCGCCCTCGACCGGGTCTCGCCGCTCGTCCGCGGTGACCACGAAAAGCTCGCCGTGCGCTTGACGACGAATCCCGTCGCGCGCGCGCTGTGCCGGGAAGTCGACTCGCCGCTGGTCTCGACGAGCGCCAACATTGCGGGTCAGCCCGTCGCACGTAACCGCTACGTGCTGAGGCGCCAGTTCCACGACCGGGTCGACTACCTCGTGCCGGGGGACTGCGGCCCCGCGCGCGGCGCCTCAGAGATCCGCGACCTCGAGACCGGCACGATTCTCCGCAAAGGCGTGGCATGAGCGACCTCGACCGCGTCCGCGACTATCTCCAGGGCCTGCAGATGCGCATCGTCGCCGAGCTCGAGCAACTCGACGGCAAGGCGAGGTTCCGGCGCGATGCCTGGGACCGGCCCGGCGGGGGCGGGGGGTTGTCCTGCGTACTCCGGGACGGCCGCATCTTCGAGCAGGCCGGCGTCGGCTTTTCCCACGTGCACGGCGACGAGATGCCCCCGTCGGCCACGAAAGCGCGGCCGGAACTCGCCGGCCGCAGCTTCCAGGCGGTCGGCGTCTCCCTGGTCATCCATCCGCTCAATCCGTATGTGCCCACCACGCACGCGAACTTTCGCTTTTTCACGGCGGGCGGGACGGGCGCGAAGCCGGTGTGGTGGTTCGGCGGCGGCTTCGACCTGACACCGTTCTATCCGTTCCGCGAGGACGTCGTGCACTGGCACGAGATCGCGCGGGAAGCCTGCCGGCCCTTCGGCGACGACGTCTATCCGCGCTTCAAGGCCTGGTGCGACGAGTATTTTTTCCTCAAGCATCGCAACGAGACGCGCGGCGTGGGCGGCCTGTTCTTCGACGACGTCAACGAACCCGGCTTCGAGAAGAGTTTCGAGTTCCTGCAGTCCGTGGGCGAGAGTTTCCTGCCTGCCTACCTCCCGCTCGTCAGGAAGCGCCGCGGCCATCGCTACGGCGAGCGGCAGCGCGAATTCCAGCTCTACCGGCGCGGACGCTACGTGGAGTTCAACCTGATCTACGACCGTGGCACACTGTTCGGGCTGCAGTCCGGCGGCCGTACCGAGTCCATCCTGATGTCCCTCCCGCCCCGCGCGCGCTGGGAATACGACTGGCAGCCCGAGCCCGGTTCCCCGGAGGAGAAGCTCTACCGGGACTACCTCAAACCCCGCGACTGGCTCGCAGGCGCCGGCTGACCCGCATTCTATTTTCCCGGCGGCGATGGTAACGTCGTGGCCGGGGTACAACATGTCCTGGATCGAAGAAATCGAAGCGAGTGAGGCCGACGGCGAACTCGCCGCGCTCTACGACGAACTCGTGCGCCAGCGCGGCAAGGTCTCGAACATCCTCAAGGTCCACAGCCTGAATCCCGCCGCACTCGGCGGGCATCTCGAGCTGTACATGACGCTGATGTTCGGACGATCGGGGCTGTCCCGGCTCGAGCGCGAGGCGGTGGCCGTCGTCGTATCCGCAACCAACGAGTGCGACTATTGCGTGGCGCACCACCGGGAGGCGCTTGCACGCTACGTCGAGGACGAGGAAACGCTCGGGATGCTGGCCGCGGCCGACGGGCTCGAGACGCTGGAGCCGCGGCTCAGCAATATCGTCCGGCACGCCGAGAAACTGACTTCGGCACCCGCGGCGATGACCGAATCGGACCTGGGCGAGCTCCGCGCCGTCGGCCTGTCCGACGGCGACATACTGGATCTGACGCTGGTCGTTGCCTACTTCAATTTCGTCAACCGCATCGCGCTGGGACTCGGGGTCGAATACTCCGCGGCCGAGGTCGCCGGTTACCGCGACGAATAATCACGTTTCGCAATCCCTTCCGCACCCATGAGCCGCTTCAGCACCGTTTGCTTCCTGTCCCTCGCGGCGCTCGTGCTGGCCGCCGGTTCGCAAGCAGGGGAGAGCGAATCTGTCCTGACCGACGCCGGTAGTCTCGGCGCGATCCGGCTCGCGGGCAGCGAGGATCCCGCGGCACGGAAGACCTACATCGTGCAGCTCGCGGCGCCTTCGGCCGCCGAGCATTTCGCGGCGCTCAAGTCGGGCGGCGTCCGGGCGCAGGGGATTACGGCCCCGCGGACCCGCTTCGACAAGTCGAACCCTGCGATCGAGGCGCACGTGGCGGCGCTGGCCCGCCAGCAGGACAACGTCCTCGCGAAGGCTGGCCGCGATGCCGAGCTCGTCTACCGCTATCACTACGGCCTGAACGGCTTCGCGGCGCGCATGCGCCCGGTCGACGCGCACAAGCTCGAGAGCCTGCCCGAGGTGACGGCGGTCTGGGAAGACGAGGTGCGGCCGCTCGCAACCAACTTCAGTCTCGAGTTCCTCGACCTGTTCGCCAATGCCGACGGGCTGCGCGGCGCGCGCGGCCTCGACGGCGAGGGCGTCGTGATCGGCATCATCGACAGCGGCATCTACCCGGAACACCCGGGCTTAAGCGACACGCGCCGGGCCGACCGGCCGCAGCTCTGCGAGAGCAGCTGGGCCGAGAACTCGTTCCTCGGCCGCTGGCTTTGTCATCGCTTCGACCGGCGCGACGACGTGCTGACCTTCGAGCCACCGGAGGGCTGGAACGGTACCTGCCAGGCCGGCGAACGATTCCTCGAGTCCGACTGCAACAACAAGCTGATCGGCGCCCGCTGGTTCGACGCCGGCGCACGGTCGACGGGGCCGATCGACGAGGGTGAGATCTTTTCCGCGCGCGACGTGGACGGGCATGGCACGCACACGGCCACGACGGCCGCGGGCAATCGCGTCCGCGCATCGATTTTCAATGCCTTCCTCGGCCGCATCGAGGGCATTGCCCCGCGCGCCCGGATCGCCGCCTACAAGGCCTGCTGGCTCAGGCCGGACGACCTGCGCGCGAGCTGCAACACCTCGGACCTCGCAAACGCGATCGACGCGGCCGTCGCCGACGGCGTCGACATCATCAACTACTCGGTCGGCAGTTCGCTCACCACGGTCACGGCGCCCGACGACGTCGCGCTGCTCGCGGCAACCAAGGCGGGCATCCTGACCGTCGTCGCCGCCGGCAACGAAGGGCCGAATCTCGGCACCATCGGCTCGCCGGCCGGCACGCCCTGGGTGATCACGACCGGCGCCTCGACACGGGACGGCGAATCGTCGTCCGAGGCACTCGAGGTGCTCGCACCTGCCGACATCGCGGGCCTTATGGCCATCAAGGAAGCCAACTTCACGCCGCGGCTGGCCGACCGCGGCCCGATCGAGGAGGCCGTCGTCCTCGCCGACGACGGCGAGGACGTCCTCGACGGCGGCGGTGCGGGCACGACGTCGGACGCCTGCGAGCCGCTCGTCAACGACGACGAGATTTCGGGCCGCATCGCGCTCGTCCAGCGCGGCGGCTGCAATTTCGACGTCAAGATCGGCAATGCCGAGGACGCGGGTGCGGTCGCCGTCATCGTCTACAACATCGCCGGTGCCCCGATCGTGATGAACGGTTCGGGCGAGGGCATCGACATCCCCGCCGTGATGCTGGGCCAGGCCGACGGCAACCTCATTCTGGAGGAACTCGACGCCGGCAAAGACGTCGACGTACTGCTCGATGCCGGGTTGCTGCTGACGGAAACGGATTCAGGCAACGCGATGGCCTCGTTCTCCGCGCGCGGACCGGGTCCCGTGCCGGACATCCTGAAGCCTGACGTCACCGCGCCCGGTGTCAACATCCTGGCCGGCTTCACGCCGGACGCTGCCAACGCGACGCCAGGCGAGGAATTCGCGTACCTGTCGGGAACGTCGATGTCCACCCCGCACGTCGCCGGCGTTGCCGCACTGCTGCGCCAGGCACACCCGGAGTGGAGTCCCGCCGCTATCAAGTCCGCACTGATGACGACCGCGCGCCGGGACGTCACCGCCAGCGACCTCGAGACACCGGCCATCCCGTTCGACTTCGGCGCGGGTCACATCGTCCCGAACGCGGCCTTTGCGCCCGGGCTCGTCTACGACGTCAGCAACGACGAATACGATGCCTTCGCCTGCGGCAACGCGACCGGTGCGGTACCGGAAGCACGCTGCGCGGCCCTCGAGACGTCCGGGTTCGACTTCAACGCCGCGGCGCTCAACCAGCCGTCCATCGCCGTCGCCCGACTTGCGAGCAGCCGGACCGTGGCGCGACGTGTGACCAACGTCTCGGATGCCGCGGCGTCCTGGACCGCGCGTGTCGTTGCACCGGCCGGCGTTGCGGTCACCGTCGACCCGCCGCTCGTGTCACTCGGTCCGGGCGAGTCGGCGACCTTCGACGTCACGTTCACTTCCGAGTCCGGGCCGCTCGACCAGTGGCGCTTCGGCTCGCTGACCTGGGACGACGGCGAGAACGAAGTGTTCAGCACGCTCGCTATCCGGCCGATCTCGGTCACGGCGCCGGCACAGGTCACGGCTTTCGGCGAGAGCGGCACGCTCGCCTTCCCGGTCGAGTTCGGCTACACCGGCGCCTATGCGCCCGGCGTGCACGGGCTCAGGCTGCCGCTCGTCGTGCCCGGTTTCGTCGACAACGACCCGACCAAGACCTTCAGTTTCCGCACGACGAATGGCGTAACCGCGCACCTGATCGACGTGCCGGCCGACCAGGCCTACGTGCGGTTCGCATTGTTCGACGCGCTGACCGACGGCGAGGACGACCTCGACCTCTACGTCTACTTCTGCCCCGACAACGTCAACTGCGTGCCGATCGCCGAGAGCGGCAACGCAACATCGGAAGAGGAGGTCAACCGGCTGCTGCCGCAGGCCGGGCGCTACGCCGTGCTCGTGCACGGCTTCGAAACCGACCAGGTCGCCGGCGGTCCTGGCGCCAACTACACGCTGCTGGCCTGGTCGTTCGGGCTCGACGACGACCAGGGCAACATGACCGCGAGCGGCCCCGCCTTCGTCAACGCCGGGGAGACAGGCACGGTCGACGTCACGTGGTCGGGACTCCTGGCGGATACGATCTACCTGGGCGGCATCTCGCACAACACGCCGCAGGGCCTGTCGGCCATCACGGTCATCCGCATCGGGAACTAGCGCGGGGCCGGGAATCCGGCCGGCGGGGGCCCTAGCTGATCCAGCCTTTGGCCTTGACGGACCTCGAGTACCAGACCAGCGCGACGGCGATCACGATCACCGTCGTCGGGATCACGAGCACGCCCGACCCGAATACGGCCACCGCATCGTTCAGCACGTGACTGTAGACATTCTGGGCGAGGATCGCGACCAGCGACAGGACGAAGACCGGCAGCGCCAGTGCTTTCCTCAGGAGCAAGAGGATGGAGCCCAGGACGCCGGTCGTGACGGCGAGCGCGAACGCCGACGTCACCCAGGCCGGTGTCGCCTCGACGAACGCGATCTGCTCGGGCGTGTAGCCGCCCTCGGCGAGGGCTTCCGGCGTCGCGGTCACCTGGCCGACGTAGATGATCATGCCGAACAGGTTCCAGATCAGCGCGGCGCCGCCGATGATCCAGAACGTGATGGACGGCTGGCTCCTGAAGTCGTCGGTCATTGCACTCACCCCCCGGCGTAGCTTTTTATTGTCTGGTTTGCCCGATAATCCCCTTCGCACCGGGCAAATGCAAGCTGCGGGGACGGGCCGGCTCAGCGTCTTTTTTTCGCGGCGAGATCCCTTACGGCCCGGTGCCGGAAGCAGCGTGTCACGTGATCGTTGACGATCCCGGTCGCCTGGATGTGCGCGTAGACGATCGTGCTGCCGACGAAACGGAAGCCACGGCTCTTCAGGTCCTTCGAGATCGCGTCCGACAGCGGCGAAGTCGCCGGGATGTCGCTGTCCCGACGGTGCCGGTTGATGACGGGCTCACCGTCGACGAATCCCCACAGGTAGTCGCTGAAACTGCCGAATTCCTCCTGCACGGCGAGGAAGGCCTGCGCATTGCCGACGGCCGACTGCACCTTCTGGCGATTGCGCACGATGCCCGGGTCCCTGAGCATCTTCTCGATGCGCTTCTCCGTGAAGCGTGCCACCTTCTCCGGGTCGAAGCCGGCGAACGCCTTGCGGTAACCCTCGCGCTTGTTGAGGATCGTGGACCAGGAGAGTCCCGCCTGCGCGCCCTCGAGGACGAGGAATTCGAACTGCACGCGGTCGTCCCAGACCGGGACGCCCCACTCCGTGTCGTGATACTCGATATAGGTATCGCCGGCGCCTTCCGCCCACGCGCAACGCACGATCTTGTCGTTCATAAGCGGGTATCCGCCGCGCAATCGATGAACCGGTCAAAAACGTTACCATCGCCGGGCCCGGGACGCATGGCCCGTTTCCGGCCATCACGCAAAAAAAGCCCGCGCGGCTGCGCGGGCTTTTCCTGGCGCCTCGGCGCCGGCCGGCTGTCAGACCGAGCCGCCGCAGGATCCTTCGCCGCAGGCCCCTTCCGCATCCTTCTCTTCGTCAGCTTCGCCGCAGGAACCTTCACCGCAGCTGCCTTCGCCTTCCTTGCCTTCCTTGCCGCCTTCACCGCAGCTGCCTTCGCCTTCCTTCTCGCCGGACTCGCCGCAGGACCCTTCGCCGCAGCTGCCCTCGGCACCCTTGCCTTCCTTGTCGCCGCCGCAGGAGCCTTCGCCGGCGCCGAGCATGTAGCCCGACTTCAGCGTCGACATCTCGAACGGGTTGCTGGCGCCGTCCGCGATCGCGGCACCGGTCAGCGCGAACGAGCCGGCCAGGGCCGCGCCGACGGCCAACGCTACGGGTTTGATCACTTTCTTGTCTGACATCATCTCTCTCCTGTTGTGGATTTCGCCCCCTTCGGGCGTCTTGCCTGGCAACGCGCTCTGCTAGATCTGCCACGTCACCGAATTCACTATCGCCGTTTCGAGCGCCTCGATGGGCTCGTTCCTCGCGCCCACGATCGCGATGCTGCCGTTGGCCACGGGCAGGATGACGCCGTGCAGGCTCTCGTCGCCTAGCGGAATCGCCGCGTCGACCTTTTCGTCGTGCAGCAGCAGGATCATCACGGGGCCTTCGGTGCCCTGCATCACGAGGTGGGGTACCTTCTTGCCGTTGATCACGCAGGTCTGCGCATAGGTCACGAGCGGCGCACCGGCGCCGATCTCGGCGACCGGCCCGGCGACCGCGTCGAGGCGCGCCGCAGCGACCGGCTCATCGGTCACCCGCATCGCCCAGGGTTCGTGGTCGATATGGGCCAGCACCTCGTCCGCGAGGGAGTCGTACTGGATCCCGGTGCCGAGCATGCGAAAGCCCAGCACGGCGGCGAGCACGACGGATGCCGCCAGCGCGAACCACGCCGGCCCGGTCAGCCGCCGCCGGGCGCCGAGGTCGACCACGGCGTCCGCGTCGACGTCCGGCAATGCGGGTACCTTGACCGGCGGCACGTCGATTGCGAGCGCGCGCCCGATTCTCGCATCGAGCGCGATCATCTCGTCGCGAAACGCCCGGCATTCGGGGCAACCGGCCGCGTGCCCGGTCTCGTCCTCGAAGTGCGGGTCGGCGCCCGTCGCCTGTCTGTACTCTTCGCAGTTCATTTTCTCATCGGCCCGGCAGCGCCGGTTCATTCGTCCAGCATGTCCTTCAGTTTCAGTCGCGCCCTGTGCAGCCGCGTCAGTACCGCGCCCTGCGTGAGGTCCATCTGTTTCGCGATCTCTTTCGTGCTGAGTCCCATCAGAACCTGTAACACGAGCGGCTCGCGGTACTCGTCTTCCAGTGCATACACCGCCCGCCTGATCTCGCCCGTGTCCTCGTCGGGCGCCTCGGCCAGCATGGCCTCCTGCGACGGCGTCAGGTCGTCGACGTCGACGGTATCGAGGCGCTTGCGCTCGAAGTAGCGCGCGTTCTCCCGCCGCACGATCGTCAGCAACCAGGACTTCGCCGCGTCGTCGTCACGCAGGCCGTCGAGCGACTTCCAGGCCCGGAGCAGGGCCTCCTGTACGACGTCCTCCGCAACGGACCGGTCCCGGCTGAGCCAGGCGGCGTAGCGAAACATGTCGTCGTGAAATACGCCCACGAGGCGATCGAATCGCGCCCGCCGCTTGCTGGCGGCACCGGTGCTATGCATTCGAGGGGACCGGGGTCATGTGCGATTTATTACCGTTTCCCCGGGATTTTCGGGCCCAGGCATGGAATCCGCATGTAAATACAGGGAAAATAATGGGTTCTTGGCATTGATTGTTATTCTATGAGTCAGCAGCCGCCCGGTCAGTTCCCCCGGACCCGCCCCCGCCGCAGTCGCCGGACCGCGGCGCTGCGGCGCCTGGTCGCCGAGACCACGCTTGCGGTCGACGACTTCATTTACCCGGTCTTCGTCCTCGAGGGCCGCGGCCAGGTCGAGGCGGTGCCGTCGATGCCCGGTATCGAGCGCAAGAGTATCGACAAGCTCGTAACCGAACTCAAGGACGCGGTACGCCTGGGCATACCGGCCGTGGCCCTGTTCCCGGTCGTCGGCAGCGAAAAGAAGTCGCTCGACGGCGCGGAATGCTGCAACCCCGACGGGCTCGTACAGCGCGCGATCCGCTCGATCAAGGATGCCTGCCCGGATCTCACTGTCGTCACCGACGTCGCGCTGGATCCGTACACCACCCACGGCCAGGACGGCATCATCGACGATTCGGGCTACGTGCTGAACGACGTGACGGTCGAGATGCTCGTGCGCCAGGCCGTGTCGCACGCGGAGGCCGGCGCGGACGTCGTCGCCCCGTCCGACATGATGGACGGCCGCATCGGTGCAATCCGCGACGCGCTGGAGGCCGACGGACACGTCGACACACTGATCCTCGCCTACGCTGCGAAGTACGCCTCCTGTTTCTACGGCCCGTTTCGCGACGCCGTCGGTTCGGCCGCGAATCTCGGCGGCGGTGACAAGGCCACCTACCAGATGGCGCCGGCCAACAGCGACGAAGCGCTGCGCGAGGTCGGCCTCGACATCGGCGAGGGCGCCGATTTCGTCATGGTGAAACCCGCGCTGCCCTATCTCGACGTCGTCCGGCGGGTCACGGAAACTTTCGGGGTACCGACCTTCGCCTACCAGGTCAGCGGCGAGTACGCGATGCTCAAGGCCGCCGCGGGTAATGGCTGGCTCGACGAGAAAAAGGCCGTGCTCGAAGCGCTCACCTGCATCAAGCGGGCCGGCGCGGCCGGCATCCTGACCTACTACGCTCTCGCCGCCGCGCGCTGGCTGGGCAACTGAGCGGCGCAGCGTGACCGGGACCGACGCAGCGGCCGCCCGGACCACGACCATCGATCGCTACGGGGTCATGGGCTACCCGGTCTCGCACAGCCGTTCACCCGTCATCCATCGCCTGTTCGCCCTCGAGACCGGGGAAAAAATCCAGTACGAACTGCTGCAGGTCGCGCCCGACAAGCTGGAGACGGCCATTCGCCAGTTCCAGCGCACGGGCGGCAAAGGGCTCAACATCACCGTGCCGCACAAGCAAGCCGTCCTGCGCCTGACCGATCACCTGAGCGAGCGGGCCACGACGGCCGGCGCTGCGAACACCCTGTCGTTCCGCGAGGGCGAGATTCACGGCGACAACACGGACGGCATCGGGCTCCTGCGCGACCTCGTCGTGAACCAGGGCCTGAATCTCGAGGGTGCCCGCCTGCTGATCCTCGGAGCCGGCGGCGCCACCCGCGGCATCGTCGGCCCCCTGCTCGAGATGCAGCCTGCCGGGCTCGTCATCGCCAACCGCACGCTCGACAAGGCGGAGCGGCTCGTCGAACGCTTCGGCAGCCTGGGCCCCGTTTCGGCGTGCCGCTTCGACGCCGTGCCGGCTGACCCAGCCTACGATCTCGTGATCAACGCGACTTCGGCGGGCGTGAAGGGCGAGGCGCCGCCGTACCCCGCCGCTGCCGTCGGCCCGGACACGTTTTGCTACGACCTGTCGTACGGCCTTTCGCCGACGCCGTTCAGTGCCTGGGCCCGCGAGCACGGCGCGAAGAAGTCGCTGATGGGCTGGGGCATGCTCGTCGAGCAGGCAGCGGAATCGTTCCACATCTGGCGCGGCGTGCGCCCGAACACGGCGCCGGTCCTGAAGCAGATCTCGATCAGCGCATAGTCACGAGCTCTTCGGCGCTCGTGGGATGGATCGCCACGGTGTCGTCGAAGTCCGCCTTGGTCGCTCCCATCCGGATCGCCACGGCGAAACCCTGCAGCATTTCGTCGGCGCCGTCGCCGATGATGTGGCAACCGACGATGCGCTCGTCGGCGCCCACCGTGATGAGTTTCATGCAGGCCCGCTCCTTGTCGTCGCCGAGCGCGTAGTACATCGGGACGAAACTCGACATGTAGATCTTCACTTCGTCGCCGTACTCGGCGCGTGCTTCATCCTCGCCGAGGCCGACCGTGCCCATCGGGGGATGGCTGAAGATGACTGTCGGGATGCATTCGTATTCGAGCCGTCGGCCTTCCATGCCGCCGTAGAGGCGGTCGGCGAGCCGGCGACCGGCCGCGATGGCCACCGGCGTCAGCGCCGCACGACCCGTCACGTCGCCGATTGCAAAGATGTGCTCGACGTTCGTCTGCTGCAGCTCGTCGACGGGCACGAAGCCCTTTGCGTCCGTTTCGACGCCGGCCGCCTTGAGCTCCAGCCCGTCGGTGTTCGGCGACCGGCCTACCGCCCACAGCACGCAGTCCGCCGGGCCGAACGTCCGGCCGTCCCCTGCGTGCATCAGGATCCCGTCGCCGTCTTCCTCGAGCGCTTTCGGCACGACGCCGGTCACGACTTCGATCCCGTGCTTGATCATGGCGGCCATGACCTCGGAGCCGAGCATCGGGTCGAAGTCGCGGACGACGCCGTCCCTGCGCACGACGACCTGCGTGCGGCTGCCCAGCGCGTGGAACACGCCGGCCAGCTCTACGGCGACGTAGCCGCTGCCCGCGATGAGGACCCGTTCCGGACGCTCCTCGAGCTCGAAAAAATCGTCGGACGTGATGCCGAGCCCGGCACCCTCGATGTCCGGCACGATGGGTCGCCCGCCCGTCGCGATGACAATGCGCTCGCCGCGCCAGGTCTCACCGCCGGCCTGCACGGTGTGCGCGTCGACGAACGCGGCACGTTCCGCTACGTAGTCGACGCCGCTGTTGTCGAGATTCCGCTCGTAGATGCCGTTCAGGCGCCGGATGTAGGCGTCCCGCCGCTCCTTGAGCGCGCCCCAGTCGTGCCCGTCCTGGCGCCACGAAAACCCGTATTCCGCGGCATGGGCGAACTGGTGCGCAGCGTGCGCCGCATACCACATGACTTTCTTGGGAACGCAGCCCACGTTGACGCAGGTTCCGCCCAGGCGCCCCGATTCGAACACGGCCACGCGGGCCCCGTGTTCCGCGGCCCGCCGCGCATGGGCGATACCACCGCTGCCGCCCCCCAGCACCAGAACGTCGTATTCCCTGGTCAAACCCGCCTCCTCGAACCGCCTTGTGATAACATCGCGCGCCGGATTTTCCAGAGCCAGACCCCTATGAACAACCCGCTGATCGACGCGGGCGAATTGCCGCGTTTCGCAGACATCGCTCCGGAGCACGTCGTTCCGGCGATCCGCGAGCTTATCGCAGCCAATCGCCAAAAGCTCGAATCCCTGCTGGAAGGCGACGCCGAACCCACTTTCGACTCCCTCGTCGCGCCGCTCGAGATCATGGACCAGGCACTCTCCAAAGCCTGGAGTCCGGTCAGTCACCTGCAGGGCGTGCTGGGCTCCGAGGACTGGCGCGAAGCCTACAACGACGCGCTGCCGCTCTTGACCGAGTACGGCACCGAGCTCGCGCAGGACGCGCGGCTGCAACGCGCGTTTGCCGCGGTCGGAGACAGCCTCGGCAGCGAAGCAGATGCCGCACGCAGGAGTCTCGTCCGCCAGGCGCTGCGCGACTTCCACCTCGCGGGCGTGGATCTCCCCGACGCCGACAAAGCGCGCTTCAAGGACATAATGCAGGAACTCGCGACGACGCAGGCCGCGTTCGAGCACAACGTGCAGGACGCCTCCGACGCCTGGAGCCTGCACCTGGAGGACGAGGACGCGCTGGCCGGTCTCGCTGCGCACACGATCGAGCGCGCCGCAGTCGAGGCCGAAGAACGCGGCCTCGAGGGCTACGTTCTCACGCTCGACTTCCCGACCTACCACGACGTCATGATGCATGCCGAGGATCGCGGGCTGCGCGAGACGCTATACCGCGCGTGGCTGACGCGCGCCTCGGACCAGGGCGAGAACCCGGACTGGGACAACAGCGCGAACATCGCGAAGATTCTCGCCCTCCGTTACGAAGCGGCGCGCCTCGTCGGTTTCGACAACTACGCCGAGTACTCGCTCGCAACCAAGATGGCCGGGTCACCGGCCGAGGTCCTCGACTTCCTCAACGAGCTCGCGGACCGCTCCCGGCCGGCCGGCGCGCGCGAGGTCGCGGCGCTCGAGGAGCTGGCCGGCATGCGCCTCGAGGCCTGGGACGTCTCGTTCTGGCTCGAGAAGTTCAAGCAGGCACGCTACTCGATCTCGAACGAGGAGCTGCGGCAGTATTTTCCGGCCGAGCGCGTCGTCGCGGGCCTGTTCGGGCTTGCCGAACGCCTCTACGACATCCGGCTCACGGCGGAAGAGGGCAAGCCCGTCTGGCACCCCGACGTGCGCTACTACCGCGTCGATGACGCGGACGGCGGAGAGATCGGCGGTTTCTACACCGATCTCCACGCCCGCAGTGGCAAGCGCACGGCGCCTGGGTCGCCGACTACACGAGCCGCATGCGCCTGGAAAACGCGACTGCGCAGCCCGTCGGCTACCTCGTCTGCAACTTCCCGCCGGCGGGCAACGGTCGGCCGTCGCTTTTGACCCATACCGACGTCGTGACGCTGTTCCACGAGTTCGGCCACATGCTGCATCACCTGCTGACGCGCATCGACTACCCGAGCATCGCCGGCATCAACGGCGTCCCGTGGGACGCGGTCGAACTGCCGAGCCAGTTCATGGAGAATTTCGCCTGGAACTTCGAGGTGCTCGAAAGTTGCTCCGCCCATGTCGAGACCGGCGCGCCGCTGCCGCGTGAGCTCTTCAACAGACTCGACGACTCGCGCCACGCGGGGGCCGCGCTCGCGATGCTGAGGCAGCTCGAGTTCGCTCTGTTCGACTTCCGCCTGCACGTCGAGTACGCGCCGGACACGGGCACTGACCCGCTCGCGATCCTGCGCGAGGTCCGCGACCGCGTGGCGCTGGTACCGCACCCGGACTACAACCGCTTCCCGCACAGTTTTTCCCATATCTTCGGGGGCGGCTACGGGGCCGGGTATTACAGCTACAAGTGGGCCGAGGTGCTGGCCGCCGATGCATTCGGCGCGTTCGAGGAAGCAGGTATCTTCGACGCGGCGACCGCCCGCCGCTTCCGCGAGGAAATCCTCGAGATCGGCGGCAGCCGGGATATCATGCAGGCGTTCATTGCGTTCCGCGGCCGCAAACCCCGGATCGACGCGCTGCTGCGGCACGCCGGTATCGAGAACCAATGAAGATCGCCAGCTGGAACGTCAACTCGATGAAAGTCCGGGCGCCGCAGGTGCTCGCATGGCTCGAAGAACACGCGCCCGACGTGCTGGTCCTGCAGGAGATCAAGCAGGTCACCGAGGCTTTTCCGGCTGACGAGGTCGCCGCGGCAGGCTACGAGTCGCTCGCCAACGGGCAGAAGACCTACAATGGGGTGGCCACGCTGAGCCGGTCCCCGATCGGGGACCCGGTGACCGGGATCCCGGGGCTGGACGATCCGCAGCGCCGCGTGCTCGCCGCCACCGTCGCCGGCATCCGCATCGTCAACCTCTACGTGCCGAACGGCCAGGCGGTCGGCTCCGACAAGTACGACTACAAGCTCGGCTGGCTCGCGGCGCTCAGGGACTGGCTCGCCGACGAGCTGGACCGGCATCCCAATCTCGTCGTGCTCGGTGATTTCAACATCGCGCCGGCCGACGAGGACGTCTACGACCCGGAAAAGTGGGGCGATGCCATACTCTGCAGCCCGGCGGAACGCGCTGCGCTCGGCGAGCTGATCGGTCTCGGCCTGACCGACGTATTCCGCAAGTTCGACCAGCCCGAGAAAAGCTTCAGCTGGTGGGATTACCGCGCCGCGGGTTTCCGCCGTGACGCGGGCCTCCGGATCGACCTGATCCTGACCAGCCCCGCGATGACCGACGCCTGCACGGCCAGTTACATCGACCGCGAGCCCCGCGGCTGGGAACGGCCGTCCGACCATGCACCGGTCGTCGCGGAATTCGACGTCTGAACGACAAACGGCGCTGTCGCGTGAATTCGCAACGTGACATATTACGGAATTTACCGGAGCAGCTGGTTTCAGCCGTGTGTATGATGGTCGAACGTCCATGCCGGACCCGGGAGCGAAAGTGAGTAGTCCTTCACCCGGCACTCGCGTTCGCGGGCCTCAGAAAAACAAGAACCAGAAACGCATCATGTCCCACGATCGCCGCAACGATTACGACGTGACCAACACGGTGCAGGTGAGCAACCCGGTCGCCGTCCGCAACGCCGTCCAGGCGCTGTTCGCCGAGACATTCCCGGGCGCTTCCTTCGACAAGCTGTGGCTCGCCTTTTACGACTTCGAACGCCTTTTCACCGGCCGCTTTCCCGGCTACGTCGGCTGTGACACGACCTACCACGACGTCCAGCACACGCTGGACATGACGCTGGCGCTCGCGCGTCTCCTCGTCGGCTACGAGCGGAGCGTCGAACCGGGCGAACGACTCGGCGCAAGGCGCGCCCAGATGGCCATCATCACGTCGCTGTTCCACGACTCCGGCTATATCCGCCACGTGCAGCGCGACAGCGAATTCACGAACGGTGCGGAGTTCACGCTGTACCACGTCTCGCGCAGCGCGGATTTCCTGCGCCGGTATCTGCCCGAGATCGGGCTCGCCCAGGACGTGGCCGTCAGCAGCATGATCGTCCACTTCACCGGCTACGAGCTGAACCTCGACGAAATCGAGCTCGACGACCCGCGCGACATCATTTGCGGCCACCTGATCGGCACGGCCGACCTGATGGCGCAGATGGCCGACCGCTGCTACCTGGAGAAGTGTCGCGACCGGCTGTACAAGGAATTCGTCGTGGGCGGTGTCGCCGTGGAGCACGCGAAACCGGGGGAGTACATGGTGCGCTACGAATCGGGCACCGATCTCCTGAAGAAGACGCCGGTCTTCTACCAGCAGGTCATGCGCGACCGGCTGCACAAGAAATTCAACCGCGTCTATCGGTACATCGAAGTCCTCTACGACGGGCAGAACCCGTACATCGACGCGATCCGCAACAACATCACTCACCTGGTCCGCATCATCGAGGCCAACGACTGGTCGCTCCTGCGGCGCAACCCGCCCTATTTCCTCGGCATCGTCGACGCCGTCAACGAACTCGAGACACTGGTGACGCGCCAGCTGCGGGCGATGGCGGGCCGGGCGATTCGTCCTGCCGCCGGCGTCCTGATGCCGGTCTGAGCGGCCGCTTCAGGGACTCGAGGTTTTCTCCATCCGCACATGGCCCGGCTGACGGGCTACGCGGCCGAGCCAGGCGCGCACGCAGGGGAAGCGTTGCAGGTCGAAACCGCCTTCCGCGGCGACATGGACGTAAGCGTAGAGAGAGATGTCCGCGATGCTGTAGCGGTCGTTGGCGACGAAGTCGTGCCCTGCCAGCCGCTGTTCCAGCGTATCGAGGGCCTTGTAGCCGCGGGCGCGCATCGCCTCGACCTGGTCGCGCCGCTCCGGCGGGTCGCCGAGGAAGCGCACGATGAACCGCACCGTCGCGAGATTCGGCTCGAGCGTGTGTTGCTCGAAGAACATCCAGCGCAGGATGTCGGCGCGCTCGAACGCGTCCCGCCCGGCGAGATCGGATTCCGCCGCCAGATAGTAGAGGATCGCGTTCGACTCCGTCAGCGTCCGGCCGTCGGCCAGAACGACGACCGGCACCTTGCCCAGCGGATTCAGCTCGAGAAACGCAGGCGCACGGGTCTCGCCGCGAACGACGTCGACTTCGTGCCATTCGAACGGCATGCCGAGCTGTGCGCACAGCAGCCTGACCTTGTAGCTGTTCCCCGAACGCGAGTCGCCGTACACCTGCATCGGTTCAGGCGCCATCGTGGCCCTCCTCGAAGCGACGCAGCGCAAGGTACTCCGCGCGCGTCAGCCTGCGTTGCGCATAAAATGCCGCGATCGCTCCGGCGAACAGGCCGTAGATGATGTCCGCCGGTGTCATGACCTCGGTGAAAAACACCGGCCAGGTCATCGCGGTGACGGCACCCAGGACCCTGAGCGTACCGGTACCGAAATCTGCCGCCGTGAACGTTGCCGCAACCACGACATTGCCGGCCAGCGCGCCGGCCAGCGCGATGACCGCCGCCGTGACCGGGAAACGCCAGTCGATCCCGTGCCCCGCCCGGCGGACGACCAGGCCGACCAGGATCCCGAGCAGCAGCGTCAGCCACGGGAATACGCGGCTCACGAGGGCGGAGAGCATCGACCAGAGCACGGCGAAGACGACGACGGCGACGAGGCCGGCGATGATCGCGCGAGCGAGCGACTGCTCTTCGACGAGCTGCCGGCCGTCCTCCGCCGTGACCTCGCGACGCACCTTCGGCGCGTGCTTCCGCGGCAGCCGCAGGACTTCGGTTTTATCCTTGCTCATCATGCGCAACAATACGCCAGTGAGCATCGCGATTGCCACCAGCGCCGGCCCTCCGCGCTGCGCCCGGTCCTGAGCCGTGCGCGCCGCGTATTTCGAGCGTTTCGGCCCCGCGGCCGAGGTCCTTGAAGTCGGCGAAGTCGATACGCCGTCGCCGGGGCCCGGCGAGGTCCTCGTCCGCCTGCGGACGAGCGGCGTCAATCCTTCCGACGTCAAGAAACGGGCCGGCTCGTTCCCGAACCTGCTCGACGACGGTTTCGTGATCCCGAACAGCGACGGTGCCGGCGAAATCGAAGCCGTCGGTGACGGCGTCGACAAATCCCGCATCGGCGAACGTGCCTGGGTCTACCAGGCCCAGTACGGCCGCCGGTTCGGGACCGCCGCCGAGTACGTGGCGATCGATGCGGCGCGCGCGCCGACGCTGCCCGACGGTGTCTCCTTCGCGGTCGGCGCCTGCCTCGGCATCCCGGCGATGACCGCCCACCGGGCCGTGTTCGCCGACGGCCCTGTCGCCGGGCAGACGATCCTCGTGACCGGCGGCGCCGGCCGTGTCGGGCATTATGCGATCCAGTGGGCGAGCCAGGCTGGCGCGCGGGTCGTCGCGACGGCCGGCAACGAGGCCGACCGCGAAGCCTGCCGTGCAGCCGGGGCGGCGGCCGTCGTCGATCACCGGGCAGACGACTTCGCCGACGCCGTGCTCGAAGCGACAGAAGGACAGCGCGTCGACCGGGTCGTCGAGGTCGAGTTCGGCGCCAACCTGCCGGTGGCGCTCCGCGTGCTCCGGACCGGCGGCACGATCGCGACCTATTCCTCGACAGCGGTCACGCGGCCCGAGTTGCCGTTCTTCGAGATGATGTACGCGGACCTCACGGTGCGCTTCATCATCGTCTACGCGATGCCGGAAGCGGCCAAGGTACAGGCGATTGCGGACATCGAATCGGCGCTCGAGACCGGCCGACTCGAACACAGGATCGGCGCGACGCTGCCGCTCGGCGAGATCGCGGAGGCCAACGGCCTCGTCGAAGACGGCCGCCTGCGCGGCGCCGTGATCCTGGAGATCGACTGACGTGCGCATCGTCTCCTGCCTGCTCCTCGCCGGGCTGCTCGGATCGCTCGCCGCCTGCTCGCCGTCCGCACCGGCCGTCACGGCAGACGGCGAGCAGCTGACCGGCAGGTACGTCGGCGACGGGGGCGTGGCCGCGTTCCTCGGCGTGCCGTTCGCGGAACCACCCGTCGGCGAGCTGCGCTGGGCTGCGCCACAGCCGCTTGAGAACCGCAAGGCGGTTCGGGACGCGACGACATTCGCACCGGCCTGCATGCAGACGATGCGGATCCTCGACTGGTACCGCTACATGGCCGAGAGCTTCGGCGGTTCGCGGGACTACTACGCGGACCTCATCGTCAGCGAGGACTGCCTGTACTTAAACGTCTGGACGCCGTCTCCGGGGGCGGATGCCAGCCTCCCGGTCATGGTCTGGGTGCACGGCGGCAGCAACAACAGCGGCTGGTCCTTTGAGCCGAACTACCACGGCCACGAGCTCGCGACGCGCGACGTCGTCGTCGTGTCGGTCGCGTACCGTCTCGGTGTTTTCGGGTTCCTGTCGCATCCGGACCTGCCGCGCGATGCGCCCGTCGCGAATTTCGGGCTCTGGGACATCATTGCCGCGCTCGAATGGATACAGCGCAACATCCGGGCCTTCGGCGGCGACCCGGATCGGGTCATGCTGTTCGGCGAATCGGCGGGCGCGCAGGACATACTCGCGCTGATGCCGACGGCAGCGGCGGACGGCCTGTTCCACCGCGCAGCGCTGCAGAGCAACGCGGGCTACGGCCTCCCCGGCGAGATGCACGGGCTCGGTAACGAGGAGCGCCGTGCACGCCACCTCGCGACGCATCTCGGTTACGGCGAAGACTCGCTCGCGAGGCTGCGGGCACTGCCGGCGAAGACGCTCCTGGCCGAGTACGACGAGCTCTTCGAGTCCTACTACCATGCGCCTGCAGTCGACGGCCAGCTCATCACGCGCCCGACCTGGGAGGCGATTGCGGCGGGCGACCTCGGCGGGCGGCAGATCATCATCGGCACCAACCTCGACGAGTGGCTGGACTTCATCGCCATCGATGCCGGCCCGGCCGAGCTCGAGGACGCGATCGACGAGCTGGACTACATCGACCCGGCCGCGGCGCGCGCCGCGATCGAAACCGAATCCGATTCGCGGCGCGCGATGGACCGCGTGATCACGGCCGACCGGATGCTGTGCCCGTCGCAGCACACCGCGCGGCTGGCAACGGCCAACGGCCTCGATGCCTGGGTCTATTTCTTCACGCGGGTCCGCGAGGGCGAGGCGGGCGCGCGGCTCGGCGCCTGGCACGGCGCCGAGTATTCCTACATCTTCGGCACGCACGATGCCTACCTGCCGATGGCGAAACCGGACTATTGGCTGACCGACGCGATGCAGCGTTACTGGGTGCGGTTCGCGGCAACCGGCGATCCCAATGATGCCGGCTTGCCGGACTGGCCGCGGTTTGCCCCGCCGGACTACCCGGTGCTCGAACTCGGCGCAACGGTCACCATCATCGACGCACCGGAGCCCGCGCTCTGCGAAAGCTTCCGGCCGGAGCGCAGCGGGCAGACTCCTTACTGATCGATCTTTGTCGCGACGTCCCCGATGCGGACGTCGCCCGATTCGACGACCCGCGCGTTGATGCCCCGGAAATTCAGCTGCTTGCCCCGGCCCGAGTTCACGAACACGACGGCGTCCTTGCCGAAGCGCTCCGCGAACTTCCTGCACCCGGTATGCGGCGGCGCCGTCACCTCGATGACCGCCTCGCCGATGGCAAGCCGCGTGCCCGGCGGCAGGTTTTCGGGGCTCAAGTCCATGTCGAGGTAGAGCTGGTCGCCCGCGAGTGCCATGCGGGATTTATTGCCGGCGACGAGCTCGGCGACGCGCGCATTCATCACGTTGATCTGCATCTCGGGATCCGCGCTGCCGTCCGGCCGGTGCCGGTTGCCGCGGGTCCGCCAGTTGTCGCCGACCAGGCCCTCGTCGACATCGAGGGTCCCCTGCTCGAGCGTCTCGCGCTTGTCCCGTTCCGGCCGGCGCACGATGAGCCTGAGCTCTCCCGCATCCTTCGGCGTCGCCAGAAGATGTTCGAGCTGCGCCTCCAGTTCCGCGGTTGTCAGGTGTCTCGGTTCTTTCATCAGCGTTTCCTCAGGACACATCCTTCTCGTACCAGTGTACGTCCCAGAAACGGTCGAACTTGTAGCCGACCTCGTGGTAGCTCGCAACGTGGACGAAGCCCAGGCGTTCGTGCAGGGCAACCGATTCCGGATTCGGCAAAGCCACCCCGCCGTAAGCGCGGTGCACGCCTGGCGTTGCGGCCAGTTGCTCGAGCAGCGCTGAATAGAGCGCGCTGCCGATGCCGCGCCCGCGCCGTTCCGGGTCGATATAGATCGTCGTCTCGACCGATGTACGGTACGCGGGCTTGTCCTTGAATCGCGTACTCGACGCGTAGCCCGCGACCCGGCCGTCGGCCTCCGCGACCAGCAGGCGATACGGCCCGGTTTCGGCGAACTGCGTGAACCACTGCGTTCGTGCACCGACGGCGAACGGCTCCGTATCGAATGTGATATGTGTCTCGGTGACGTAGTGATTGTAGATGTCGACCAGCCGCGCGATGTCGCGCGCCTCGCCTGGCCGGATCGCGAGTGCGTCAGCCATGGCCGGCGCTACAGCGACTCCGTGTCGAAAGTACTGCAGCGATCGGGGTCGCCGGTTTCGATACCGGTCCGGAACCAGCGCTGGCGCTGTGCCGACGTACCGTGCGTGAACGACTCAGGAACGACGCGGCCCTGCGACTGGCGCTGCAATCGGTCGTCGCCGATCGCGCTGGCGGCGTTCAGTGCCTCCTCTACGTCGCCCGACTCCAGGATATTGCGTGCGCGGTGCGCGCGGTGGGCCCAGACACCCGCGAAACAGTCTGCCTGGAGCTCGAGCCGGACCGACAGCGCGTTTGCCTCCGCCTGGCCGGTACGCTGCTTCATCTGGTGCACTTTGCCGGAGATACCGAGCAGGTTTTGCACGTGGTGGCCGATCTCGTGCGCGATGACATAGGCCTGCGCGAAGTCGCCGGGCGCGCGGTATCGCTGCCGGAGGTCGTCGTAGAAACTGAGGTCGATGTACGCCTTCTGGTCCGCCGGGCAGTAGAACGGCCCCATCGCGGCCTGCCCCATGCCGCAGGCCGAGCGCGTGCTGCCCGTGAAGAGCACGAGCGTCGGTTCCTGGTAATTCAGGCCCTCCGCCGCGAAAATCTCGCGCCAGACGTCCTCGGTGTCGGCGACGACGACCGAGATCATGTCGGCAAGCGGATCGTTGGCGAGATCCTCCGCCGTCGGCTGCGAGCCGCCGGAGTTCGACACGCTGACGGTCTCCAGTCCGCGCATCAGCAGGTTCGGGTCGATGCCGAAGTACATGGCCGCGAGCAGGACGACGATGGTCCCGATCCCGCCGCCGATCAGCCCGCTGCGCTTGCCGCGCCGGTCCTCGATGTTGTTCGAGCGTCTGCCGCCTCGCCAGCGCACGATATCCTCCGGTCCAGTCCCCGTCCGATTGTCGTTGGTCTGTCCGGCAGTGACAACTCTGCGCGACGGGTCTGCGGCTACTCTGCCCCGGCCAGGCAGACGGTGAATTGCCCCCAGCCGTGATAGGTGTACGGTTCGCCGCCGAGTGCACGGCACTCCGCCTCGTCGGATACGCCCTCGTAGACGCGCTTCATGTACTGCTCCTCGGGGCCCGGGCAGTAGTCGCTGCAGGCAAATACCTCGACAATAGCCGGTCTTGCCACGACCTCGCGTCCG
>JAWWBD010000026.1:0-22112 GCA_033721115.1 Woeseiaceae bacterium | reverse complement strand
GTGTTTCCGCCGAGCGAGCACCGTTTCCGCGAAGGTATCGACGCGATGATGCGTTACCGCGACCGCCTGACCGGCAGCGACGGCCCCGAAGCCCAGTTCTTCGCCCGCGCCGACAACCTGCGCGAATGGCTTGCCGAGGTCGAAAAGCGGCTCGGCAGCCTTTCGCGCCGGCTCGGGGCCAGCGTCGCCGACACGCGTATCAACGAGGACCTTGCCGGCGACCCGGCGGCCGAGGCGACGTCGGTCCGCGGCGATACCGTCACCGTCCGCACGTCCTGGTTCGAACTGGACGACGTCTTTTTCGAAGCCCGCGGCACGGCCTGGGCGCTCGTGCACTTCTTCCGCGCCGCCGAGTTCGACTTCGCCGAAGTGCTGGCGGACAAGAATGCCGAGGCCAGCGTGCGGCAGATCATTCGCGAACTCGAGGCGAGTCTCGCGCCGCTGCGCTCGCCGATGATCTTGAATGGCAGCGGCTACGGGCTGTTCGCGAACCACTCGCTCGTGATGGCCAATTACCTCGCGCGGGCCAACGCCGCCGTCATCAACCTGCGGGAATTGCTCGACCAGGGCTGATAATTCACATTAGTTTAGGTTCGTAACTTACTGTTATCAATGAAATCCTAGCCAAACGGGCACGGCCTGCCAGCCCTCGCCCAGCGCCCGGTCGAGGCGCCGGTAGTCGGGTTCGAAACGCCGGACGTACTGCCAGAAGCGGCGCGAATGATTCATGTGCCGGGCATGGCAGAGTTCGTGGATCATCAGGTAGCGGACCAGTTGCGGCTCGAGAAACAGCAGGCAGTAGTTGATGCTGATCGTGCCGCGCGCGCTGTGGCTGCCCCAGCAGGTTTTCTGACCCCGCACCTGCATCCGGCGGAAGGCATTGCCCGTCTCGGCCGCGAGCGCCGCGAGCCACGGCCCGAATTCGGCTTTCGCGACCCCGGCGAGCCAGCGCTTGAGGGCGTCGACGCATGCCGACGGGTCGTCGGTCTGCCCCCTGAGCACGACCTCGCCGGGCGCGGTGCGGTAGCGCACGCCCCGGATGCTGCCGTCAGGTTCATAGCGAATGCGCATCTCGCGCCCGATGGCTGCGAGGTTGACCGTCTGCGGCAGCCGGAACGGCTCGGGCGGGAACTGCCTGGCGAACGCGGCGCGGGTCTCGTCGATCCACTGCCGGTGCTCGTCGACGAAGGCGGCCACGTCGGCGGGCCGGGTCCGTTTCGGGACGACCACCTCGACCCGGCCGCGCGGGAATACCTTGATCGACAGCCGGCGTGCGCGCTTGCTTTCACGGACGGTAAAGGCCGGCTCCGGACCGGGCGCCGGTTGCTCGGGAAACAGGTCCAGTTGACGGGCCGCGCGCTGCACGGCCGTATTCTACGTCGGCCGTCCGCCGAAGCGAACGGCGCCGCAGCTCAGGGCCGCTCGCCCCCGAAACGGACGGCGTCTTCCAGGGTCATCACGCCGCTGACGCCGCCGACCTCCGCAGTCTCGCTGATATACAGCTCGACCTCGTGTTCGAGACGCACCGTGCCGAGAACCCGGCTGCCCGGTCCAATGACGATTTCCGGCTTGCGGCGGTCCCTGCCCCAGGACCAGCGGCTCGGCTTTTCGACGACGAGATCGCCCCGCACCGTGGCCGCATCCCGCAGTTCGACGTCGCCGCTGACCGTGGTGACGTCGTCGCCGACGGTTGCGGCGACGAGTTCGATGTTGCCGTTGACGTTCTCGACGTGGCCCGTGACGGTTGTGCCCCGGCCCAGCTGGATGGCCCCGTTGACGGCCTCGACGTGGCCGTCGATCGCGACGTTTTCGTCGATGCGCACCGCCCCGTTGACGGTCTCAAGGTCCCCGGCGCGGACGCCCGGGCCGATCCGGATCGTGCCGTTCACGGTGGAGGCATCGCGAAGCTCGGCGTTGTCGCCGACGCGCACGGAGCCGTTGACCGTGGATACGTCCCCGGTGACGATCGCGCCCTCGCCGATCGTGATGCTGCCGTTGACGGAGGAGGCGCCGTCCGCGGTCTCTCCGGCGGCTATGCGGATGCTCTTGTTGACCGAGGCGCCGGCCGGCTGGATCGATGCGCCCAGCAGGATCAGCAGGGCGACGGTAAACAGTGATTTTCGCGTGACGAGGGTCATGTTCGGGCTTCCATTGACGTTCGTGTACTGCTTAGATACCCGCCACGCCCGAACGGTTGCAACCGGCCGGGGCCAATTCCCCCTGCGACGGACTCGCGGATGATGCCAGACCTGATCGATATCGGTGCCAACCTTGCCCACGACAGCTTCGATGCCGACCGCGATGCGGTGCTCGAGCGCGCGCGCCGCGCGGGCGTGCGGCGCATCGTCGTCACCGGCAGCAGCGACGAGAGCAACGTGGCGGCAGCGGACTTGGCGGAAGCTTCGCCGGGGCATCTTTTCGCGACGGCGGGGGTCCATCCCCACCATGCCGCGGATTACACGGACGCGAGCGACGAGCTCATCCGCGTGCTGACCGAAAGGCCCGGCGTGGTGGCGGTCGGCGAATGCGGCCTCGACTACTTTCGCGATTTTTCGCCGCGGCCGGCCCAGCGCGACGCGTTCCGGGCCCAGCTCGATATCGCCGCGGACACGGGGATGCCGGTGTTCCTGCACCAGCGGGACGCGCACGAGGACTTCGTGACCGTGCTGGAACCCGTGCTGCGCAAGATCCCGCGAGGCGTCGCGCACTGTTTCACCGGCGGGCAACAGGCGCTGACCGACTACCTCGCCCTGGGACTTTTCATCGGGATAACGGGCTGGATCTGCGACGAACGGCGCGGCCGTGAACTTTACGAGCTCGTCGCCGGGATCCCGGATGACAGGCTGATGCTCGAAACCGATGCGCCTTACCTGCTGCCGCGCACGCTCGAGCCGCGACCGCAATCGCGCCGGAACGAGCCGGCGTACCTTGCCGAGGTATTGCGGGTCGTTGCCGAGGCGCGCGGCCAGACGCCGGCGCACGTTGCGGCGGTGACGACCCGCAACGCCGAACTGTTTTTCGGGCTCGGTGCGGGCTAGGCGCCCGGCGCGGGCCCGGCGCCGGTTCGCGCAACGGGCAGCCACAGCAGCGCGTCGCGATAGTGCGGCGCGCCGACCGGGAAGTCCGCGCTGCCGACCCGCCTGAAGCCGATTCCGGTGTAAAACGCGATCGCCCAGTCCGCGTCTTCCCAGGTCGTCAGCCAGATGCCCTCGGCCGCTTCGGCGCTTGCAAGTGCGGCAGCGGCCTCGATCAGCGCCCGGCCGGCACCGAGCCGCTGCCGTTCCGGCGCGACGTACAGCTGCCCGACCTCCAGCGCATTGTCAGCCGGCACGTCGGCGGGCGGGGCGCCGGCGCGGAGCAGCGCGAAGCCTGCAATCGTCGCGTCAGCCTCGGCGACCAGGTAGCGGCAGCCGGCAGTTGCCAGCGCGCGGCGGACCGCCGCAGCGCTGAAGTAACGTTCGAGGTGGACGGCCGCGTCTTCCGGGCGTGTCGACGGACCATAGGCCGCCCTGAATGCGCGGGTGCCTACCGCCGCAATGCCGGGCACATCGGCGGCCGTGGCCGGGCGCACCTGCACCGCGTTCACGGACGGACCGGCCGGCCCCTCAGCGGACCGGCACCGGGCTTGCGGCCGCGCGGCGAATCCTGTCCCAGTGGGGCTTGAACGCCTCGACGCGCGCCCTGGCGGCCGATTTGTCGGGCTCGCCGAACTCGGTTGCGACCTCGTCGATGCCGGCGACGTGCGCCGGCGTGCCCTTGGTGAATTCGGCCCCGTCGAGGAACAGGATCCGGCCGGCGACCGGCACGTCGCGCACGATGTGCCGGACGGCGGCGACGCGGTCGTAGAGCGCCGGCTGCGGATTCGGAAAAGTGAAGCGGCGCTCGTCGCTGATCACGGTCCACTGCTGCATCTTGTCGCTGCCGAACACGGTGCCGGCGACCTCCTTGATGTCAATGACGAGGAGACCCTGCGAGGTCAGCAGCAGATGGTCGATCTGGATCTCGCCCTCGTCACCGTTGGGTATCACGAGGCCGTCGATACGGTCGTAGGCGATGTCGGCCAGCATCCGCTGCAGGCGACCGCCGCGGCGCCGGCGGCGGTACACGAGGAGCACGGTGAGCAGCACGGCGACCGCGGCAAGCCCCACGGTCCAGGTGGCCGAATCCGCTGTCAGGCTGCCCCCCATCGGTGTCCTTCGCTCCCGGTCCTGCGCCTATTAGGGTCGCTACGGCTCCCGCGCGTCAAGCGCAGAACGGCCGAAATGCGCCTGCATTGCGGCGCCCAGCGCCGCGAGGCCGGGCTCGATCGCAACGGAGCGGGACGGGCGTGCCAGGATTTCCGCGAGTCCCGCTGGGAGCGGCACCGCGGTCCCGATCAGCGGTTCGACGATGGTCTCGAACTTCGCCGGGTGGGCTGTCGCGACGAGGATCCAGTCAGTCGCCTCGCGCGCGCCGGCATCCAGGCTGCGCCAGGCATGGGTGGCCGTCGCCGTGTGCGGGCACGTCGCGAAGCCGAACGCGTCGAAATCGGCGCGGATCGCCGCCCGTATCGCCTCGTCGTCCACCGCGATCACGCCCAGCCGCTCACGCAGCACGGCCGCATCGCCGAGCAGGGCCCGCAGGCGCTCCATATTGCTGGGATCGCCGACGTCCATCGCCGACGCCAGCGTCGGAACGCTGGGCCGCGGCAGCCACTCGAGGCGCTCGAGATAATCCGCGATCGTGCGGTTGGCATTGGTGGCGAGGATTATCGGGCCGATCGGCAGTCCCATCTCGCGAGCGAGAATGCAGGCCAGCGCGTTGCCCAGGTTCCCCGTCGGTATGATGAACCCCGGCCGCGTGCCCCGCGCGCGCCAGTGCGCGAGGCTCGCCGCCGCGTAGTAGGTGCTCTGCGGCAGCAGGCGGCCGATATTGATGCTGTTGGCCGAGCTGAACCGGTAGCGACGCAGGAGCCCGGGATCCGCGAATGCCGCCTTGACGAGCGCCTGGCAGTCGTCAAACGCGCCTGCGACCCGGAGCGACAGGACATTGTCGCTCCAGCAGGTCAGCTGGTGCTCCTGGCGCGCCGAAACGCGGCCTTCCGGGTACAGCACGACGACCCGCATGCCCGGGCGTCCGTCGAATGCCGCCGCGACGGCGCCGCCCGTGTCGCCAGAGGTCGCGACAAGGATCGTCAGTGGCCGGTCGGCGTCGGCCTCGAGCCGCGCCAGGCACGCCGCGAGGAAGCCGGCCCCGACGTCCTTGAATGCCGCCGTGGGCCCGTGGTAGAGCTCGAGCAGGCCGGCGAATCCCTGCCCGGCCGGCAGTACCGTCGTCGGGATCGGGAACGAAAAGGTCTCGGCGAGTATTGCGTCGAGCTCGCCGGCGAGTGCAGAGTCCTCGAAAAACGGCGCCAGCAGGACCCCGGCCACGGCCGGCACCGACTCGCGCCCGGCGAAATCGTCGATCTCGAACCCGGGCAGGCGCCCGGGTACGAACAGCCCGCCGTCGGCCGCGATCCCGCGGGTCAGCGCTTCGTCCAGGCCGACCGGGCTGCCGCCGCGCGTACTCGTGTAGCGCATGCTCAGGATTCCACGATGCACGCGCCGGGGGCGTCGAGACGCGAGATCCAGGACTGGCACTCGATGCCGAGGCCGCGGCAGGCCTGTTCCATTGCCATCGCGAGGTTGGCCGCACGCGATTCTTCGCACAGGGCGAAAATACTGGGGCCGCTCCCGGACAGGCTGACACCGAGCGCGCCACCCCGCTCCGCCGCCGTCCGCACGGCGTCGAAGCACGGCACGGCGGGCGCGCGCTGCGGTTCGATGATCACGTCCTTCAGTGTTTTGCCAATCAGCGCAATGTCGTTTTTCGCGCATGCCGCGACGAAACCCGCGCAATAGGCCTGCTGCCTGAGCCACTCCTCCATCGAGTAGCCGCGCGCGAGCTTTTTCCTCGCATGGGCCGTGTTGACCTGCAGCTCGGGATGTACGAGTACGGCGCTGACGCCGTCGGGAACCGGCAGGCTCACCGTCTCCGGCAGCAGCACTTCCGGGCAGAACACGAGCCCGCCGAGCAGGCTGGGTGCGACGTTGTCCGCGTGCAGGCCGCCGCTCGCGTAACGCTCGCCCGCGAGCGCGTAGTTGATCAGGCCGGCGAGCGGCAGCGGCGTCGGCAGCAGCTCGTTCACGGCAACGACTGCGGCGACGGCCGATGCCGCCGAGCTGCCCATGCCGGACTGCAGCGGGACGCCTTTGTGGATCGACAATTCGACCCCGCCGTCCTCGCCGTAGTCGCTCCAGAGGGCCTGCGCCGCAATCGATGCCGTATTGTGGTCGGGATCCGTGGACAGGTAGGGATGAAGCTCGCCGTCGAGCCCGCGGACCTCGGCGATCGTGATCCCGGGACCGTCGCTCCGCGCGGCGACGACGTGGTCACCGACGCCCTCGAGCGCGAGGCCCAGCATGTCGAACCCGACGGCGACATTGCCGATCGACGCCGGGGCGAAAGCCGTGACCCGCTCGCTCATCTCAGCCCTCGATGTTCAGGAACCGGGCGAGCCGCAGCAGGTCGCTGAAGACCCCCGCCGCGGTGACTTCGGGACCCGCGCCCGGGCCCTGCACGATCAAGGGATTCTCCGCATAGCGCGCGGACACGAACTGGACGATGTTGTCGGTCAGATTGATGTTCGCGAACGGGTGATCGAGCTCGACGGCCTCGAGGCCGACGGATACGTTGCCTTTTGCGTCGACCTGGCCGACATAGCGGAGTTTCCTGCCTGCCTCGGTTGCCGCGCGGTAGCGCGCCTCCATTTCTGCGTCGTAGGCGGGCAGCGCATCGAGGAACTCGTCGACGCTGGCGGCTTCGAGGTCGGCCGGTACCAGGCTCTCGACCGGGAAATCGCCGAGTTCGGTGTCGAGTCCGAGCTCCCGGGCGAGGATGATCAGCTTGCGCGCGACGTCCGTACCGGACAGGTCGTCGCGCGGGTCCGGCTCGGTATACCCGCTCTCCTGCGCCTCGCGGACGATCGCAGAGAACGGCCGGCTGCCGTCGTAGACATTGAACAGGTAAGCGAGCGTCCCCGAGAAAATTCCCTTGATCGTCCGGACCTCGTCGCCCGTGTCGATCAGGTCGCGCAGCGTCGAGATGATCGGCAGTGCGGCGCCGACCGTCGTCTCGTAGAAAAAGTGGGCGGCACCCGGCGTCAGCGCGGAATTCAGGGCCCGGTAGTTGTCGATCGGACCGCTCAGTGCCCGCTTGTTCGGTGTGATGACGTGGATGCCCCGATCCAGCCAGCCGCCGTAGCGCGCTGCGACCGACTCGCTGGCCGTGCAGTCGATGATGACGGCATGCGGCAGGTGATCCGGGTTGACGGCACGCTCGAATGCGTCGAAGTCGAGCCCGGATGCTTCAGCCTCGAATCGCGCCTGCCAGTCGCCGAGCCCGATGCGTTGTTCATCCGTCAGCATGCGCGTCGAGCGCGCGATCCCGAGGACCCTGAGATCGAGATTGAACGCCTCGGTCAGCCGGCCGGCCTGCGCCTCCAGCTGTTTGAGGAAAGTCGCACCGACCGTGCCCGGCCCGACGAGTCCGATCGCAATCGTCTTCGAGGACAGGTAGAAGCCGGAATGTGCCGCCCTGAGCGCCCGGGTCGCTTCGGCAGAGTCGACGACGGCGGAGATGTTGCGCTCCGAAGAACCCTGCGCGATCGCGCGCACGTTGATGCCCGCGCGCCCCAGCGAGCCGAAGAAGCGTGCCGATATGCCGGGCGTGCCCGCCATGCCGTCGCCCACGACGGCAATGATGCTCTGCGCCCCGGTCACATCGACGCTCTGGATCTGGCCATTGGTCAGCTCGACCGCGAAGGCGTCCTTGATGACGTGCTTGGCGCGCAGCGCCAGGGCTTCGGGCACCGCGATGCAGATCGAGTGTTCGGAGCTGGCCTGCGAGATCAGCGTCACGTTGACCCCCGCCTGCTTGAGCGCCGAGAACATCCGGTCGGCCGTACCGGGCACGCCGATCATGCCCGCACCCTCCAGGTTGACCAGCGCCATACCGTCGATCTCGGTGATGCCCTTGATGCCGGCTGCCGACCGCCCACGCGTCTCGATCCGGCTGCCCGGCCGCGTCGCATCGAAGCTGTTGCGGATGATCAGCGGGATGTCGTTCTCGATGAGCGGCCCGAGGGTCTGGGGATGGATCACCTTCGCGCCGAAATAGGCCAGCTCCATCGCCTCGTTGTACGTCAGACGATCGATGACCTGCGCTTCGGGCACGCGGTTCGGGTCGGCGCTCATCACGCCGTCGACGTCCGACCAGATCGTGAGCTCCGCGGCATTCGCGAGGGCCGCGAAAATCGCCGCAGAATAATCGCTGCCGTTGCGGCCGAGCGTGGTCTGCAGGCCTTCCTCGTCCATCGCGATGAACCCGGTCACGACGAGCAGGCCCTCGAAGCCGGCGTCGACCTGTTGCCGGAAGTGGGCCCGCGACGTGTCCCAGAGCACCGTCGGCCCGAGGCCGGTATGGGTCACGCTCAGGACCTTGCGGGCATCCAGCCAGTGCCCGCCCCGCCCCGGTGCCTGCTGCCCGAGGTGCGCCGCGAGCAGCCGGGCCGACCAGATCTCCCCGTAGCCGGCCACCACGTCGCGGCTGCGTTGCGGTGCGGATTTGACCAGGGCGATCGCCTTCAGGACGTCGCGAATGTCACCCGCATCCCGGCTCCAGGCATCGAGCACGGCCACGAGTGCGTCGCCCTCCACCAGGTCGCGCGCCGTATTCGTGTAGCGCTCGCCGATTGCGTTCAGCGCCTCGTCGAAGCTGTCATCGTCGAGTTCGGCCAGCGTGACCAGGCGCAGCAACGCGTCGGTCATGCCACCCATCGCCGAGACTACGACGCCGACCCGCTCGTCCGGCGTCTCGAGCAGGTGGCCCGCAACGCGTCGGAAACAGGCGGCGTCGGCCAGGCTGCTGCCACCGAACTTGTGGAATTTCCAGGGCGCTGTCAACGCTCCTCCCCGGGCGCAAAACGTCGCATGATAGCGGCAGTTATCATCGCCGTCGCCTGTTTTAACTGCAACGAAAAGGGGGATGGTGGGGCGTCTAGGGATCGAACCTAGGACCAGTCGGTTAAAAGCCGAATGCTCTACCTCTGAGCTAACGCCCCCCGGGAGGTCCGCCGGGCCGGCGGGTCACGCCGGCGCGATCATACCGGACCACCGGCAAATGACAAGCCGCGTCCCTCAGACGCCGTCGCTGGCCATCCGCTTGAGGTAGTCGCCGGCAAGCCGTGCCGCCGTGGTCTCCGGGTATTCGGCCTGGACACGGGTCAGCGCCTGCCGCGCCGCCTCCCAGCGTTTCAGGTTGTAGTTGCAGTAGCCCATCTTGAGCAGTGCGTCGGGCACCTTGCGGGAGCGCGGATAATCCTCGATCACGACGGCGAACTCGGCCAGCGCCTTTTCGTAACGCTTGGCCGCGTAATGCGACTCGGCCAGCCAGTACTGGGCGTTGTCGGCAAGCTCGCTGTCGGGGAAGGTTTTGAGGAAGCGCTCGAATGCCGTTGCCGCGAGGTCGTAGCGCTCCTCCTTCACCAGTTCGAAAGCGGCCTGGTAGTTGTCACGGTCCGATCCCCCGGGTACCGGCAGTTCACCCGGCGGCAACTGCCCGGTCGCCAGCAGTCCACCTTCCTGTGCCCTGATCCGGCTCTCCAGCGACTGGATCCGCGCGTCGAGATCGAGATACAGGCTGCGCTGGCGTTCTGCCGTCGTTTCCGCGTTGTATTCGATCGTCTCGGTGCGGCCCTGCAATTCGTCGGTGCGGCGCTCGAGCGCGACGACGTCCTGCGTCAGCTGCGCGAGACCCTGGTTCTCGACGATGCGCTCCATCGTCTGCAGGCGCCGTTCGAGTTCCGCCACGCGCAGCGCGAGCGGGTCCTCCTTGGGCGGTCCCAGGGCCTCGCAACCGGCCAGCAGGACGGCGGCGCCGGCGATGCCGGCGGCACGCCGCGCCACGGTCCGGACCCGATCAGTTCGTGTACTTGATTTCGACACGGCGATTCTGCGCGTATGCGCTTTCGTCACTGCCCATGGCCGCCGGGCGTTCCTCCCCGAAGCTGACCGTCGATATCTGGCCCGCGGATGCACCCTGGATCAGGAGCATGCGCCGCACCGTCTGCGCCCGCCGCTCGCCCAGCCCGATGTTGTATTCGCGCGAGCCACGCTCGTCGGCATGGCCCTCGAGGCGGACCCTCAGCCGCGGATCGTTGGCCAAAAGCAGCGCGTGCCGCGCCACGGTATCGGTGTCCTCGGGCCGGAGTTCCGCCGAGTCGAAGTCGAAGTAGATGATCCGCGCCAGTTCGCCGCCGGAGGGATCGTAGTCGACCTCTTCGCCGGAGCCGAAGCCGTCGCTGTCGAAACCGTCCGTCGCCGCGCTGCCGCCCTCGCTGCCGTAGGCAGGCTCGGTGGGCTCGGGGTCGGGGATTGACCGCGACGAGGAACAGCCGGCGGCCAAAGCGGCGGCCAGGAGGAGAAACAGCAGTTTTGCCTGGGTCATTTTCGTATCCTGAAATAGTTTAAAAACAACAAATTGCTTTTATTATTTAATGCGGTTAATCAAGTGCGAGCTGAAACGGTGACCAGACCGGTTCCCGCACGTCTGCACGCCCGGACGTGAGGCGCTGCCGGATCAGTCCGTCGGCCGTCACCGTCTCCAGCACCCCGTTTTGCCCCGCTCGCGTCGCGTAGATCAAGGTGTCGCTGTTGGGCGCGAAGCTCGGGGATTCGTCCTGGCGGCCCGTCGACAGCACGAGGAAGTCCCGGCGCTCCAGATCCAGTACCGCGATCCGGTAGTTGCCGCGGTCGTTGTGTACCATTGCGAGTTTCTTGCCGTCCGGTGACAGCCGCGGGCGCGCATTATAACTGCCTTCGAAGGTAATGCGCTCCGCCGTCCCGCCGGACGCGGGCACCCGGTAGATCTGCGGCCCTCCACTCCGGTCGGAAGTGAAGTAAATGTACCGGCCGTCGGGCGACCAGCTGCCCTCGGTGTCAATCGCCCGGTGGGTGGTCAGGCGGTCGATTTCGCGGCTGTTGATGTCGAGCACGTGGATGTCGAGGTTGCCGTCGACGCCGCCAAGCGTGACGACGAGCTTGCGACCGTCGGGGGAGAAAGCCGGCGCGCCGTTGATCCCGGGCCGGCTGGAGACCTGGATGCGGTTCCCGGTCCGGAGCGTCTGGACGAAGATCGACGAGCGGTTGCCCTCGAACGAGACGTAGGCAAGACGCCGGCTGTCCGGTGACCAGGCCGGCGACATGATCGGGTCCGTGCTTTCCATGATCTTGTAGGCATTTTCGCCGTCCTGGTCCGCGACGATCAGCGAGTACAGCGTACCCCTGCCCTGCGGCTCGGCCGTCACGTAGGCGACTTTCGTGTCGAACACGCCTTTGATGCCCGTCAGCTTCTCGTAGATCATGTCCGCCGCCCGATGCGCGGCGCGGCGCATTGTCCCGCGGCTGACGTCGTTGAAACGGAAGCCGACGAGCTGGTCGCGGCGGAACACGTCGAACAGCTGGAACTGGACGCTGTAGGCATTGTCGCCGGTTTGTATGACATTGCCGATCACTACGGCTTCGACGCCCAGGATCGACCAGTCGCTGAAATCGAGGTCCGCGGCGACGGTCGGTTTTTGCAGCATGTCGCGCTCGGGTGTCGGCGCAAAGCGCCCGCTGCGCGCCAGGTCGGCGGCGATGACCCCGGCCACGTCGAGCGGTGCCGGCGCGGAATCGCCCGTGAAGCCGAACGGCACGATCGCGACGGGGCGGCGCTTGATGCCCTCCGTGATCACGATCTCGAGCTGGGCCTCGGCGATGCCGGTGAGGCAGAGGGCGAGCAGGCAGGCAGTTGGCAGGATTTTGCGCACGGTGACCTCTTGTGGCTGGGCGATTGGGTGGGCGGCCTATTCTTCAGGCCGGAATATTAACCTGAGATCGCGGCTGAAGACGCTCGGATCGCGCGGACTCGGCAGCGGCGACGCCTTGTAGACGGCGCGCTCGATCGAACTCCTGACGGCCGCATCGCCGTTACAGCTGCCGATGCTGACGGAAACGACCTCGCCGCCCGGCAGCTGTCGGATATTGACGACACATTCTATGCCGACGGTCGCGGTCGGCGGCTTGACCCAGTTGCGCTGGATCTGTTGCTGGATCGCGAACGCGTAGGCCGCCTCGGCATTGGCCTGCATTGCCTCGAGCCGCTGCGCCTCGGCCGCGATCTCGGCCTGGCGTGCAGCCTCGGCCTCCTGCCTCAGGCGCTCGTTTTCCGCGCGCTGGCGTTCGATCTCCGCCTGCCGCTTGCGCTCGGCCTCGAGCCGCTGGCGCTCCTTCTCGGCCTCGGCCTCGCGCCGGCGCCGTTCCTCTTCTTCCTGGCGGCGCCGTTCCTCTTCCGCTTTTCGCTTGCGCTCGGCCTCCGCGGCCAGGCGCGCCTGTTCCGCTTCCTGCTGGCGGATGCGCTCGACGCGTTCGGCCTCGATGCGGGCATCCTCGAGCCGCTTTTGTTCCTCCAGCGCGGCGCGTTCCTCGGCGCTCGGCTGCGGCTCGGGCGGCGCCGGTTCGGGCTCCGGCGCCACCTGCTCGGGTTCGGGCGGCGGCAGGACCACGGCGTTGTCGGTCACGAGCGTGCCCCGGATCGCGAGCGGCACGGGCGGCTGCGTGTGCCGCACGAGGTCTATCGCGACGACGAGCGAGCCGAACACCGCGACGTGCAGGAGTACGGCCATCGTGACGGGAATGACATTGTGCCGATCGCGTAACAAAGGGCTTCCTATTCGGGTACCGGGTACGTGTCCAGCGGGTCCGTGACGAAGCCGACCTGCTCCGCACCCGCCTGTTGCAGCAGGACCATCGCCCCGACGACGTTGCCGTAGGCGACGGCGCGGTCGGCCTTGACGAGAACCGGCGTATCGGGCCGGTTCCTGAGCACGGCTCCCACGCGCGCTATGACCTCCTTCGCGGTCGCGGGTTCATCCTCGTTGTCGCCGACGTTGACGTAGAGGTTGCCCGCAACGTCGACCGAGAGCACCAGCGGCGGATGGTCGGGCACGTCGGCGATGGGCTCCGCGCCGGCTTTCGGCAGCTCGACCTCGACGCCCTGGGTCAAAAGGGGGGCCGTGACCATGAAAATCACAAGCAGTACGAGCATGACGTCGATGTAGGGCACGACATTGATCTCGCCCATCAGCTTCCGTTTCTGCAGCGGCGTGGCCATCTCAGCTCTCCTTCTTCTTGCTGCGGATGTGGCGTTGCAGGATGCTCGAGAATTCCTCGGAGAAGCCGTCGTAGCGGTACTCGAGGCGCACGACCTTGTCGGCGTAGCGGTTGTAGGCGATGACCGCGGGGATCGCCGCGAACAGGCCCATCGCGGTCGCGATCAGCGCTTCCGCGATCGGCGGCGCGACCACGGCGAGCGTCGCGGACTGCACGTTCGCGAGGCCGATGAACGCGTGCATGATGCCCCACACCGTGCCGAACAGGCCGACGTAGGGGCTCGTCGAGCCGATCGTCGCCAGCGTCGCGAGCCCCTGCTCGAGTCGATCCACCTCGCGCATCTGGGCGACGTGCATCGAACGCCGGCATTCCTCGATCACCTTGTCGGGATTGATGTCGCCCTGCTGCAGCGCGCGGTTGAACTCGCGAAACCCGGCCTCGAAAATGCTCGCCATGCCGAGGCCGCCGCCCCGCTCCCGGGAGACGCGCTCGTAGAGCGTGTTCAGGTCGCCGCCGGACCAGAAATTGGCCTCGAACTCGTCGGAGGCGTCCTTCGTGCGCCGGATGAGCCTGCGCTTGGTGAAAATGATGCTCCACGACATCACGGAGGCGATGATCAGCAGCACCATGACGAGCTGTACGGGAATACTGGCCCCGAGCAACAGCTCGAGGATGGACAGGTCGGAGGTCATGTTGGATTTTCCTCGAAGATGGCCGGCACCCGCGTCGGGCGCAGCGTATCGGCATGGATGCAGGCGGCCCGGATGCGGCCCCGCAGGAGCAGGGGTCCGTCCAGGCTCGAGCGATAGATGTTCTGGTCGATCTCGAACGATGCGCGCGACAGTTTAGCAAGTGCCGCGGTAACGACAATCTCGTCGTTGAAGCGGGCCGGCTTCAGGAACTCGGCCTCGGTCGCGGTTACGACGAACATGCGGCGCTCCGTCTCGAGCATGGCAACCTGGTCGACCCCGAGCGCGCGCAGCCATTCGGTCCGCGCCCGCTCCATGAAGCGGAAGTAGTTCGCGTAGTAGACGACGCCTTGCGCATCCGTGTCCTCGTAGTAGACGCGGACCGGCCAGGCAAACGGCGCCTTGTCGCGGGCATCGTTCATGGCGCAGTCAGTCCCCGTCGAACAGCGGCAGTTCCGCGGGGAGGTCCCGGGTCGGTGCGGGCAAGCCGAGATGCAGGTAGGCGCTCCGCGTCGCGACCCGCCCGCGGGCCGTGCGCATCATGAATCCCTGCTGGATCAGGTAGGGCTCGAGAACGTCCTCGATCGTGCCGCGCTCCTCGCCGACCGCGGCGGACAGGCTGTCGATGCCCACAGGCCCGCCGTCGAACTTTTCGATGATCGTGGCAAGCAGCCGCCGGTCCATCGCGTCGAAGCCGTGCGGGTCGACTTCGAGCATGTCCATCGCGCTGACGGCGACGGCGCCGGTGACGACCCCGTCCGCTTCGACCTCGGCGAAGTCACGGACCCGGCGCAGCAGCCGGTTCGCGATGCGCGGCGTGCCGCGCGCGCGGCGCGCGATCTCCGTCGCCCCGTCGGCCTCGATCGGCAGGTTGAGTATCCCGGCAGACCGGTGGGCGATCGCTTCGAGATCCGCCGTCGTGTAGAACTCGAGCCGCTGGACGATCCCGAAGCGATCCCTGAGGGGCGACGTCAACAGCCCGGCCCGCGTCGTCGCGCCGACCAGCGTGAACGGCGGCAGGTCGAGCTTGATCGAGCGTGCAGCCGGTCCCTCGCCGATCATGATGTCGAGCTGGAAGTCCTCCATCGCCGGGTAAAGCACTTCCTCGACGACCGGGCTCAGGCGATGGATCTCGTCGACGAACAGCACGTCGTTCGGTTCCAGGTTGGTCAAAAGCGCCGCGAGGTCGCCGGGCCGCTCGAGCACCGGGCCGGACGTCTGGCGCAGGTTGACGCCGAGTTCGTTTGCGACGATGTGCGCGAGCGTCGTCATGCCGAGCCCTGGCGGGCCGAAGATCAGCACGTGATCGAGCGCTTCGCCACGCCGGCGGGCCGCCTCGACGAAAATCCCCATCTGTTGCTTGACGGCGGGCTGGCCGACGTAATCGGCCAGCGTCTTCGGCCTGATTGCGCGATCGAAGGCCCGGTCCTCGCCGCGCGCGGTGGCGCTCGTCAGTCGTTCGTGCTCGATGCCGGCCACGGTGCTAGCCTGCTACCTGCCTGAGCGCCAGGCGGATGATGTCCTCGGCGGACTTGTCGTCGGTCTCGATTCCCGCGACGAGCCGGTTAACCTCCTTGACCGAGTAGCCGAGCGCGACCAGCGCGTCGACGGCCTCGGTACGCGGGCTTGCCGCAACGGCGACCCGGGGGCCGCCCGGCTCGCGCGGAGTCGCGCCGATGCGGTCGCGCAGTTCGATGATCAGCCGCTCCGCCGTCTTCTTCCCGACGCCGGGTACCTTGACGAGCGTGGCGGCATCCTCGTACTGCACGCAGCGCTCGAAATCGGCGACCGACAGCGTCGACAGGATCGCCAGCGCCATCTTCGCACCCACGCCGGAGATCCGCAGCAGCGCGCGGAACAGCTGCCGCTCCGCCTCCGAAGCGAAGCCGTACAACATGTGTGCGTCCTCGCGCACGACCAGGTGGGTGCGAACGAAGACGTCGGCACCGGGCTCCGGGAGGTCGAGGAACGTCGACATCGGCGTTTCGAGCTCGTAGCCGACCCCCTGGCACTCGATGACGACCTGCGGTGCCTGCTTGCCGAGCAGCCGCCCGCGCAGTGACCCGATCACGGCCCGAGCCCCGCGACCAGGCGCGCAGCCCTGAGTCCTGCGTTGACGCCGCGCTGGTGGCCGTGACACAGGGCCGCCGCGAGCGCATCCGCGGCGTCGGCCGACGGTCTGCCGTCGAGTTCCAAAAGCGACGCGACCATGTGCTGGACCTGGCTTTTGCTCGCCGAGCCCGTCCCCACCACGGCCAGCTTGATCTCGCGCGGCGCGTACTCGTGGACCGCGACGTCGCGCGCGAAGGTTGCGCACAGCGCGGCCGAACGCGCCTGCCCGAGCTTCAGCGCGCTCGCGGCGTTGCGGGCCATGAACACGCTTTCGATGGCGACCACGTCCGGTTCGTACTGGCCGACGATTTCGCCGATTGCGACGAAGATATGGCGCAACCGCTCCGGGAACGTGCCCTCGGCGCTCCTGACCGTGCCGCTTGCGACGTAGCGCGGCGCGGCACCGACGAAGTCCACGACCCCGAAACCGGTGACGCGCGAGCCCGGGTCGATGCCGAGTATGCGCCGTTGTCCGGGGTGCTCACGCACTTTCGAGCTGCTCGAGTATCGCGTCGGAGATGTTGGCATTGCTGTAAACGTGCTGCACGTCGTCCAGGTCCTCGAGCACCTCGAGCAGGCGCATCATCGTGGCCGCATCGTCCGCGTCGAGGTCCGAGTCGGTCGAGGCGCGCATCGTGAGTTCGGCCGATTCCGGCTCGAAACCGGCCCGGATCATCGCATCGCGCACCGATTCGAATTCGGCAGGATCCGTCAGTACCTCGATTGAATGGTCGGTGTCGACGATCACGTCCTCGGCGCCGGCCTCGATCGCAGCTTCCATGATCGCGTCCTCGTCGCTCCCCGGTGGATACAGGAGCTGCCCGACGTGGTTGAACAGGTAGTTGACGGATCCGTCGGCACCCAGGTTGCCGCCGTGTTTCGAGAACGCATGCCGCACTTCGGCAACGGTCCGGTTGCGGTTGTCGGTCAGGCAGTCGACCATAACCGCCGTGCCGCCCGGCCCGTAGCCCTCGTAGCGGATCTCCTGGAAGTCGTCGCCATCCATCTCTCCGGACCCGCGTTTGATCGCCCGCTCGATGTTGTCCTTGGGCATGCTCTGCGCCTTCGCCTTGTCGACGGCGAGCCTGAGCCGGGGATTGGCCGCGATATCGGCCCCGCCCATTCGCGCCGCGACCGTGATTTCGCGGATGAGCTTGGTGAAGAGTTTGCCGCGCTTTTTATCCTGGGCGCCCTTGCGATGCTGGATATTCGCCCATTTGCTGTGTCCTGCCATGGTCGTGTACGTTGCCCAAACACGATCCGGCCGCCGGCGGCCGGAAACTGCGCGTATCATAACGGTTATTGTCAGCACTGGCACTTCGCGAACCGGCTGCGCATGACGACTTCAGGCCAACAGGAAAGCCATACCGACGCACCCCGCGCGGCGGCCGTCGCCGCGGCACGCGAGGTCCTCGCGACGCTCGGCAGCGGTGCAGATGCACAGGCGGCGGCCGCCGAGGGCGAGGCGATCGGCGCGCTCGTGGAGCAGCTCGGTCTGGCCCCGGACCTCGTCGCCGCGGCCCTGCTCTACCCCGCTGTCCGGGACAGAATTCTCGAAGAAAAACTGTCGGAAAACAAAGATCTGGAAGGGATATCCAGAACGATTCGAGACCTGGTACAGCTCGGCCAGTTTGCCTTTGCAGACGACTGGCTGCCGGGCGAGCGCCTCGCGGCGGAGCAATCCGAGATGCTGCGCAAAATGCTGCTCGCCATCGTTTCCGACGTCCGGCTCGTGCTCGTGCGGCTCGCCGAGCAGCTGTGCCGGCTGCGGGACGCGCGCCGCGCGCCGAAAGCGGTGCAGCGCCGGCTCGCAGTCGAGACCCGGGAGCTTTATGCCCCGCTCGCCAATCGCCTCGGCGTCTGGCAGCTCAAGTGGGAACTCGAGGACTACGCATTCCGCTACCTCGAGCCCGAGACCTATCGCTTCATCGCCCGCGCGCTCAACGAAAAACGCGGCGAGCGGGAAGCGTTCATCGCCGGAATCGAGGCGGAGCTACGCCGGGTGCTGAGGGACCAGGGGATCGATGCGGAGATCAGTGGCCGACCGAAACACATCTACAGCATCTGGCGCAAGATGCAGCGCAAGGACCGCGGTCTCGAGAACCTGCACGACATCCGCGCGGTGCGCGTCCTGGTCGACGACGTGAGCGACTGCTACGCGGCGCTGGGCTGTGTTCACAACCTCTGGTCCTACCTGCCGGGCGAGTTCGACGACTACATCGCGAACCCGAAGAAGAACGGCTATCGTTCCCTGCATACCGCGGTCGTCGGCCCGCACGGCAAAACGGTCGAAATCCAGATCCGGACGCACGAGATGCACCGTCAGGCCGAGCTCGGCGTCGCGGCCCACTGGCGCTACAAGGAAGGCGGTGGGTCCCGGGCGGCTTTCGACCAGAAGATCCGGCTGCTCAGGCAGCTCCTCGAGCCGGCGAGCGACGGCGACGACCTGCTCGCCCAGCTCCGGGACGACGCTTTCGAGGACCGGGTCTACGCGATCAGCCCGAAGGGCGACGTCGTCGAGCTGCCCGCCGGTGCGACGCCGCTCGATTTCGCCTACCACGTGCACACGCAGGTCGGGCATCGCTGCCGGGGCGCGAAGGTCAACGGCAAGATCGTGCCGCTCACGCAACGGCTCGCGAACGGCGACCAGGTCGAGATCATCACCGGCCGTCAGGCCCAGCCCAGCCGCGACTGGCTGAATCCGCAGCTGGGCTACCTCGCCGGCGCGCGGCCGCGGGCCAAGGTCCGCAACTGGTTCCGCCAGCAGGACCGGGACCAGCACCAGCGGCAGGGCCGCGAGATCCTCGACCGCGAACTCGGCCGGCTGAACGTCAGGGACCTCGCGACGGACGCCGTCGCGAAGCAGCTGCGCTTCAGGGACACGGACACGCTCTGCGTCGCGCTCGGTGCGGGCGATGTCACGGCGGCCGCCATCGCGACCGCGGTCGGCCAGCTGCGCCAGCCGCAGCAGGAACCGGGCCTCCGCGTGGACCGGCCTTCGCGCCGGCGGGCTCGCTCGGCCCCGGACACGGTCACGGTGCGCGGCGTCGGCGACCTGCTGTCGAATTTCGCGCGCTGCTGCCGGCCCGTGCCGCCGGAGCCGATCGCCGGCTACATCACCCAGGGCCGGGGCGTGTCGATCCATCGCCGCGACTGCGGCAACTTCCTGGGCCTCGATCGCCGCCACCCCGAGCGCGTGATCGAGGTCGGCTGGGGTGAGCGCGACGACGCGAGCTATCCGGTGGACCTCACCTTGCGCGCGCTGGACCGGAGCGGCCTGTTGCGCGACATCAGCGCCGTCCTCGCCGACGAGAATGCCAACGTTACCGACCTCGTGACCCGCACCGACCGGAAGTCCCTGCAGACGGTCATGCGCATCGGCATCGAGGTGAGCGGCCTCGGGGCGCTGAGCACGACGATCAGCCGGCTCGAGCAGATCCCGAACGTGCTGGCGGTAAGCCGCCGCGGCTGAGGCCCGCCGCGCCGTACAGCATTCCCGGCGGCATTTCGGTTACCATGCGGCGCGCAGGGGTCGACTGACAGGGGGAGTCGCATGGAAGCCATCGTCAACAGGATCAGCGGGATTATCTGGGAACCGACCCTGATCTACGTCCTGCTCGGCACCGGCCTCTTTTTTTCGCTGACCACGCGATTCGTACAGGTCCGGCTGTTCCGGGAGATGTGGCGGCTTCTGTTCTCGAGCCGCGAAACGGACCGCGGTATCTCTTCCTTCCAGGCCCTGGCCGTGTCCCTTTCCGGGCGCGTCGGTACCGGCAATATCGCCGGTGTCGCCGCGGCGATCGGCATCGGCGGACCCGGTGCCGTCTTCTGGATGTGGGTCGTCGCCTTTCTGGGCGCGTCGACGGCCTACGTCGAATCCGTGCTGGGCCAGATCTACAAGGAGGTCGACGACGGCGAACTGCGGGGCGGCCCCGCCTACTATTTCGAGAAAGCACTGGGCCAGCGCTGGTACGCCTGGATTTTCGCGATCTCGACCATCGTCGCAGTCGGTGTCCTGCTGCCAACGGTGCAGTCGAACGCCATCGGCAACGCGGTCGAACTGGCCTTCGGCAGCGGCCGCCAGTTCGAGTCGGCGCTCGGCACGGTCAGTTTCACGAAGCTCGCGTCGGCAGCGGCCGTCGTCACGATGCTCGGCGTTATCATCTTCGGCGGCATCCATCGCATCGCGCACTTCACGCAGGTCGTCGTGCCGGTCATGGCCGTCGGCTACGTGGTCCTCGCCGTCGGCATCGTGCTCTACCACATCACGGAGCTGCCGGGGATACTCGCATTGATCGTCGGCGACGCGTTCTCCCCGATGGCCGGTATCGGTGCCGCCATCGGCTGGGGCGTGAAACGCGGCGTGTACTCGAACGAGGCCGGCCAGGGTTCGGGCCCGCACGCTGCAGCCGCGGCCGAAGTGCAGCACCCGGCGCAGCAGGGCCTCGTGCAGGCGTTTTCCGTCTACATCGATACGCTGTTCGTCTGCTCCGCCACCGCTTTCATGATCCTGATCACGGACCGCTACTACGTCACCGGAATCAGCGGCGCCGTGAGCGGCGGCATCCTCGGGCCGGACGTGCTGGCCAACAGCCCGGCCTTTACGCAGCTGGCGCTGGAGAGCGTACTCGGCGGTTTCGGCAAGGTGTTCGTGGCGACGGCGCTGTTTTTCTTCGCTTTCACGACGCTCCTCGCCTACTACTACATCGCCGAGACGAACATCGCGTATATCCGCCGCAGTTTCCGGTTCCCCGGCGAGCTGACGATTTTCAAGTTCGTGCTGCTGGGATCGGTGTTCTACGGCACGGTGCGCACCGCCGACCTCGCCTGGGCCCTGGGTGACCTCGGCCTCGGCATCATGGCATCGCTCAACATCCTCGGCATCCTGCTCCTGTACCTGATGGGCAAGCCGGCGATTCTCGCGCTCGAGGATTACGAACGGCAGCGCAACGCGGGTGTGACGGCCTATACCTTCGATCCCGACGCACTCGGCATCCGCAACGCCGCTTTCTGGCGCGACGAGGCCCGGCGGGACCGCTAGCGGTTCATGTAGTTGAGTGCGCGCTTGTCCGCGGCGAGCGCCGCCTCGTGCAGGGCCTCGGCCAGGCTCGGGTGGGCGTGGATCGTGCGCTGCAGGTCCTCGGTACTGGCGGCGAACTCCATCGCGAGCACGGCTTCGGCGATCAGTTCGCCCGCCATCGGGCCGATGATGTGCACACCGAGGATTTCGTCGTCGTCGGCCGCGGAGACGACCTTGACGATGCCGCTGGTCTGCTCCATCGCCTTCGCCCGACCGCTGGCGGCGAACGGGAAAGTGCCGGTCTTGCAAGCCCGGCCGCTCTTTTTCACCTCCGCCTCTGTCTGCCCGACCCACGCGATCTCGGGCGCCGTGTAGATCACCGACGGGATCACGCGGTAATTGACCTCGGCGATCTCGCCCGCGATCAGGTCCGCGACCATGACCCCTTCCTCGCTGCCCTTGTGGGCCAGCATCGGGCCGCGCACGCAGTCACCGATCGCGTAAACGTGCTTCACCTTCGTGCGGCACTCGTCATCGACCTGGATGAAGCCGCGCTCGTCGAGCTGGATGCCGGCATCGTCGGCGAACAGGCCTTCGGTGTAGGGCTTGCGGCCGACCGCGACGATCAGCTTGTCGACGTCGAGTGACTGCTTGCCGTCGGCATCCTCGTACTCGACAGCCACGCCCTTCTTTCCCGCTTCCGCTTTCGCGAGCTTTGCGCCCAGCCGGACGTCGAGGCCCTGCTTCCTGAACTCCTTGGCCGCGATGTCGGCAATGTCGCGATCGGCCATGAACAGGAAGTCGTCCATCGCCTCGATGATCGTGACCTCGGCGCCGAGCCTTGCCCAGACGCTGCCCAGCTCGAGTCCGATCACGCCGGCGCCGACGACGCCCAGGCGCTTCGGCACCGATTCGAACTCGATCGCATCCCAGGAATCGACGATGTGCTCGCCGTCGAACGGCGCCACCGGCAGCTCGATCGGCGCCGAACCCGACGCGAGGATGACGTGCCCGGCCTCGAGTACCTCCGGCTCGCCGTCCACGGGTGTGAACTCGACC
>JAWWBD010000025.1:0-22256 GCA_033721115.1 Woeseiaceae bacterium | reverse complement strand
GCCCCGTGCTGCGCATTGGCAATGGCCTGCAACATGATGCGGGATCCCGAAAACACCCTGGCGAATGCATCGAGCACTTCCTGCTGCGTACCGCGGCCCACCGCCACGACCACGATGTCGAGCGCGTGCGCCATCGCCGTGACGGCCGCGCACGCCGCGCCGCCGGCACCGCCGCGCGCCGCGCGGGCAACGATGTCCGGATGGATCTTGACGGCGTTCACGGGGCTGCGCGACAGGTGATCGAACGAGCACACCCCGGTGCCGTAATCGTCGACCGTGACCCCGACCCCCAGGTCCCTCAGGCCGTGGCAGACGGCGTAATCGCTCAGCGAATCCCGGTACAGCAGGCGTTCGGTGATCTCGACCGCGACGTTCCCTGCATCGATGCCGGCTGTTTCGAGAGCCTGCTCCGTCCGCGCGACGAGATCTGCCTGCGCAAATTCCTGCGCGGACACGTTGACGGCGATCCCGAGGTCCTCGTGGCCGCGGCCCCGCCACTCGGCAAGCTGTTCGCACGCGCGTGCGAAAACCCAGTCGCCGATGGGCAGTATCAGGCCGGTGAACTCTGCCACCGCCACGACCTCGCGGATCGGCTTGTTGCCGAACAGCGGTTGCGGCCAGCGCAGCAGTGCTTCGGCAGTGGCGATTCGCCGGTCGCCGGTGGCGACGATCGGCAGGTAGTTCAGCGTGAACTCGTCGTTCTCGAGCGCGGAGCGCAGCTCGACTTCGAGGTCCTGGCGCTCGAGCGCGCGCAGGCGCACGGTGCCCGAATGAAACCGCTGTCGGCGGGTTTCGCTGTTTTTCGCATCGTGCAGGGCCATCACCGCGCATTCGTAGAGTTCGGCGCCCGACTTGCCGTCCTGCGGATACAGCGCAATGCCCGCCGCGACGGAAACGGAGGCTGCCTTGTCAGCGATCTCGAGCGGCGCTTCCAGCAGCTCCGTGACCCGGGCGGTTACACCCGCGGCGTCCTCGCCCGTCTCTATATAAGGAAGCAGTATCGCGAAGTGATGTGTCCCGACGCGCGCGACCGCGGAGTAGCGCTCGTCGTCGCTCTCCTCGTTCTGATTGGCACCGCGCAGACCCGCGCGCATCCTCGCCCCGAGTTCCAGCAGTATCGTGTCGCGGTGCCTGCGGCCGGTAATCTGCTCGATCAGCTCGAGGTTGCCGATCTCGAGCACGATGACGGCGACGCGCCCCGACTGCAGCCTGCGGCGCGCAAGGGCGGAATCAAGCTCGCGTACAAGCCACGCCCGATTGGGTAGCCCCGTCGCCCGGTCGCCAAAGGCGAGCTGCTCGAGTTCCGCGACCTGGCGTTCCCTGGCCGTGACGTCGCGGACGATGACCATGACCGCATCGCGGCCCTGAGGCACGAAGGTGAACTCGTAGTCGCGGTCGATCTCGTCGATACTACTCCGCGCATGACGCACCCGGCGGCCCCGCAACGTGCGCTGGCAGTGTTCCGTGACGAATGTCGTAAGGGACTCCGGCCAGCATTCGGCGAGTGCCTGTCCCGCGCGCACCTCGGGCAGGCCGCCGCCAGGCTCGTCGCTGACCGAGCGAATGTCGCCGCGGGCCGTGAGCGTCATGACGAGATGGCCGTCCGCAGCGGGCGAATCCGGCGCCGGGGCTTCCGGCGCGGCCTTGAGCCAGTCGGAATTGGCGGCATCCGCGTCCGCAAAACCGGCCTGCGCATCGCGCTCCGGCGCGTTCTGCGGAGTGCCCTTGGCCGTTGTGTTCGACGTCATATAACGCGGACTCGTCTGCGGAAGCCTTATTCCGCTGGAGTATGAAACCTCTTTGCCAATCCTCCTATTCCTGCTGGTCAAATTTGAGAGGCGCGTCACGACCTGCCCGATCGTCCCTCTGGCGAAGTCGGAGCGACCCGATTTGACAAACCCATTATGTGACGCGCGTCACATGCCCGACGTTACCGCGAGCCGAACCGGCACCTCTTTCGCGGCCCCGTATTTGTTGAAATGCGCCGCAGATTCGACGAACTCCGCATACGCATCGGCGAAAGGATGCACGCATGAAGTACGCAGTAACAAGAATGACGTCGCTCCTCCTGGCCGTGCTCGCCATGGCCGCCACGGCGCATGCTGCGCCGGGCAAAAGCGAGGAGGGCCGGCCCGAGATGGTCGACGTGATCGTCGTTTACCGCGACCTGCCCGATGCAGCGGAGGCTGCCCGCGTGCAAAGCCTCGGCGGGGAGATCCGGCATGCCTACAGCCGCCTGCCGATGCGGGCGATGTCGATTCCGACGCAGGCGCTCGATCGCCTGGGCCGCGGCAAGGGCGTGCGCTTCGTCGTCGAGGACGAGCCCGTGTCGCTTGCGGCCAGCCCGGCGAACATGACGGCCGGCGTACCCCAACCGGGGACGCCCGGCGCCTTCCCGGTCGATCCGTCGATCGGTATTGCCGTGCTCGACTCGGGCGTTGCCGCGCACGCCGACGTCACTGTCGCGGCGCGCCTGGATTTCACCGCTGCTCCGAGTGTGGCGAGCGGCGCCTTCCGCGACGAGTTCAATTCGACCTCGCATACGAACAGCGACGGCAGCCTCGACTGGTCGACGAACGGGTGGGTCGAGACCGGTGACAACGGATCCCCCGGCTCGGGCAGCATCACGATCGAGGTCGACTACTGCCCCGACTCCGGCAGCCGCTGCGTCGAGTTCGACGCCCGCGGCGGCGTCGGCGACGCCTTCTCTCGCGCCGTGGACCTCGGCGGCGCGATCTCGGCAACCATGACTTTCGACTACCGGCTCTACGACATCGACGGCACGGTGGAATTCGTGCTCGAAGCTTCGAGCGACGGCGGCCAGAGCTGGGGCGAGCCGCTCGCGGTATTCAAGACTGCGGCGCGGCAGTTCGGGCGCTCCGTCGACCTGACGCCGTTCATTTCGGCCGACACGATAATCCGTTTCCGGGTCACGGATTCCGATTCAGATGCACATCTCTACATAGACAACGTCGAGATCTTCCGGAACGCCGGCGATCCCGATGACGGTTACGGCCACGGCACGCACGTCGCCGGCATCATCGGCGGCAACGGCCAGGTCTCCGGCGGTGCGTACGCCGGCGTGGCGCCGGGCGCGACCATTTATTCGCTGCAGGTCGTCGACAATAACGGCCGCGGCTACACGTCGGACGTCATCGCCGCGCTCGACTGGCTGCTGGCCAACGCCTCGACGCAGGGTATCCGCGTGGCCAACATGTCGCTCGGCAAGGGCATCGCCGAGTCCAATACGACCGACCCGCTCGTGCTTGCCGTCGAGGCGGTGTGGGACGCGGGCGTCGTCGTGGTCGCCTCGGCAGGCAACCATGGCCGTGACGGGCACATGACGATCACGAGCCCGGGCAACGCGCGCAAGGTCATCACGGTCGGCTCGCTGACTGACAAGGGCACCGGTTTCGATTTCTCCGACGACTTCGTCTCGACTTTTTCATCGACGGGCCCGACGCTCGGCGATCACGTGCTGAAACCCGACCTGCTCGCGCCGGGTAACCGGCTGGTCGCCCCGATACCCTCCAACGGCAAGCTGGGAATCAGCATGCCCGGGCGGATCACGTCCTGCGGGACCGGGTGCACCGGGCAGTACCTCGAACTCTCGGGCACCAGCATGGCCGCCGGCATGGTATCGGGCGCCGCGGCGCTGATGCTGTCGGCCGATCCCTCACTCACGCCGGCGACGGTCAAGGCGCGCCTGATGCGCTCGGCGCGCAAGATCGACGCACAGCCGACCCATGCCGGTGCCGGCGTCCTCGACGTGGCGGCAGCGCTCGCCGAGACGGGCACCGTGACCGGCCAGGCCCTGTCGCCGCTGATGGCGCGCTCGGATGCGGGCCCGGTCCTTCTCGTCGAGGACACCGCCGTGCTCTGGGGCGACGCCACCTGGGCGGCCGGATACCTCTGGACCGACGGCTACCTGTGGACCGACGGCTATCTCTGGACGGACGGCTATCTCTGGACCGACGGTTACCTGTGGACCGACGGCTACCTCTGGACCGACGGTTACCTGTGGACCGACGGCTATCTCTGGACCGACGGCTACCTGTGGACGGACAGCTACCTCTGGACCGACGCCGTCACGGACTACAACGGGCTCTACAAGACGGAATCGAACTCGGTCGCACTCGACGACGACTGACGCAGTTCACCGCTATGGCCGGGCACAGGGACGTGCCCGGCCCACTTCGCCGGCTGCCGCAGCCGATTTGACAGGCACGTTATGTGACCCGGGTCACATTTTCGGGCCGGCCCGGCATCGGCTCCGCGCCTCCCTGCCGGCGCCGGTTTTGCTGCAATAGGCTCACTGTCAGGCGCTGTCAACCGCGCGCCGGGCCAGCCAGTGAACAAGGACGCGATGATGAAAGCCGCAGCGATGAACAAGGACAAGAGCTCGAAACTGGTGACGCTGGTCGCGCTCCTCGGCGCGCTGGCAATCGCTTCGGCAGCGCTGCTGCAGGCCGAGCGGCACGATCCCAGGATGAGCTACATCATCCAGGGCTCGAGCCTCGACGGCGTCAAGGCGCTGGTCGCAGCCGAGGGCGGCACCATTACCCACGAGCTGGGCGTGATTCGTGCCGTGGCGGCCGAGCTGACGCCGGCGCAGGTTGCCGGGCTCCGCGAGCAGGCCGGCGTCCGCCGGATCTACGCCAACGGCTCGGTCGAGACGTCCGGCAAGCCGGAAGGCAAGGGCGGCGGCTCGGGGGATTCCGGCGACAGCGGCAGCTCCAGCGACACCTACATCGAGACGCACTACCCGACGCTGGTCGGTGCGAATCTGCTGCACCAGCAGGGCATCGACGGCTGGGGCATCGGCATCGCGGTCATCGACACCGGCATGTTCTCTCACGACGGCCTGACGACGAGCCGTTACGGGAACCTGCGCCGCAAGGTCGAGTACGACGCGATCACGGATACGGTTACGACCTACAAGAACACGAATGGCGCTGCCGTAGAAGACCCGTCGGGCCACAGCTCGCACGTCAGCAGCGTCGCGGTGAGCAGCAAGGACTACAACGGCTCCTACAACGGCATCGCGCCGGGCGCCAACCTGATTCCGGTGACCGCGCTGAACGAGTTTGGCCAGGGCACCTATGCCGACGTGATCCGCGGCATCGACTGGCTCGTCGCTAACCGGAACAAGCACGGCATCGATATCCTCAACATGTCGCTCAGCGCGCCGGTGCAGTCGCACTACTGGGACGATCCGCTGAACCAGGCTGTCATGGCCGCGTGGGAAGCGAGCATCGTCGTCGTGGCCTCGGCCGGCAATACCGGACCGGGCGCCCAAACGATCGGCGTGCCGGGCAACGTGCCCTACGTCATCACGGTCGGCGCAATGACAGATGGTTACACGCCCGCCGACGGCAGCGACGACCGGCTCGCGACGTTTTCGGCGACCGGCCCGACCTACGAGGGCTTCGTCAAGCCCGAGATCGTCGCGCCGGGCGGCCACATGCTGGGCCTGATGCAAAGGAGCTCGGAGCTCGCGGAGGTATTCCCGGAGTACCACGACGGCATAAAGTACTTCGAGATGTCGGGCACGTCGCAGGCGACGGCCGTCGTGAGCGGCGTCGTAGCACTCGCGCTGCAGATGGAGCCGGGCCTCACGCCCGACCAGGTCAAGTGCAAGATCATGAGTGCCGCGCGCCCGGCTGTGAATGGCGACGGCACGCTCGCCTACTCAGTGTTCCAGCAGGGCGCGGGCGTGGTCAATGCCTACGACGCGGTCTACAACTGGAACTACGGCTGTGCCAACAACGGCCTGGACCTGACGGCCGACCTGAACGGTACGAAGCACTTCGGCGGCCGTGCCAACCAGGATGCCGACGGCAACTACTACCTGATGGGCCTCGACGGCTACCTGTGGACGGATGGCGGCGTGGACGGCAACGGTTACCTCTGGACCGACGGCTACCTCTGGACCGACGGCTACCTGTGGACGGATGCCTACCTCTGGACCGACGGCACGCTGGGAGTCAACGGCTACCTCTGGACCGACGGTTACCTCTGGACGGATGCCTACCTCTGGACCGACGCCTTCCTCTGGACCGACGGCTTCACCGGCTCGACGGCGACGGAAACCATGTCGATCAACACCTGGGTCGACCCCGAATAGATTCCTCTGAAGCCCGAACGAACTCAGCCCCCGCCCGCCGGGGGCCTTTTTTAACCGGTGCATTATGTGATCCGCGTCACAGTTCGTACCCCGTCACGCATCGGCCCCGCACCTCCCTGCTGGCGCCGGAACTGGTGCAATAGGGCCACTACAGGGCGCCGCTGACCGCGCGCAAGTAACGATGCTGGAAAGGAAACGATGATGAACACTGCAGCCAGGAACGGGAACAAGGGCTCCAAGCTGGTGACACTGGTCGCGCTTTTCGGTGCGCTGGCGATCGCCTCGGCGGCACTGATCCAGGCGGACCGGCACGACGCCCGCACCAGCTACATCATTCAGGGCTCGAGCCTCGACGACGTCAGGTCACTCGTCGCACGCGCCGGCGGTGAGATCACCCACGAGCTCGGCGTGATCCGCGCCGTGGCGGCCGAGCTGACGGCCGATGAGCTGGCGGCCCTGCGCATCACGCGCGGCATCCGCCGGATCTACGCCAACGACACCGTCGAGACGGCCGGCAAGCCAGGCGGCGGTGGCGGTGGCGGCAAGACCACGACCGGTAGCTCCGATGTCCTCGAGACGTATTACCCGACGCAGGCCGGCGCCAAGGACGTCCACGGCAGCGGCATCGACGGCAGCGGCGTCACGATTGCCGTGCTGGACACCGGTCTCTGGAAGCACGCGGGCATCCGCTACACGCCCGCGGGCGGAGAGCGCATCAAGGCTGTGTACGACGCCATTACCGACTCCGTTTCAAGCAGCCCGACCAGTGGCTCCGATCCAGGCGGCCATGGCACCCACGTCGCCAGCGTCGCCGTCTCCAGCCGGATCACGCCTGAGGGCAACTACAACGGCGTCGCGCCGGGCGCAAGCCTGGTCTCGGTGCGGGCCTTTGGCGACCACGGCCAGGGCACCTACGCCAACGTCATCCGCGCCATCGACTGGGTCGTGGCCAACAAGGACACCTACGGCATCCGCGTGCTGAACCTGTCCTTCAGCGCCGAGCCGCGGTCGTACTACTGGGACGATCCGATCAACCAGGCCGTGATGGCCGCCTGGCAGAGCGACATCGTCGTCGTTGCCGCCGCGGGCAACCGTGGTCCCGACCCGATGACCATCGGCGTGCCCGGCAACGTCCCCTACGTGATCACGGTCGGCGCCCTGAGCGACAACTACACGCCCGATGACTACAGCGACGACAAGCTCGCCTCATTCTCGTCCACGGGCCCCACGGTCGAAGGCTTCGTCAAGCCCGAGGTCCTGGCGCCTGGCGGCCACATGCTGGGCCTGATGGACCCGAACTCTACGCTCGCCCAGGAGTACCCGAATTTCTTCGTGGCGGAGAAGTACTACTTCGAGATGTCCGGCACGTCGCAGGCAACCGGTGTCGTGAGCGGCGTCGCGGCCCTGATCCTGCAGGCCGACCCGACGCTGACGGCCGACGCGGTCAAGTGCCGCATCATGGCCTCGGCCCGCGTGGCGCTCACGGGCAAGGGCGGCAACCAGTCGCTCGCCTACTCGGTCTACCAGCAGGGCGCCGGCCTGGTCGACGTCTTCCGTGCGATCACCAACCAGGAGACGGCCTGCGCCAACCAGGGTCTCGACATCGATGCCGACGTCGCCGGCACGATGCACTTCGGCGGCCCGGCAAACCAGCAGCTCGACGGCAGCTATTACCTGCGCGGCAACCTGTCTTCACGCGAGACCGGCTACACCTGGGACGGCACATACGACGGTACAGGCCACACGTGGACCAAGGGTTACCTGTGGACCGACGGCTACCTCTGGACGGACGCGTATCTCTGGACCGACGGGCTCGGCGTCAGCGGCTTCCTCTGGACCGACGGCTACCTGTGGACCGACGGCTACCTGTGGACCGACGCCTACCTCTGGACCGACGGCTACCTGTGGACCGACACGCTGACCGAGATGACCTCGATGTCGAGCTGGGTCGACCCCGAATAGATTTCTCTGAAGCCCAAGCGACTTGTGCCCCCGCCCGCCGGGGGCTTTTTTTTACACCAGCATTATGTGACCGGGTTCACAAACTCCGTTTCTCGTCCAGTAAGGACACACGTCCGTCACGGCGCCAGTTTTGTTCCAATGGACTCGATGACTCGAGGGAACAATATGAAGCGCAGCTCGCTACTCGCCTTTACACTCATCTATGCAATTGCCGCCTTCGTCGGCTACGTCGAATGGCGCGATCGCGACGATCCCAAGCGTACTGAAGCCCGCGCGCCGGAGTCGTTCATCGTCGAAGCCGACTCGCTCGAAACCGCGCGCTCAGCGGTGCTTGGCGCGGGCGGCACGATCACGCATGAACTCGGCATCATCGACGCGGTCGCTGCGGAACTGGACGCAGCCATGCTGGCGTCGCTCGCAGCCCATGACGGACTCAGCGTCGTGCCCGACGCCACGCTGGAGGTGGCCGGTACGCCGCAGCCGGACACCTTCTACCCGACGCAGATCGCAGCCGACAAGCTGCACTACGAGGGCATCACGGGCCAGGGCGTGACGGTGGCGGTGCTCGACTCGGGCGTCTGGGAAGGTGGCTGGCTGGCACGCGACACCAACAGCAACTGGCGAATCCTGGGTCACTTCGATGCCCGGGCGAACAGCTTCGACCAGTATGGCTCACAGGACGCGAACGGTCACGGCACTCACGTCAGCTCGATCGTTCTGTCGAGCGGTACGACGAAGGGGGCGAAAGGCAAGAAACTGTCGAACGGCGTTGCGCCGAATGCACAGCTGATCGACGTCAAGGCTTTCGACGTCAACGGCAGCGGCTCGTACGCCGACGTCATTCGCGGCATCGACTGGATCGTCGCCAACGCCGCGCAGTACAACATCCGTGTCATCAACATGTCGTTCAGCGCGCCGGCGCAGTCGCACTACTGGGACGACCCCATCAACAAGGCCGTGATGGAGGCGTGGGCGGCGGGCATCGTCGTCGTGGCGTCGGCCGGCAACACCGGTCCGGATCCGATGACCATCGGCGTGCCGGGCAACGTCCCGTACGTCATTACGGTCGGCGCGATGTCCGACAATTACACGCCGAAGGATGCGACCGACGACATACTCGCCTCGTTTTCGTCCGCCGGCCCGACCGTCGAGGGCTTCGTCAAGCCCGAAGTCGTCGCGCCCGGCGGCCACGTGCGCGGCATCATGAAAAACGACCACAAGCTGTCGAACGACTATCCGCAGTACTACCTCGGCAACAACTCCTTCGAGATGTCCGGCACCTCGCAGTCAGCGGCCGTCGTTACGGGCATCGTCGCGCTCATGCTCGAGGCGGAACCCGCCCTGACGCCGGACCAGGTGAAGTGCAAGCTCATCAGCGCCGCGCAGCCTGCGGTGACGGGCAAAGGCAACAATGTCAGGCTCGCCTATTCCGTTTTCCAGCAGGGCGCCGGCATGGTCAACGCCTACTATGCCGTGCACGGCACGACCTACGACTGCGCGAATCGCGGCATGGACATCAACCTGGACCTGACGGGCCAGGCGCATTATGGCGGCCGCGCCAACGTCGACGAGAACGGCAACTACTACATCATGGGTCTGGAAGGCTACCTCTGGACCGACGGCTACCTGTGGACCGACGGTTATCTCTGGACCGACGGCTACCTCTGGACCGATGGCTATCTCTGGACGGATGCCTACCTCTGGACCGACGGCAGCATCGGCACAAACGGTTATTTGTGGACCGACGGCTATCTCTGGACCGACGGTTACCTCTGGACTGACGGTTACCTCTGGACCGACGGCTTTGCCGGCACCACGTCGACCGCGACGATGTCGATCAACACCTGGGTCGACCCCGAATAGATTCCTCTGAAGCCCAAGCGACTTGTGCCCCCGCCCGCCGGGGGCTTTTTTTTGCGCAGCGACGTCAGTGTCCGCAACAAGAAAGGGCCGCCCGGAGGCGGCCCTTGGTGCTTGCAGCGCCGGCCGTCAGATCGACTCGTAGATCGCGTTCATCACGGCGCGGGCGTCGTAGTAGCTGCCGTCTTCCGGCATCTCGCCCTTGCCCATGACGATCTCGAGCGAATGGCTGTGGCGCACCTCCGGCCGGTCGGGGCCGAAGTCCATGCGCGCCCAGGTCGCGGTCGGCCGTGCGCTGCGCGTGCAGCTCACGAGCCCGCAGCGCTCCTCGACGGTCCAGTGCCGCTCGGCGCCGAACCGGCTTTGGGCACGCTCCCGCACCTCGGTCGTCGCCGTCTCGCGATCGACCACCTGGAACCACTCGTAGCCGTCGGCGATCGTCAGCTCGGCGGCCCGGAGCAGCGCGTAGTCGCGCGCATCCTCGAGGTTCCGGCTGCCGTTGTAGTTCACGCGGTAACGGTCGTCGGCGATCTTGCGGGCGTGGTAACCGTAGTCGCCGGGATCGTCCGCGGCCACGTAGCTCGGCTGCGATGCGCAGGCGCCTAGCGCCAGGATAAAGCTCAGAAATACGATCCGTGTAAGCAACATGACAGTCCTCCTGAATGGTCGTTGGCCGTGTTGTCATGCTGGAGACGGCTGGCACCCGGGTTTTATTCCCTCATCGGGCCGATTTTTCCCAACTCTCTGAAATTACTCGGTTTTCTTCCTCCAGGCTCAGCGGATCCGAACCCCCGGTGATCGCATCGACGGTCGCGTCGACGGCCGGCGGCACGGGTCCCGCCGCCTGCTGGAACGTGCCCGGCGCCGCCGCAGGTGCAAAGCCGACCGCCTCGAGCTCCCAGTCGCCGGCGCGTCGGCAGGCGACCGCGTGCGCGGCCCGCCCGGCGCCCTCGACGACGAACTGCCGGCAATAATCGCCGCTCGCATCCGCCACCGTCAGCAGCACGCGACCGCGCGCGTCGGCGCCGAGGGGGCGTTCCTCGCCGCTCGAGCCGGTCTCGAGGAGCCCGTGGAGCGCGGAATCCGCATCGACGACCCCCGCCGTGACGAGCCCGGCATCCAGCCCGGCATCGGGGACCTGCTCGAGCTGCCGGCTGACGAGGAAGCCCGCCACGAGCGCGACGCTGGCCGCGATCGCCACCGGCGCCTGGAAAAAGCGCCGGATCCCGCGCTGCGGGAACGCGACGACGTTGTCCCCGCCGGGCGCTGCGGCGGATGCCCCGAGCAGGTCCATGACGCCCTGCGGCAGCGGCCGCTCGTCGAGCGTCGCGAAGACCTTGCGCGTCGCCTCGTCAGCCGCGCGCATGGCTTCGAGCCGCGCGCGGAGTGCGGGCTCGTCCGCGAGCCTTGCCGTCAGCGCCTCCGTCTCGCGCTCGTCGAGTTCGCCGTCGATAAAGGCGCTCAGTTTCGAATCGTCGTTCTCGTGTCGCATGTTCATCGTTTCCGTCCTCGTCCTGTCGTCATCCGCCGGCCGCGATGCCGCTTTTCTCGATCAGCGCCGTCCTGGCGCGCGCGAGCCGGCTCATCACGGTGCCGATCGGCACCTCCAGGATCGCTGCGGCCTCCTTGTACGAGTGACCCTCGATGGCCACCAGTTCGAGTACCGCGCGCTGGTCCTCCGACAGCGAGAACAACGCCTGCTGGACTTCTTCGAGCGTCATCTCGCCCAGGACCTGCTCCTCGCCAGGCAGCACCTGCTCCCCGATGACCGCCGGTTCGCGCTGCGCGTCGCGGCGGACCTTCCGTGAGCGCATCTCGTCGATCCAGAGATTGCGGCAGACGCGCAGGCTCCAGGCCGTGACGTCCACATCGTCCGGCAGGCCGCGTTCGAGCAGGCGTTCGACCGTCGACTGCAGCAGGTCGTCCGCGTCGGCGACATGGCCCGTCAGGCTCAGCGCGAAGCGCCGGATGTTGGGCAGCACGTCGACGAGTTCCCGGTGTCGTCTGTTCAATCTGCGATCCATGTGCTTGTAGGGACGGCTACCGGGATGTTTTTATTCCATCGGGAATAAGCCGTGCGTCCTGAACGTTGACAGGTAAGACTCATCTAAAGGGACGGAAATGGCCATGCAGAACCAGACACGAAACGGAGTTTACATAATTGCCTGCGTCGCCGGGCTGCTGTTGCTGGGCGGCGCAAGCGTTGCGCGCGCCCAGGTCTCGCTGCCGGGGCTGCCGGCGGGCATCGACCGGACGCCCCTCGAGCGTGACCTGGATCGGGAACTGCCCCGCCGCGTACGCGAGGATACCGAAGACCGGGTCGAGCAGGCCGCTGAGGAAGCAGAGCGGACCGCGCAGTCGGCCGCGAAGGCCGTCGAGGACACCGCGACGGAGGTCACCGAACGCGCCGAAACACTCGTCGAAGCCGCGAGCCAGGCGGCCGGCGACGCGGTCGATCTCGCGGCCGGGGCGCTCCGGGAGTTCGTCCCCGGCACCGACCCCGCGGGACTCGACATCGAGGACGAGATCGTGGTGCTGCTCGTCGAACCCGGGCAGGCCGACCTCGTCGGCGCCGGCGGTGAGCAGGTGCTCGCGCGACAGGAACTGGCCGCGCTCGGCCTGACCATGCTGACGGTCCGGCGCCCCGCGGGACGGACCCTGCCTCAAACCGTCGAGGACCTGCGCAACGCGCTGCCGGACGCCGCCGTGGACTTCAACCACGTGTACCGTTACGCGACGGGAAGCGATGCGGCCGATGGTGCCGCGGAGGACGCAACGGTGGAATCCGAACCCGAACCCGAAGCGGCCGACACCCGGCTGCGGGTGGGCATCGTCGACTCCGCCGTGCTGCCGGATCACCACGCCTTCAGGGACACGCATATCGTCGCGCGCGACTTTGCGGCGCACGAAGGCGAACGCCCTGCGACGCACGGCACGGCCGTGGCGTCGCTCGTCGCGCGGAGCACAGGGGATGCGGGCGAAATCTACGCCGCTTCGGTCTTTTTTCAGCTGCCGGGCTACGCGCCCGGCGCGACGACGGAAAGCCTGGTTGCCGCACTCGACTGGCTGGTCACCGAGAACGTGGACGTCATCAACATGAGCCTGGCCGGGCCGGGCAACGCCCTGCTCGAGACCGCGATCGAAAAGCTGCAGGCCAACGGTGCGCTCATCGTCGCCGCCGTGGGCAACAACGGCCCCGCCGGCGAGCCGCTGTATCCGGCCGCCTACGAGGGCGTCATCGGCGTCACCGCGGTCGATCGTGACGAGCGCATCTTCCGCTACGCGAACCGCGGGCCGCACGTCGACTGCGCGGCCGAAGGTGTGAACGTGAAGGTGGCGGACAGCGAGACCGGCGGCTGGCGCATCGAGTCCGGGACGTCGATGGCGTCGCCGCACGTTGCCGTGATCGCCGGGCTGACGCGCCGCGAGGCGCAGGTGGAAGCCGGGGCAGTGCTGTCCTGGCTGATTGCGAGTGCGAAAGACCTCGGGCGGCGGGGCCACGACCCCGTGTTCGGTCACGGACTCGTCACCCGGCCGCCCGTTGTCGTTTCGTCCAACTAGAAGCTCACCTTAAGCGCGATGCCGTAGACCGTCTTCTCGAGGTCGGCGGCCGGCAGGTTGGAGCTGCTGGCCATCCGTTCGACTTTCCCTTCGAGCATGAACGACTTCGACATCTCGAGCGTCGCGGTCAGGCTCGAACGCGTGCGCTCGTCGCGGCGTACCTCGCCGATCGACTCGGTGACGTTGTCGTAGTCGCGGACCAGGCGGCTCAGCTGGGCCTTCAGCTTCAGCGGTTTGCCTGCGATCGCGACCTTGTGGCCGTAGGCCAGCGACACGAGCGTCGACGCGTAGTCGTATTCGGCGGAGACCGCGTCCTCTTCGGCCGACTGCAGGCCGAGCGCGAGATAGCGGTCCATGCCGCGGAGCAGCAGGTAGACGTCACCGCGCAACGCCTCGTTGTCGGCGTTGCGCGAGGACAGCACGTCGAACTCTTTTTCCGCAGCCGTGTAGGCCGCGCGCAGGTAGACGCGCCGGCCGACGAGCTTCGACAGGCTGGGCGTTACCTGCGTGACGACGAGATAGGCTTCGTCATCGAGGCGCCCGTCGAAGCGCTCCGCGGTGACGGCCGCATCGACGATCGGGAGATCGAGACCCACCTCGGCCAGCGCGTGGCCGAGCCCCAGGTCGAACTCGCTGAACTCGCTGTAGGCGAGGTCGGTGTAGTCGTAGCCGAGCCGGAGCGACAGCCGGTCCGTGGCGGCAAGCCTTGCGTCTATGCCGACCTCGAGCCGGGTGGCGCTGTCGGCTTCCCCGGTGTTCGTGTCGATCTCGGCGATGCCGACGTTGCTGTCCTGCTCGATCCCGGCGGCGGCGTCGAAACCGAACTCGAGCCGGGCGTCCCCGGCGCTGGCCGGCGCACTCAAGGTCACGGCGAGCAGCACGACGGCGATGATGGTGTATATCCTGGTGTTCATTGTCCTTCCTCCATGAATGGAGCCGGCGGCATTGCCGCCGGCCCCGTTTTTACGTTGACTCATTCGCTTCCCGGCAGGGGCAGCGAGCGGGTCAGCTCGATGACGACATCCTCCTGGATGGCCGAGCGGATATCGTCCTGCACCGCGGCCTCGACCGAAGACGCGACCTCGCCCGTGACGGACGCCTGCACCGACTCGGTGAGCTCAGCGCTCGCGCGCTCGCTCGCGTCGGCGACCGTGTCGTCCGCGCCGTCGGCTGCGGCCTCGCCCTCGCCGGCGACCCGGCCCTGGGCATCGGCAGCACCGTTCGCGGCCGACTCGATACCGGCCTCGGCATCGTCGCCGGCGCGCTCCGTCGTGCCGAGCGTGGCGTCGACCGTGGCACTGGCATTCGCCTCGGCCTCGGTCGCGACGCTCTCGCTCGTCTCGAGCGTAGCGTCGAGTGCGGCATCGGCCCGGGCTTCGGCGCTGGCACCGACGCGCTCGGTCGTGGCGACCGTGCTGTCGATCGCGCCGTTGGCGCGGGCCTGGGCCCGGTCCCCGTTACGCTGCGCCGCGCCGACAACCTTGTCGATCGTCCATTCGGCCTTGCCGGCGAGCTCGTCGCCCGTCTGCGTGGTCGACTCGACCGTCGCCGTGACGGTGCCCTCGACGGAGCCGCGAGCGCCATCACCGGCAGCGAGGCCCGACTCGAGCATCGAACCGGCGTTCACGAACGAGCCACCGGACGTCTCGTCCGACTCGTCCGATTCGTTCGCCTGCTGATCCTCTTCGGGCTCCGCCGGGCGACCGCGCGGCTCGTCCTCGGGCTGCGGCTCCGGCGAACCGGCGTCTTCGCCGTCACCGGACCGGCCTCCCGTACGCACGCGCGCATCGGCCCTGACCGAGCCTTCGGCTTTCGCCTCGGACCCTGCCGCCGATCCCTCGGCGCTGGCCGACGCGCCGGCGCCGGCACGGACTTCCCCGTCCGCAGCCCGCGCCGAGCTGAACGCAGCCAGCATCACGAACAGGATGATTCCCGCAAAGACGCGGGCGAATTTGTCTATGGTGTTACAAGTCATGATCAATCCTCCTTGTTGGCAACTTGCGCAGGGAGGACGATCAGGAGGCGGATTTATTCCGTGCCGCAGCCGGCTTGCGTCGCAGGCACCGGTTAAATTCGGGTTATGGTAAATGCCTGCACGTCGCAGGCATGGCTCGCTTCAGCGGAGCAGGCCCTGTTCACGCATTGCGCGAACCACACCGTCGTCCTGTTCCCAGCGGGTGAGAAACGCATCGAGGCCTGCGTATTCACCAAGCGGCTTGTCGAGGAGGCGCACCCAGCGCAACATCGGTATCGCATAGGCATCGGCGATGCTCCGCCGCCCGCCGACCATGAACTCCCGGCCATCGAGATGCCGGTCGAGATGCCCGAGGTAGCGCTCGATCTGGACCTGGGCCGCGGCTTTGACAGCGCCCAGTTCGTTCGCATCGGCACTGGTCGTGTAGCGCTGCGTGTTGAAGAACGGGAAAAACGCCGGATGCAGGTCGCCGGTCAGAAACGCCATCCAGGTGTTGAGCTCGTATTTTTCATCCGGCGTGCCGTCGCCGCCGAGCCCGGCGTCGGGATGCATCTCGGCGAGCCAGTGCAGGATCGCGTCGGCCTGGGTATAGATCCGGCCTTCATATTCCATAGCGGGGACGACCCCCAGCGGATTCACCTTGAGGTATTCGGGGTCACCCTTCTTGATCCTGACCGGCTCGAAGGCGACGCCGAGCCATTCCAGGACGATGTGCGGAGCGAGCGCGCAGGAGCCGGGGAAGTAATAGAGTTTCATTTTGGTATTTCCTCGTTGATCAGCGGGCCATCGGCAGCGGGTCGATGAGAATATCCCCGAGCAGTCCGTCCCACTCCGAGATTGCGCAGCCGTCGGTCCTGTCGGCGGCGAACTCGAAGCGTCGTCCATTGACGTTACCGTGGCCGTACGCAGTGTCGGGACCGCCGTAAATCTCGGTGCACATGCGGTCCGCCGGCGGGCCCGCGAACAGGCGCTTCTGCACTTCGGGCCGTGCAAGCGCCGCGCACGCGGCAGCCGCATCGACGTCGGCCGAACCCGCAAGGGTCGCAGCGTCTTCTGCGCAGGTGACCGTGTAGCTCAGCGGGCTTCGATCCGGGTGTTCGACCGTAACGGTCACGGTCGCGCGGAACGCCGCGGGTGTGGGGCCGTCGGCCCGGTCGGCCGGCCCGTTGCCGTCGCCCGCTGCGCAGCCGGCAAGGCACAGCATCGCGAAGCCGAAGGTGGGCATCGCCGCGCCACCGGCGCCGACCGTCTGCACTTTCATGTCGCTCCCTTGATTTGTCACGAACCCGCAGCGTACCGTCCGGGCTCCTGCTTTGCGAATGCAGATCGACGGAGACCCGAGCGCCCGTGACGTCGTCCCAGCCCGACCCGCCGCCCGGCGCCGGTACCGGCACCGGCAGGAAACGAGCGCCGATCCTGGTCACCGGCTCGCACCGCTCGGGCACGACCTGGGTGGGCAACATGCTGGCCGCGGCGCCGGGCACGGGCTATGTGCACGAGCCGTTCAACATCAGCCTGCGCTTCGGGGCGGGGCCCGCGCTCGGGTGCTGGTACCGGTACCTCGATCCCCGCGGCGACGACGAATTCGTGCCCGCCTTCGACCGGCTGCTCGCCGGCCGGTATCCGCTCCGGCGCAACCTGGGCCGGGTCCGCTCACCACGGGACCTCGTGCAGCTCGCGAAGCACTGCGCAAGATTCAGGAAGAGCACCCGCCCCGGCACCCGCTTGCTCGTCAAGGACCCGATCGCATTCTTCTCCGCGCCGTGGCTGCATGCCCGTTTCGGCTTCGACGTCGTCGTGATGATCCGCCACCCGGCCGCGTTCTGCTCAAGCCTCAAGCTCAAGGCCTGGGATTTTGACTTCACCCACCTGGCCCGCCAGCCGGCACTGATCGACGACCTGCTGGACGGGTACCGGAACGAGATACGCGAATATGCGGCGGAGGAGCACGATCTCATCGACAACGCCATCCTGCTCTGGAACTGCATCCACTCCGTCGCGCTTCATTTTCGCGAGCGACACCCCGGCTGGCATTTCGTGCGGCACGAAGATCTTTCACGCGAGCCCGCCGCAGGCTTCGCAGCGCTTTTCGCCGCGCTGGATCTCGATTTCACGCCCGCTGCGCGTGCTGCGATCGAGGCGGCGAGCGGCGCGCACAATCCGGCCGAGCAGCAGGCGGGCGACGAATTCGTCCGCGACAGCCGGCGCAACATCGGGAACTGGAAACGGCGCTTGACGGACGCCGAGATCGAGCGCATTCGCGCCGGCACGAACCGGGTCGCGCGGGAATTCTACGGCCCCGGCGACTGGTAGCGCCGGCGCCCCGCCAGGGGGCGCGTCTACCTGCCGCTACGCAGGCGCTTCTTGAAGTTGAGCACGAGGACGTGGTTGTTGCGATCCTCGGCATCGGTCCGCCAGACGTACTGGTGCATGTATCCGGTATCGATGGTCAGGCTGTCGGAAACCCGCCACGCGATGCCGGCAATCAAGCGGTTCTGCACGATCCCGGAATCCCCGCCCCAGTCGGTATCGCGGAGATTGAAGAACGGTTCGACGCTCAGAAAGAAGCTCCGCCCGCCGGCCAGCGGCCAGGTTTGTTTCGCCATCAGGCGCAGCACCACCCCGGTTTCGTCCCGGTTCTCGACGTCGCGCTCCTCGAGCCGCGCGCGCAGCGCGAACGTCTGCGCGCCGCGGTGCCGGGTCGACCAGCTCACCTGCTGCCAGTAGCGATTCTCGTCGGCAACCGCCCCGGAGGCGCTGCGGGTGCGAAACCGGGCGTAGCCGACCCACCAGGAAACGTTGTTGGCTCCCTGGTAACCGAGTGCCGGCCGCGCCAGGTACTGGTTGCTGCCGCTGCCGACGTCGGGGTAGCGCGCCTGCGCGTCGAACCAGTAGCGCCAGAGCCCCGGCCCATCCTCCGTGCCGAGCGCGCCGGTCGTGGAAAAGATGTTCCAGACGCCGAAGGCGTCGTCAGCAGCATGCGCGGGACGGGGCGCGGCGGCGACGACGACGGCCGCGGCCAGGACAAGGGGGATCCGGTTCATGGGCGCGGCATTCTACTGACGAAAGCGGCAAAGTTGTACCGCAATTCCGGTCGCGTCCGCGAGATGCATTATCATCGGGGTGACATCACGATTCCGCATGCAGATCAAGGCACTGAAAAAACAGCTGCACCTGCGGGGTTACCGGCGCTGGATCCTGCTCGCGGTGCTTGCGTACGCCGCGCTCGGCTTCCTGCTGGCCCCGCTCATCGTGCACCAGCAACTCGAGTCACGTGCCTCGAGGGCGCTCGGCCACCCGGTCCGCCTGGGGTCCGTCTCGGTCAATCCGTTCGCTCTCTCGTTGACGGTGACAGACGCACGCGTGGACCTTGACGACCAGCCGGATGCGGCGGGCTTCGCGGAGTTCTACGTCAATTTCGAGGTATCGAGTCTCTGGCGCCGGGCCTGGACCTTCGCCGAGTTCCGCCTGCTCGAACCGCGGCTCGACTTCCTGCGAACACCCAGCGGCAACACGCTCGCCGAACTCGCACCGGAAGCCGACGCGGCGGCGCCGGCCAGCGATCCGTGGCGCCTGCCACGGATCATTTTCCGCGATTTCCGCGTGACCGGCAGCCGCATCGATATTCGTGACGACACCCGTCCGGGCGGGTTCAAAACCAGCATCGATCCGCTGAACCTGGTCTTCGAAGACCTGTCGACCGTCCCCGAGCTGAGCGCGAGCAACCGCTTCGTCGCCGAGACCGGCTCCGGGGGCCGGCTGGTCTGGACGGGGTCGCATTCGGTCAGGCCCTTCTCTGCCACCGGCCGCATCGAATACAGCGAAAACCTGAAGGTCCTGTGGCGTTATTTCCGGCACCGGCTCGACTTCGAGCTCGGCGACGGGCGCGCGAATCTTGCATTCGACTACGCAGCGGACTTCGCCGACGAACCGTCGGTCGTGCTGTCGAATCTTGAATTCGGGGTCACCGACTTCGCCGCGCTCGCGCCGGACGAGCAGCCGTTTCTGACCGTCCCCTCGCTGCGCGTGACCGACGCCGCGCTCGAGTGGCCGGCAAAAAAGGTCACCATCGGGCTCTTTGCCGCCACCGGCGTTGCGGTCCGGGCGGCACTGGCCGAGTCCGGCGAACTCGACATCGCCGACTACCTGACACCGGCGCCGGCGCCCGGCACTGACGGCCAGGCCGAGGCCGCAGACCCGGACCCGGTGCGCGAGCTGCCGTGGTCGGTTGCCGTGGCCGCCTTCGAACTGCGGGACGGCAGGTTGCGATTTGACGACCGCAGCAGCGAGCCGCCGTTCACGGCCGAGCTGACCGCGATCGAGCTGGGCGCCACGGGACTGTCCCTTGCGGAAGGCGCAGCCGCAGCGCTTACGGCGGGCTTCGAGCTCGCATCCGGCGGGCGCGTCGGGGCCGACGGCGAACTGACGCTCGTACCGTTCGCGCTCGACCTGGGCATCACGGCAACGGGCGTGGCCCTCCCGGTCGCACAGCCCTACGTCGCTCGCGCGGCGCGGCTGGTCGTGGAGTCCGGCACGGCCGCGGCCGACGGCCGGTTGACACTCGGTCCGGACGCCGGCCCGGCCTACCGGGGCAGCGTGCTCGTCGAGACGCTGTCCACGCAGGACACGCTGACCGGCGAAAAGTTTTTCGCGGTCGATCGCTTCGAAGCGGAAGGCCTGGACATCGCCACCCGCCCCGCCTCGCTGCGCGCAGACCGGTTCACCCTGAGTGCACCGTTCGGCCGCATCTTCATCGCCGCGGACGGCACCACGAATATCGGCGCCGTGTTCCGTCGGGCAACCGACGACAGCGAGGGCCGCGACGCCGAAACCGCCGGCCAGGATACCTTCGAGATCACGATCGGCCATACGTTGATCGAGGCCGGCATTGCCAACTTCACCGACCTGTCCCTGCCGATCCCGTTTTCGACCGGCATATTCGAACTCGGCGGGTCTGTCGGCGCCATCGGCACCGGTGACGTCGCGCCCGCGGAGGTTTCGCTGGAGGGGCGGGTTGACGAATTCGGGTCGGTGGCGGTGGACGGCCGGCTGGACGTCTTTGCGCCGTCCTCGACCTCGGATCTGGAGGTCCGGTTCCGCAACGTATCGATGCCGCGCCTGTCACCCTACACGGCCAAGTTCGCCGGCAGGAAGATCGCCGCCGGCACGCTGGACCTCGACCTCGATTACCGGGTCCGGGACGGCAGGCTCGAGGCCTCGAACGACATCGTGATCGACCAGCTCGAACTCGGCGAACGCGTCGAGTCGCCCGATGCGCTCGACGTCCCGCTCCGGCTGGCCGTGGCGCTGCTCAAGGACGCGCAGGGCAGGATCACGGTCGACATTCCCGTCAGCGGCGATCTCGGCAATCCGCAGTTCAGCATCGGCGGCACGATCCGGCAGGCGATCGGCAACCTGCTCGTCGGCGTCGCCACGGCGCCGTTCCAGATTCTCGCCCGCCTGGTCGGCGGCTCGCCGGACGAGCTCGATCACGTCCTGTTCGCGCCGGGCAGCGCCCGCCTCGGGCCGCCGGAGGAACAGACGCTGACGCGGCTTGCCGACGCAATGCGGGAGCGGCCCGAACTCGTTCTCGAAATCACCGGCACGTGGGGTCCCGCCCGTGACCGGCGGGCGCTGCGGTTGCTGGCGCTCGAAGAGGCACTGGCCCGGGAAGTCGAGGCATTGAGCGAGAATCCGGACATCCCGATCGCGACGCGCCGCTTCCGGGCGCTCGAGAACCTGTTTACGGTGCGCTTTTCGCCGCTGCGGCTCGAAGAACTCGAGGCGGCCTATACGCGTGAAGTCACCGACGAAAGCGGGGCCTCGCGGCGCGAAGTCGACGCCACCGGGTACTTTGGCGCCATCCGCGCGCAGCTCGAGGACACCTTCGAGATCGGGGACCAGGTGCTCGAGAACCTGGCGCGGGAGCGCATCGACGCCATCAGCGGCTTTCTCGTGGATGACCGCAGAATAGACGGCGGCAGGGTCCGCGCGGCCGGCATTCGTGCCGCCCGGGAGCGGGAGGGCGACCGGATCTCGGTACCGTTCAGCCTGGATGCCGCTCCGTAGCGGCGCTCCAGGAAAAGTTCCCTGAATTCCCGGGCCTGCGCGGGGAATTATCGGCCCCCGTCAGGTGTCTATTCCCTTCGGGACGCCACTGACTTATGTTAACAATTGTTAGCTGCGTCACATTCTGTACAGGTTCGAAGGGGTAGTCTGGACCTCGGGATAAAAGCTCGTTGCGACGGGTCGGGGGCCAGGGCGGGCCGGGAAACATAACGAAAAAACAAAGGGGGTGTGTGGGACAGAGCGCGGGTTTGATGCTGCGGGTCGATATCAGTTTTGCGGGAGTAACAACATCATGAGCATCTTCGGTACCTACCAGTCACGTTTTGAAGGTACACAAGAAGAAGAATACAGCCTCGAAGAATACCTGGACATCTGCAAGAAAGACCCCGCTGCCTACGCGTCCGCCGCCGAGCGCATGCTCCTCGCCATCGGCGAACCCGAACTGGTCGACACCGCCAACGATCCGCGCCTCTCGCGCATTTTTTCCAACAAGGTCATCAAGCGCTATCCCGAGTTCGATGACTTCTACGGCATGGAGGAGTGCATCGAGCAGATCGTCTCCTTCTTCCGCCACGCAGCCCAGGGCCTCGAAGAGAAAAAACAGATCCTCTACCTGCTGGGTCCCGTCGGCGGCGGCAAGTCCTCGCTCGCCGAGAAGCTCAAGGAGCTGATGGAGAAGCAGCCGATCTACGCGCTCAAGGG
>JAWWBD010000024.1:0-22614 GCA_033721115.1 Woeseiaceae bacterium | reverse complement strand
GAGGTTTTGCTGACCGACGTGCCCGGCACGGGCGGGCACGATCCGGGCTTCAGCGAGCTCGCCGCCGAGGAGGCCCAGCGCGCCCACCTCGTGCTGTTCGTCTGCGACGGCGATCTCGCGCGCGCGGAGAAGGCGCTGCTCGAGCGCCTGCTGGCCGTCGACAAGCCCCTGATCCTCGTGCTCAACAAGGCCGACCGTTTCGACGTTGCCGAACAGGCCGCGCTGATGGAGCGGTTGCTCGAGCACCTCGAGAGCCTCGGCGGCGCGGAGGGCCGCGACCGGGTGGTCGCCGTGTCGGCCGGCGGCGAGGTCGAGGTCGTCGAGCGCGGGCCGGGCGGTGCGGAAGCCGTCACGACGCGGCCGCGCGCCGCCGACATCGGCGTGCTCGTGGTCGCCATCAACCGGCTGCTCGACCGCAGGTCCGCCGAACTCGATACGCGCCGCGATCGCGCCGTGTTCCGGCTCGCGGCCGACAAGCTCGACGCGGCCGAGGCCGTGTACCGTGCGCAGCGTTCGGAGCAGATCATCCGGCGCGCGACGCGGCGCGCGGTCATCGGTGCGCTGGCCGCGATCAGCCCGGGCACCGACGTGCTGATCCAGGGTTACATCGGGACCGCGATGACCCGCTCGCTGTGCAAACTCCACGGCGCCGCGCCGCGGGATCTCGACATCGAGGAGTTCCTGAACCTGAGCCAGAGCCGCGTCGGCCGTGTGCTACCGTTGTCGCTGGCCGTCGCGGGCAATGCCCTGAAGGCGTTCCCGGGCGTCGGCACGGTCGCCGGCGGCCTCGTGCACGCGGTCGCCTACGGGCTGATCGTCGACGCGCTGGGCCGCAGCCTCGAGCTGACGCTGAAGAAACACGGCGCGCTCGTGCCGGAGGCTGCCGCGGACGAATTCGAGGAAGGCATCAATGAGCGCATTGAAGCGGGTGTTGTCCGCGTTGCCCGGATGGCCCTGGAAGAAAGAAAAACCGGCGCCGACGGCCGCTGAGAGCGGCGCCGGGCATCTCGCGCTGGCCCGCGAGAGCCTCCGCGAGCTCATCGACGACCGGCGCCTGCCTGCCGGCGTGCGCGAGTCGCTGGCGGCGGACTACGAGGCGGTCCACGCGATGCTCGACAAGCTCGAGCACGGCCACGTCCACCTCGCGGCCGTGGGCCGCGTCAGCACCGGCAAGTCCTCGCTCCTGAATGCGCTGATCGGCGAGCCCGTGTTCGCCGTGAGCCCTTTGCACGGCGAGACGCGCGTGTCCGCGATGGAGCCGTGGCGCGAGCGCGAGGCCGGCGGCGTGTTCCTGATCGATACGCCGGGGCTCGACGAAGCCGGCGGCGAAGCGCGCGAGGCGCTCGCCCGCGAAGTCGCCGCCCGCTCCGACCTCGTCGTGTTCGTGCTCGACGGCGACATTACCGAGACCGAGCTTGCAGGTCTCGCGTCGATCGTCGCCGAGGGGCGTCCGGTCGTCGTCGCGCTCAACAAGGCCGACCTCTACACGCAGGCCGAGCAGCAGTCGCTGCTCGCGTCGATCCGGGCGCGGACCGCGGGCCTCGTCGCGGCGGCGGACGTGCTGGCCGTCGCGGCCGAGCCGCGGCCGCAGACCGTGGTCGAGGTCGACGCCGCCGGCCGCGAGACGACGACCCTGCGCGAGCGCCCCCCCGAGGTCGAGCGGCTCCGGCTCAGGCTGTGGGAAATCCTCGAAGCCGAGGGCAAGACACTCGCCGCGCTCAATGCGAGCCTGTTCGCCGCGGACCTGAGCGACCAGGTCGGGCGCCGGATCCTCGCGGCGCGCCGCGAACTCGGTGAACGCCTCGTCCGGACCTACTGCATCGGCAAGGGCATCGCCGTGGCGTTCAACCCGGTGCCCGTGGCGGACCTGTTCGCGGCCGCGTTCATCGACGTCGGCATGGTCGTGCACCTGTCCCGGGTCTACGACCTGCCCCTCAGCCGGCGGGAGGCCGGCTCGCTGGTCCGGGTCATCGCCGCGGAGGCGGCGGCGCTGATGGGCACGGTCTGGGCGCTGCACTTCGCCTCGAGCGCGCTCAAAGTCGGCACCGCCGGCCTCTCGACGCTGGTCACCGCCGGGGCCCAGGGCGCGATCGCCTACTACAGCACCTACGTCGTCGGCCGGGTCGCGGGGGAGTATCTCGGCAAGGGCAAGTCGTGGGGCGATGGTGGGCCGAAGCGCGTCGTGAAGAAGATCCTCGACAGCCTGGACCGGGACACCGTGCTCGCCGAGGCGCGCCGCGAGATCCAGGCGCGGCTCGGTCTGGGCTGAGGAGCTGACGGCGTGGATCGCGACGCACGCGCCCGGCGGATCCTCGCAACGATCGAGGGTATACCTGCGGGCCAGGTTGCGAGCTACGGCCAGGTCGCCGAACTGGCCGGGATCCCGCGCGGGGCGCGGCAGGTCGGCTACGTGCTGCGGCATGCCGACGGCGGCGACCGCGTCCCGTGGCACCGCGTGGTCCGGGCCAGCGGGCAGATTGCGTTCCCGCAGGGCAGCGCCGGGTATCGCGAGCAGCGGGCGCGGCTGCTCGATGAGGGCGTGGCGGTCGCCGCCGGCCGCATCGACATGCGCCGCTTCCGCTGGCAGCCCGATTTCGACGAGCTGCTGTGGAAGCCGCAGGCGGCCTGGGACGGCGAATGAGCCTGCTCAGCCGGATCCGCTCGTTGGCCTTCTCGCTGCTCGTGAGCCCGCGGCTTGCGCGCTGGCGCCGCGGGCTCCGGGAAACGAGGAGGCGCCTCGCCGGCCGCGGCCACGTCGCCCGCGCGTTCCTGGCAATCGACGATCCGTATTCGTACCTGCTCTGCCGTGTCCTGCCCGAACTCGAACGCGCTTTCGACATCGAACTCGAGCGCTTTGTGACCGATGGCGGCGGTGAACGCGATCATCCGTTTCGTGACCAGCAGGCGGCGTACGCAATCATCGACTGCCGGCGCGTTGCGGCCGAACTCGGCTACCCGTTCCTCGATCGCGGGCAGGCGCCGCCGGTCGAGCACCGGCACGCGCTCGCCGCCATGCTGGCCGGCGCGCCCGGCTCGGAGGTCGACGCCGCGCTCGAGTCGTACTGGCGAGGCGACGCCGAAGCGGTTCGCCGCCGCGTGGCAGGCGGCCCGGGCGGCGACGAGGCGCTGCTCGGGCGCAATCGGGACCGGCTCGCCGCGCTCGGCCATTACGCCACGGCGACCGTCCATTACGAAGGGGAGTGGTACCAGGGTCTCGACCGGCTGCCCTACCTCGTCGACCGGTTCGACGCGCTGGGCCTGCGGCGCGCCGGGAGTCGCACGCCCCGGGTCGACGCGGTCCGCGAAGCGGCGCGGCTTGCGCTGCCGGTCAGACCGCCCGCGCTTGCGCGCGAGCTGCCGGTCCTCGAGGTTTTTTTCTCGTTCCGCAGTCCCTACAGCTATCTCGCACTGGAGCGCGTGTTCGCGATTGCCGATGCGTTCGGAATCGAGCTCCGGCTCAGGCCGGTGCTGCCCATGGTCCAGCGCGGCGTGCCGCTGTCGCGCGCGAAGCTCCGCTACCTGCTCGCCGACGCGACACGCGAAGCCGGCCGGCTCGGCATCCCGTTCGGCCGCTTTGCGGACCCGCTCGGGGCCGGCGTCGAGCGCCTGTGCGCCGTGTTCGTCTACGCCCGCGCGGAACGGCGGGCACGCGATTTCGTCCGCAACGCGGGGCAGGCCGTCTGGGCGCGGGGGATCGACGTCGCGACCGATGCCGGGCTGCGCAAGGTCACGGGCCGGAGCGGGTTGTTCTGGCCCGACGTCGTGGCTGCGCTCGGGAAGGATGCATGGCGCGCCGAAGTCGGGGAGAATCGGGAAGCGCTGACCGCGGCCGGCGGCTGGGGCGTGCCGACGTTCCGGCTCGGCGAGTTCGTGGCCTGGGGCCAGGACCGCTGCTGGCTGCTGGCGCGCCACCTCGAAGAACGCTGCGACACGGGTGAAGGGATACTGGTATGACAACGGTCGTTTTCTCGCACGGGCAGGAGTCCGGCCCCTGGGGCACGAAGATCAAGGCCATGGCCGCGGTCGCCCGCGAACTCGGCTGCGAGGCGGTGAGCGTCGACTACCGCGGCATCGCGGAGCCGGCTGCCCGCGTCGACAAGCTCGTCGCCGAGTGTGACGCGCTCGACGACCGGCTCGTGCTGGTCGGCTCGAGCATGGGCGGCCACGTCGCGACGGCCGCGGCCGAGGCGACGGGCGCCATCGGGGTCTTCGTCCTCGCGCCGGCCTATTTCATGCCGGGCTACGAGGACCTGACGCCCGAGCCGCCGGCGCTGCCGATCACGATCGTGCACGGCTGGCACGACGACGTGGTCCCCGTCGAGAACAGTATCCGCTTTGCCGCGGGCTGCGCGGCGACGCTGCACATCGTCGACGGCGACCACCGGTTGACGGCAGCAATCGACGAAATCAACGACTACCTGCGCCTGTTCCTCGGGCGCGTTGCCGGGGCCCGCGCGGCGCGGGCGGGGGGAGAACAATGAACCGACTGCTGCTCGTGTTTGCCGCTTCTGGCCTCGGTGCCTGCGGGGACGCCGCCCGGGACGAGGACCTCGTCGAGGAGCCTGCCGAGGACGTCTACGAATCCGTTTCCGACGAGATCCGCGGGCCCATGGAGGAAGCCGAGGAGGTCGAGACCATGCTTCGCGAGCGGGCCGACGCCGTCGGGGACGCGCTCGAGGACCAGGCCGGGCAATAGACTGAAACTCTATAAAAATCAATAGGCTGTTCAGGCCTGTTTTTCGCTAGACTGGGCCGTCATGTACCTGCTCGGGATCATGTTCAGGCCGCTCTACTGGCTCGCGGGCAAGCTGCTCGCGATCTGGGCGCGGCCGGCCATCCAGCCGGAGGACCCGGCCGGAATTGTCGCCGCCGGCGAGGCGCGCGTCTGCTACGTGCTCGAAAGCGGCGGGCTCGCGGATCTCCTGACGCTGGAACGCGCATGCAGGGAATACGGCCTGCCGTCGCCGACCGAGTCTTTCGAATGTTGTGGCCACAAGGTATCCCGTCGCTTCGTCGTACTGCGGCCCCGGGCCGGCCTTTTTGTGCGGCGGACGCAACCGGGCGGTTCCGAGCGCCTGCGCGAACTCGTCGAAGCGGCGGGCGCGCGGGGCGACGAGCTGCTGCTGATCCCGGTCGCGATCTACTGGGGTCGGTCGCCGGACAAGGAGCGCTCCTTTTTCAAGCTCCTGTTCGCCGAGAACTGGGACGTCGTCGGCAGAACGCGCAAGTTCTTCGCCACGCTGATCCACGGCCGCAACACGCTCCTGCGTTTCAGTCACGCGCTGCCGCTGAGCTCGATCATCCAGGAGGAGCTCGAACCCGCGATCGCGTTCCGGAAAGTCTCGCGCATCCTGCGTGTGCACTTCCGGCAGCGTCGCGCGGCGACGGTCGGCCCCGACCTCTCGAGCAAGCGGACGATCGTCAAGCAGGTGCTCGTCGCGCCTGGAGTGCGGCGCGTCATCGAGAGTGATGCGAAGGACGACACGCGCCGCGCCGCCGAGCTGGAGAAACAGGCACGCAAGTACGCGCTCGAGATCGCGGCCGACATGTCGTATCCGACGATCCGGATCATCGAGCGGCTGCTGCGCTGGGTCTGGAACAGGATCTACGACGGGATCGAGCTCAGTCACGTCGAGAAGATCTACGACATCGCGAAGGAACACAACGTCGTCTACGTGCCCTGCCACCGCAGTCATTTCGACTACCTGCTCCTGTCCTACATCGTTTACCAGCAGGGCCTGCAGCTGCCCTACATCGCAGCCGGCATCAACCTGAACCTGCCGGTCGTTGGCCGGATCCTGCGGCGCGGCGGCGCGTTTTTCCTGCGCCGGAGCTTTCGCGGCAACCGGCTCTACGCGGCCGTGTTCGACGCCTACCTGCACCAGATGCTGCGTCGCGGCTACGCGCTCGAGTATTTCATCGAGGGCGGCCGCAGCCGCACCGGCCGGCTGCTGGATCCGAAAGGCGGCATGCTCGCAATGACAGTGAATTCCTACATCCGGCACCCGCGGCGGCCGATCGCGTTCGTGCCGGTGTACTTCGGCTACGAGCGGCTGATAGAGGGCGACTCCTTCATCAGCGAGCTCGGCGGTGAGAAAAAGGAGTCCGAATCGCTGCTCGGCCTCATCCGGTCCGTGAAGGCGCTGCGGGAGAATTTCGGGCGGGTCTACGTCAACGTCGGCGAACCCATCGATCTCGAACCGATCGTCGACGCCGCCCGCCCGGGCTGGCGCGAGGAAGAGACCGCGGACGGCGAGCGCCCGGACTGGCTGAACAGCGTCATCGACGGTCTCGGGCGCGACATCATGCGTGCGATCAACTCGGCGGCCGCCGTGACGCCGATCAGCCTCCTGGCCTACGTGCTGCTCGCGACGCCGCGGCAACGCATCGGGCGGAGCGAGCTCGAGGCACAGTTGCGCCTGAGCCTCGACCTGCTCGACGACTTCCGCTACTCGGAGCTGGTGACGAAGCCGGCCTGGGCGCCGGAAGCGATCATCGCCCACGGCGAAGCGCTCGGTGTGCTCGAGCGGATCGGCCACATGATGGGCGACGTTTTCCACATGCCGCAGAAGACTGCGGTGCGCATGACCTACTTCCGCAACAACATTCTGCACCTGCTGGCGATCCCGGCGGCGGTCGCGTGCTGTTTCATCCAGGGCCGGCGGCTCGATCACGCAGAGCTGCAGCGGCTCGTTGCGCTCATCTATCCGTTCATGCGGAAGGAACTCTGCCTCAAGTGGCCGGAGGAGGAGATCGACGCCGTTACGACCGCCGCGATTGCGGCGCTCGAGAGGAAGGAGCTGCTGGAGCGGGAAAATGACTCGATTCTCGTGCGGCCGCCGGCGGGTTCGGCGGCGGCGTACCAGCTCCTGATGCTCGGCCAGTCCATGGTGCCGATGATCCAGCGTTTTTACCTCGCGATCGCGATACTCGTGCAGCACGGCTCGGGCGCGCTGACGCGGGCCCGGCTCGAGACGATGTGCCGCGCTAGCGCGGAGCGGCTGTCGATGATCTACGGCCTGCACTCGCCGGACTTCTTCAACCAGGCGCTGTTCCACGACTTCGTGCGCAAGCTGGAGGAGCAGGAAGTGCTCAGGCGCAACGGCGACGGGAAACTGGAATTCGACGACGACATCATCAGCATCGGCCGCGACGCGCGCCTGGTGCTGGGCGAAGAGATTCGCCACAGCATCCTGTCGCTGACCGGCGTCGCGGAAGGCGCATGAAGGTCGCGGCGTTTTATCGCTTCGCCGACGTCGTCGACCCGCGGGCATTCGCGCGCGAGCTGTCCGGGCACTGCAAGGCGGCCGGCCTGCTCGGCACCGTGCTGGTGGCCGGGGAGGGGATCAACGGCACGCTGACCGGAGACGCCGAAGGCATCCGCGCCGTCCTCGCCCGGATCGAATCGGCGCTCGGGCTCGCCGAGCCGCTCGAGGTGCGCTGGAGCGAGGCGAGCGAAGCACCGTTCCGGCGCCTGCGCGTGCGCGTCAAGCGGGAGATCGTGACGCTCGGCCGGCCCGACCTCAGGCCACAGGACCGCGCCGGCACCTACGTCGAGCCTGCCGGGTGGAATGCGCTGCTCGAGGACCCCGCCGTGCTGGTCGTCGACACGCGCAACCGCTACGAGATCGACGTCGGCACGTTCCCGGGCGCCATCGATCCCGGCACCGACAGCTTCCGTGACTTCCCCGCCTTCGCCGGGGACCTCGCCGCGCCGGAGCGCGACCGGCCGGTCGCGATGTTCTGCACGGGCGGTATCCGCTGCGAAAAGGCGACGGCGCTCCTGCTCGAACTCGGTTTCGAGCAGGTCTATCACCTGCGGGGCGGCGTGCTGCGCTACCTCGAGGAGATGGCCGACGAGGACAATCGCTGGCAGGGCGAGTGTTTCGTGTTCGACACCCGCGTTGCCGTGGACCGGGACCTGGCCGAGGGCGACTACGTGCAGTGCCATGCCTGCCGCCGCCCCCTGGGCCCGGCGGAACTGGCCTCGCCCGACTACCGCGAGGGCGTTTCGTGTCCGCACTGCATCGGCGGCCTCGGTGCCGAACGGGCCCGGCGCCTGGAGGAACGCCGCAGGCAGGTGGCGCTCGCGACCGCGCGCGGCGCAAAACACATCGGCCCGAAACAGGGGACGGACGGGTAAGGGGCTCAGGCGTCGAGATCGGGGATCAGCTCGCTCTCGAGCTGCGTGATCATGTCCTTCAGGAGCAGCCTGCGTTTCTTGAGGCGGCGGATCCTGAGCTGGTCCACCATCGGGTCATGCTGCAGGCGATCGATCAGGTAGTCGAGGTCCCGGTGGCTCAGGCGCAGCTCCCGCAGCCGCTCGAGCTGCTTGAAGGACTCGGTATCGACTTTGTCGGTCATTCAGATCGTCGCGTGTCCCGTCGCGGTGCGTGACTGCGTGGAGCCTCGATGCTACCCGGCGCCACGGAGCAGCGCCAGCCAGTCGTGATCGGCTGGTCCGATCACGACGAAATGCGGATTCAGGATGTCCGGTTTCCTGTTGTAGGACAACGGCTTGCCGTCGATCTCGAGGACCAGGCCACCCGCCTGTTCGACCACGGCCTGGGCCGCAGCCGTGTCCCATTCCGAGGTCGGGCCCAGGCGCGGATACACGTCCGCCCGGCCCTCCGCCACGGCACAGAACTTGAGCGAACTGCCCATCGGGATCATCTCGGGCTCGCCCAGGGCGGCGAGGAAGCCGTCCAGGCTCGAACCGCGGTGGGACCGGCTGCCGACGACGCGCACCGGGTCGTGGCTGGAGCCGCCGACGGCGAGCGCGCGGGGGGCCTCGTCACCGGCGCGGAGCTCGGCGCCCCTGCCTTCGGCGCCGAAATAGGTCCTGCCCTGGACGGGCACGTGCACGACGCCGAAGACCGGGCGGTGTGCTTCGATGAGGGCGATGTTGACCGTGAACTCGCCGTTGCGGTTGACGAATTCCTTCGTGCCGTCGAGCGGATCGACGAGCCAGTAGCGCGGCCAGGCGGAGCGCACGCCGAATTCGGGGAGCCCGGATTCCTCCGAGACGATCGGCAGCTCCGGCGTCAGTGCTCCCAGACCGGCCATGATGAGCCGGTGCGACGCGAGGTCCGCCTGCGTCAGCGGCGAAGCATCGCCCTTCGCTTGCACGTCGAAATCCGTGGCGTAGACTTCGAGGATGGCGCTGCCGGCATCGACCGCCAGCGCGACCACAGGTTCGATCAGTTCTTCGAGATTCATCGGGATTTCCGGGCGCGCGCGGGCCGCGCAGTATAAAGCAGTGGCATTCGATCCCAAAACCGGGCTCGCAGAGGCGGAAACGCTGATGCTGGACATGGACGGCACCGTCCTCGATCTCGCCTACGACAACTACATGTGGCTGCGCCACCTGCCGGCCCGCTATGCCGAAAAACAGGGCATATCGGTCGAGGCGGCGCGCCGCGACCTGTTGGCCCGTTACGGGGCGGTGCAGGGAAGCCTGACGTGGTATTGCCTCGATCACTGGAGCGAACGGCTGGGCCTCGACGTGTTCAGGCTGCACCAGGACGAGCGGCACCGCATCGGCTACCTGCCCGGGGCCCGCGATTTCCTCGAGCGCATGCGTGACGCCGCGGTGCGCGTACTGCTCGTAACGAACTCGCATCCGGATACGCTCAGGCTCAAGGACGAGGTCACGGGGCTCTTTGCCTACTTCGACGGTGTCTACAGCGCACATCATTTCGGCTACGCGAAGGAATGCCGGGAATTCTGGGATGCGCTGCGGGCAGAAACGGCGTTCGATCCGGCGACGACGATGTTCGTCGACGACAGCCACCCGGTGCTCGAGAGCGCCCGGGACTACGGGATCAGGAAACTCGTCGCGGTCACGCGGCCGGATACGTCGGTGGCACCGCGGGACAGCGCCGGTTTCGTCGGGATCGAGGGGGTCAGGGACCTGGGCTGACCGGCGGTGGCTGGCGGGGACCGGCTATTTCGACGAACTCTGCCGCCGGCTGCGTTTCTTGCCGCGTTTCTTGCCGCGCTTTTTCGAGGGATGGCCGCGCGGCCCCGGTTTGCGCCGGGCCCGCGGTTTCGGCTTGTCCAGCTCTGGCAGGAGCCCCGGGTCGAACTTCGCGACCGGGATCTTGTGGCCGATGTAGTCCTCGATCTCCGGCAGCGACATCGCGTAGGACTCGCAGCCGAAGCTGATGGCGTCGCCGGCGGCACCCGCCCGGGCCGTGCGGCCGATACGGTGCACGTAATCCTCGGCGTCCTGCGGCAGGTCGAAGTTGATCACGTACTGCACGTCCGGGATGTGCAGCCCGCGCGAGGCGACGTCGGTGCCGATCAGCACCGGCAGCTCGCCGCTCTGGAACTGCATGAGCATGCGCAGACGTTTTTTCTGCGGCACGTCGCCCGAGATCGCGCTGGCGTGAATACCGTTCGCCTCCAGGAAAGCCTCGACGCGTTCCGCCTCGCGCTTCATGTTGACGAACACCATGATGCGCGCCTGGCCCATCTCGCGTATCAGCCCGACCAAAAGCGGCAGCTTCTCCTTGTTCGAGGGGAAGAAGATGGCCTGCCGGACCCGGTCCGCCGTCACCTTGTCCGGCTCGATGAGGATGAGTTCCGGCTCGTTCATGTGCTCGTAGGCGAGTTCCATCACGCGGTGGGACAGCGTCGCCGAGAACAGCATGTTGAGTCGCTCGTTGGGCGGCGGCAGCCGGCGGAGCAGGTAGCGGATGTCCTTGATGAAGCCCAGATCGAACATGCGGTCGGCTTCGTCGAGCACGGCGACCTGGACGTGTTTCAGCGTGAAGACGCCCTGTTTGTAGTAGTCGATGATCCTGCCGGGCGTGCCGATCAGGATGTCGATACCGGCCTCGATGTCGCGCCGCTGCTGTTCGTAGCCCGTCCCGCCGAACGCGAGCGCGACGACGAAGCCCGTGTGTTTGCCCAGCACCTCGGCATCCTTCGCGATCTGTACGGCCAGTTCGCGGGTGGGGGCGAGGATGAAGCCCCGCGGCTGCTTTTTCTCGCCCTCGACCGGCGGTCCCTTCAGCAGGCGCTCGTACATCGCGACTAAGAAAGCCGCGGTCTTGCCGGTACCGGTCTGGGCCTGGCCGGCCACGTCCTTGCCCTCGAGCGCAATCGGCAGGGTGCTGGCCTGGATCGGCGTGCAGTACTCGAATCCGGCGTCACGGATACCCGCGCGGACAGACTCGGAAAGGCTCAGGGAGTCGAACCTGAGTTCACTCAAATGTTCAGTAGTCATAAAAAAAGCGTCGGAAAATGTGCAATTTAGGCTTGCAAAATGGTTCGTGACGGGTTCAAATTAGCGCAACCGACGCGACAGCCGTCGCACCCGCCAGTTTCGCATTCATCGATCCAGAAAGAAGCCGAGAAGAAACGGCATTAAGCTGCGACATATTGCCTGATAGCCGCGTCAGCGTCATCCATTTTTGACCCGCCCGGCTGCCGACTAGGTTGGCAGCGGGCGCCGACAAAATCAATCTAGATGCAAAAAACGCCATGGAGGTAGTAGCCGGTGAATGACAACATCGTGCACACCAGCGACAGTAGTTTCGAAAATGACGTCCTGAAGTCGGACAAGCCTGCGCTCGTCGATTTCTGGGCCGAATGGTGCGGCCCGTGCAAGATGATCGCACCGATTCTCGACGAAGCGGCCGACGAATACGCGGACCGGCTCGCCATCGTCAAGCTCAACGTGGACGAGAATCCGAACATCGCGCAGAAGTTCGGTATTCGCAGCATACCGACGCTCATCCTGTTCAAGGACGGTGCCGTACAGGCGCAGAAGCTCGGAGCGATGTCCAAATCTCAGTTAACGGAATTCCTGGATAGCAATCTGTGAGGGGATACTTGGGTAATCAAGCAAAAAGCCGGCCGTCGAAGTCCGGCAACAAGAGCAAGGGCAGCCCGAACCGGCGTCGCCGCCGGCGGCCGCCGCAGGACGAGTACCCCGATGACGAGGGGTCGCTGGAGGTCATCCCGCCGGAGCAGCTCGAGCAGAGCAAGAACATCATGAATCTCACCGAGCTCAAGAGTCGGCCCGCGGCCGAACTCGTGGAGCTCGGTGAATCGCTCGGACTCGAAGGCCTCGCGCGCCAGCGCAAGCAGGAAATCATCTTCTCGATCCTGAAGGCGCACGCGCAGAAGGGCGAGGATATCTATGGCGACGGCGTACTCGAGATCCTGCAGGACGGCTTCGGCTTCCTGCGCTCGTCGGACGGTTCCTACCTCGCCGGCCCGGACGACATCTACGTCAGTCCGAGCCAGATCCGGCGTTTCGCGCTCCGGACCGGCGACACCGTGTCCGGCCTCATCCGGCCACCGAAGGATGGCGAACGCTATTTCGCGCTTCTGAAAGTCGGGCAGATCAATCACGACTCGCCCGACAATGCGCGCAGCAAGGTGCTGTTCGAAAACCTGACGCCACTGCATCCGGCAGAGCGCCTGAAGCTCGAGCAGGGCAACGGCAGCACCGAGGACCTGACGGCCCGCATCATCGATCTCGTCGCGCCCATCGGCAAGGGCCAGCGCGGCCTGATCGTGTCGCCGCCGAAGGCCGGCAAGACGATGCTGCTGCAGAACATCGCGTCAGCGATTTCCGCGAATTCGCCCGAGGTCGACCTCATTGTGCTCCTGATCGACGAGCGGCCGGAGGAAGTGACCGAGATGGAGCGCACGGTTCGCGGCGAAGTCGTCTCGTCGACCTTCGACGAGCCTGCGAGCCGGCACGTGCAGGTCGCGGAAATGGTGATCGAAAAGGCCAAGCGCCTCGTCGAACACAAGCGCGACGTCGTGATCCTGCTGGATTCGATCACCCGCCTCGCGCGTGCCTACAACACGGTCGTCCCGTCGTCGGGCAAGGTGCTGACCGGCGGCGTCGACGCCAACGCGCTGCACCGGCCCAAGCGATTCTTCGGCGCGGCACGCAACATCGAGGAAGGCGGCAGCCTGACGATTCTCGCGACCGCGCTCGTCGACACGGGCTCGAAGATGGACGAGGTCATCTACGAGGAGTTCAAGGGCACCGGCAACATGGAGATCCACCTGGATCGCCGCATCTCCGAGAAGCGCGTGTTCCCGGCGATCAACATCAACCGCTCCGGGACGCGCAAGGAAGAGCTCCTGACCGATCCCGACGAGTTGCAGAAGATGTGGGTGCTGCGCAAGGTCCTGCACCCGATGGACGAGCTCGCGGCCGTCGAATTCCTGCTGAACAAGATGCAGGACACCAAGACCAACGCCGACTTTTTCGAGGCGATGAAGCGCTGATCCCCGCGCTCCGGGAAGGCCCGGAAGCCCCCCGCGCACAGGACCGGGGTCAGAGCCCTTTCTGAAAGGGCTCTGACCCCTTTCGTTTGTCAGGAGGGGCTCTGACCCCTTTCGGGTCTCGCCCGCTGTCCCCGCCATTCCTGCGATAATCGGGACGACCGTTTTCCTGTACCTGATCCGTCTAACGGGACAGGTGCCCCGGGATATCGCGCCATGCCGGTCTACATGGACGACAAAAAGCTCGCGAAACAGTTACTTGCGGGCGACGAACGTGCCTTCGATCGTTTTTTCGAGGAGAACTTCGCGCGGCTGTATCGCTTCGCGATCGCGCGCCTCGCGGACGATCCCGAGGGCGCGCGCGAGGTTGTCCAGATTACGTTAACCCGGGCGGTGCAGAAGCTCGATACCTACCGCGCGGAGTCCGCGCTTTTTACCTGGCTTTGCGCGATCTGCCGCAACGAGATCAGCGACTGGCTCCGACGCCAGGGCAGGTACCGGGAGCACATCGTCCTCGTCGAGGACTATCCCGAGGTGCAGGCCGCCGTCGATTCGCTGCAGGTGCCGGCCGAGGACCGGCCCGAGCGCAACTACCAGCGGCTCGAGCGGCTGCGTCTCATCCAGGTGGCCCTGGACCGGCTGCCGCCGAAATACGGCGACGTGCTCGAATGGAAGTACGTCCAGGGCCATTCGGTGCGCGAGATCGCGGCGCGGCTGGGCCTGGGTACCGAGGCGACGCAATCACTGCTCGCCAGGGCGAAACGCGCGTTTGCCGACGTTTACGGCACGCTGAATGCGGCGCTGGGTCAGGACGAAACGATGGTGAAGACATGAGCGAAAAAACGGGCGCCAAGACGGCACGGCAGGGCGACGCGGTTGAAGCATTGCTGCGGCAGGCGAGTCCCCGACCGGTCCCGCCCGCGGCCGACCGGGAGCGCGTGCGCGCGGCCGTCCGGGCCGAATGGCTGGACAAGACCCGCCGGCGTCGCCGGCGCCGGCGCGTGCGGGCTTTCGCGCTGGCCGCATCGGTGCTCGTCGCGGTGCTCGCGGCGATCGTGATGCAGAGCCCGGCACCGCCGCCCCCGGTCCAGGTCGCGACGGTGGACAGGAGTCACGGCGCCGTCTACCTGCTCGGCGAACGCTCGGAACTCAGGGCGCTGCCGGCCTCGAACGTGATCGTTGCCGGGCAGTCCGTCATGACCGGCGACGACGCCGGGCTCGGCCTCGCGTGGCAAACCGGCGGATCTCTCCGGCTCGGTGAGAACACGCGCATGGAATTCCGGGCGGCCGACACGGTGCTGCTCCGGTCCGGGCGTGTGTACTTCGACTCCGAGGCGTCGCTGCTGGCCGCAAACGCGGCCGGCGGGCCGGCGCCGCGCGTCCTCCGCATCGAGACGCCGCACGGCAGCGTAGAGCACGTCGGGACGCAGTTCATGACCGTGAGCGATGAGGACGGCCTGACGGTCAGCGTCCGCGAAGGTGAAGTCGTCGTCGAGACGCCTTACTACGAGCAAACCGCCGCCGCCGGTGAGCAGCTGCGGGTCAGCGGCAGTGCGCGGCCGAGCGTCGTAGACATCCGCGGCTATGGCCCCGCCTGGGACTGGGTCGAGGCCACGGCACCGGCGGCCGCGCTGGACGGCCGGACGGTCCGGGAATTTCTGGGCTGGGTTGCGCGGGAAACGGGCCTCGGCCTGGAATTCGAGGACGCGGCCGCGGAAACACTGGCAATGACCGAGACGCTGCGTGGTACCGTGAACACCGGGCCCAGGGAGGCACTCAGGGTCTGGATGCTCGGGGTCGATCTCGAATGGCGAATCGAAAACGGTGTGATTCGCGTACGCGCCACCGGGCGCGGGCACTAACCTTGCGCGCGCTGTCCGCGCTGTGCCTGCTGCTCGGCGTCGTCGCCCCGGCGGTGGCCGCGGCGGACGGACCCTATCTCGGCCGGCCGGTGGCCGCGGTCATCGACGAACTGCGTGCGGCCGGCGAGCCTTTCGCCTACAGCACCAATCTCGTGGGCCCGGATCTCGCGGTCACCGTCGAACCGGACGCAACGGAACCGGTCGCGATCGTCCGGCAGATTCTCGCGCCGCACGGCCTCACGGTCCGTAACGAAGCCGGGGTCTGGCTGGTCGTGCGCAGCGATCGCTCGGCCGGCCGGGGCAAGGTCCTGCTCGTGGTTCGCGAGCGCGACGGCGACGAGGCGCTGGCGAACGCCCGCGTCCGGGTCGTGCCGGATCCCGGCCCCGTGAGCGAGCCCGCACCCGGCGCATTCTCGTTTTCCGGCGTGGCGGCCGATCGCTACGTGTTCATCGTCGAGGCGCCGGGCTACGAGCCGGTCCGCCGGGTCGTGGATGTCTGGCCCGGCGACGCGACCGTGATCAGCGTCGGGATGCACGCCGCGAAGCCCGAGATCGAGACGATCGCCGTCTCGGCGAGCCGCTACGAGATACTCCGCGACCTCGCGGCGTCGCGCTTCGTGCTCGACCAGCGGATGATCGGCAACATGCCGGACGTCGGTGACGACCCGCTGCGCGTCACGCAGCGCCTGCCGGGCGCTGCGGCGAGCGGGGCGTCCGCACGGACGCACTTCCGCGGCGGCGAGGAGAGCGAGATCGGCATCATGCTGAACGGCCTCAGGCTCTTCGACCCGTTCCACGTCCGGGACTACCAGAGCATCTTCAGTGCGATCGACTCGCGTGCCATCGAGGGCATCGAGGTCTACACGGGCGGCTTCCCGGTCCGTTTCGGTGACCGCATGAGCGGGCTCGTGCTGATGGAGTCGCTCGACCCGCTCGAGGCGCGCCATACGGAGATCGGCGTCAGCGTCTTCAATACCTCGGTGCTCACGGCCGGCAGCGGCGAGGACAGCCGCTGGCTGGTCTCCGGCCGACGCGGCAACCTCGACCTCGTCATCAACCCGGAGCTGGGCCAGCCGAGCTACTACGACGTCTTCACCCACTTCGAGCACGATTTCTCGCCCGATGCGACGCTGTCGGTCAATGCGCTGCTCGCGTCCGACGGCGTGCGTGTCGTGCTCGAGTCGGAGCCGGAGGAGCTCGAGCGCGTCACGAGCAACACGCGCAACGCGCAGTTCTGGATCCAGCTTGAGAACCGGTGGACGGACGAGCTGACGAGCTCGTTCGTGCTCGCGGCCGTCTCGTTCGAGAATCGCCGCGAGGGCCTGCTGAACGACGAGGAAAAGATCGTCGCGAGCGTTTTCGACAAGCGCCAGATCGACCAGTACACGCTGCGCCAGGACTGGACCTGGACCCGGTCCGACCGGCACCGCATCCAGTGGGGCCTCGAGGCCGGTTATGCGAAGGCCGATTACGACTATCGGAACGCAGCGGAATATTTCGAACTGCAGGCCCTCTATCCCGACCAGCCGGAGTCCTCGAGTTTCGCGGCTACGGCGGCGCCCGACGGCGGACGCTACGCGGTCTACTTCGCGGACCGCTGGCGCGTGGGCGCGGGGACCGTGCTCGAATGGGGCGTGCGCTGGGACGACCAGACCTACACCGGGCTCGAGTCGGATTCGCAGCTCAGCCCGCGCGTCAATCTGCTGCGTCGCCTGGGCCCGGACACGGAACTCAGGCTGAGCTGGGGGCGCTATCACCAGTCGCAGGCAATCAACGAGCTGCAGATCGAGGACGGCGTGACGAACTTCTGGCCGGCACAGCGCGCGGATCACTACATCGTGGGCCTGCGGCACCTGGTCGCCGAACAGGTCGCGCTGCGGGTCGAGCTGTTTCAAAAGAACATGCGACAGGTCCGGCCCCGGTTCGAGAACCTGTTCGATCCGCTGGGCCTGATCCCGGAGATACAGCCGGACCGCGTGCGGCTCGAGCCCTCCAGCGCACGGTCGTCCGGCATCGAGCTGTCGGTCGACTACTCGAACGGTCCGCTGAACTGGTGGGCGACCTATACCTTCTCGGAGGCGACGGACGAGATCGACGGCCGCGACGTGCCCCGCAGCTGGGACCAGCCGCACGCTTTCCAGGGCGGCGTCGGCTGGAGCAACGAGAAGTGGGATTTCGCGCTGGCGGCGAGCGTGCACACCGGCTGGCCGGCGACGGGCCTCGAACTCGTCGAGGACGGCGTCGACGACGAAGGCGAGCCGGTCTTCGTCGCCCTGCCCGGGCCGCGCAACGCGCTGCGCCACTCGACCTTTGCGAGCCTCGACCTGCGCCTCGCCCGGACCTGGAAACTGCGCCGCGGCTCGCTGATGGCTTTCGTCGAACTGTCCAACCTGACCAACCGCCGCAACGTCTGCTGCTTCGACTACGACATCGAGGAGGACGAGGAAACCGGCGAGGAATTCCTCGAGCGCAGCCTCGACTACTGGCTTCCCCTCCTGCCCGCGATAGGGGTCCGCTGGGAATTCTGAGTTACCGGGCTGTCAGGCCTGTGCCGTACCTGCCGTTTTCGTGTAGCGCGGCAGGCCGTCACAGAGCCTGACCGAGCCGAGCTGGTCCTCGACCCAGATGTGCGACACGGGTTCGAAGGCGGCCGGGTCCTCGAACGCGACGACCGCAATGTCGACCTGGCCTGCGCGATCGACATGTTCGTAGGTCAGCGAGGTGCCGCAATCCGCGCAGTGCCCGCGGGTGACGCCCGGACTCGATTGATGCTCGCGGAGCCGGCCGCGCGTCAGCTGCAGGCGTTCGCGGTGAAACGTCGCCCAGGGTACGCATGCGCCGCCCGACGCCCGCCGGCAGCTCTCGCAGTGGCAGAAGCAGCTGTAGAGAACGGGGCCCTCGACTTCGAAAGTAATTGCGCCGCAGAAACAGCGGCCGCTGAAGCGGTTTTCCGTCATGATGTCCTCCAGAAAGCGCGTGCTCCCGACCCCCGGATTGTAGTCCCCTGCCGCAATCCTCCGGAGCAAGGGCGGCGTTCAGTTCGCATACTCGATGACCTCGAAGTCGCGGACACTGAAGTACTGCTCCTCGTCCGCGAGATCATACGACCAGTCGATCGTGATCGAGGCCGGGAACCCGAACGCGGGATCGTAGCTGACGTCGACGGCATCGGCTTCGGCCAGCGCCCGGCGGACGAGATCAAACAGGTTCCCGATCAGCTCGGGCTCGGGCGGCGTGCCGCGATACTCGCGGGACTCGGGTGCGAGCGGGCTCGCGAAAGCCACGCTGTGGACATCGCCTTCCTCGCGCACGACGTAGGGCTGCCGGTAATCCGGGGCACAGAAACAGCTGCGTTCGACGACGTACCGGAACGCGCGCGGCCTGCGGGCTGCCCAGAATTCGGCCTGCCGCTCGAACTCGGCCTCGAGCGCGCCGCGCCCGGCGCTTGCGGCCGGCTTCTCGAGCACCAGCAGGAAACCCGCAGAAACAAAGAGAATCAGAAGCAGCAACGCCACGGCGATCAGCGTCGTCGCCTGGTAGCCGGTCTTTTTCCAGGGCCGGTGCTGCACGTTCAAGCCTCGTCGCCGAACGGCCGGGGCCGGACCCAGAACCAGGAGAGGACGACCAGCGCTGCAAAGGCCGTGTAGACCGCGGCGAACACCCAGGCCGGCGCGCGATAGTAAAGGATCGACTCGAGCCAGTGTGCGACGAAGGAACCGGCGTACACCGCATCGCCCGCCCGCTCTCGCAGCGCCATCTCGATCGTCGTCAACGGGCAGATCACGCCGAACCAGGACTGCAGTACGACGATGCCGATGGCGGCGAGGTGCAGGATCCGGAACCACGGGTTCCGGATCCACGTCCATTGCAACGGCTTGCCAATAAGGACCAGCACGAGTCCGGCAATGACGAAGCCGACGAACAGCACGTGCGTGAACAGGACGGCGTCTGCGGCAAGCAGGTACAGGGTCGGCGAGGCGTGCATCGGCCGAATATGTCCCGCACCGGGGGCATATGCAAGTTGGGCTACAATGGGTCGACCAGCCCACCGAGGAACCCGACATGCCGAAACCCGCAGTCAAGTCGTCACGGAAAGCCAGCGCGAAAGAAGTCTGGCAGCAGGACCGGCGGCATCACCTGCATCCCTACCAGAATTTCGCGAGCTTCGACGAGCACGGCTCCCTGATCATGGGCGCGGGCCAGGGGCCCTGGCTGACCGACATCGACGGCAAGGAATACTTCGACGCCGTCGGCGGCATGTGGTGTACCAACATCGGGCTCGGGCGCCAGGAGATGGCCGACGCGATCGCGGAACAGGTCACGAAGCTGGCCTATGCGAACCCTTTCACCGACATGTCCAACGAGCCGGCGGCGCGCCTGGCGGCGAAGCTCGCAGAGCTCGCGCCGGGCGACCTCAACCACGTGTTCTTCACCTGTGGCGGTTCGACGGCCAACGATGGCGCGTTCCGGCTGATCCAGATGTACCAGAACGCCCGCGGCAAGCGGACCAAGAAACACATCCTCTGCCGCTGGGACGCCTACCACGGCACGACGTGGCTCGCGGCGTCGCTGTCGGGGAAGATCTTCGACCGGATGCCCGATTTCGACTACATCGAGGACATCATCCATCACCTGACGAGCCCCAACCACTACCGCGCGCCTGAGGGCATGAGCGAAACAGAATTCTGCGACTGGCTCATCGACGAGATGGAACAGAAGATCCTCGAGCTCGGCCCGGACAACATCGCGGCCTTTTTCGCGGAGCCGGTTCTCGGCTCGGGCGGGGTCATCGTGCCGCCCGACGGCTACAACCGCCGCACGTGGGAGCTGTGCCGGAAATACGACATCCTCTACGTCGCCGACGAGGTCGTGACGGGCTTCGGCCGGCTCGGCCACTGGTTCGTCTCGAAAGACATGTTCGACGTCGAGCCGGACATCATCTGCTGCGCCAAGGGGCTGACCTCGGGTTACCTGCCGCTCGGCGCCGCGATTTTCTCGGACCGCATCTACGAGGTGCTCGGCAACGACGCAGACCGCTGGTTCACGAGCGGGTTCACCTATTCCGGGCACCCGGTCTGCTGCGCCGCGGCGCTCAAGAACATCGAGATCATGGAGCGCGAGAACATCTTCGCCAACGTGCGCGAGGTGGGACCCTATTTCGAGGAGCAGCTGCATACGCTGCTGGACCTGCCGATCGTCGGCGACATCCGCGGCCGGCTGTTCATGATGTGCGTCGTCAACGTGATGAACAAGGAGACCAAGGAGTTCTTCCCGGGCGAGGTCAACATCGGCAAGCGGATCTCGAACCACGCCGAGGAGCTCGGCGTCATCGTGCGGCCCTACGGCGACCTCAATATCATGTCGCCGTCCCTGACGATGACGAAAGACGACGTCGATTACATCGTGCCGCGTCTCCGGCAGGCGATCGAGCTGACGATGGCCGATCTGAACGAGGAGGGCTACCTGCCCGCCTGAGCGGGCCTCGAGTGCGGCAGTCGCCGGGGACCGGGAGTGCGCGCGGTCATTCCGGTTCCTCGTGGCGCTCGTGGCTGACGTAGATGAGCTCGTCTACCGGGAAGCCGAGGCGGCGCGCATCGGCGACGAGGCGCTCCAGCGTCGCGGCATCGAGCGCGGGTTCGCGTGCCAGGATCCACAGGTAGGACCGGTCGGGGCCCGCGACCATCGCGTAGCGATAGCCGGCCTTGTCGAGCGCAATGACGTTGTAGCCGCCGTAGAACGGCCCGAAGAAGGACACCTTGAGCCGGCCGACGTCTTCAGCGCCGACGAAATAGGCTTTGCCGACGGCTTCGGCCCATTCGCCTTCGCGTTCGTCGAAGCCACGGTTCACGACGCGCACGCCGCCGTCGTCCCGGCGGCTGTAGGTCGCGGTCACCGAAGTGAGGCCGCGCTCGAAGCGGTGGTCCAGGCGCGCGATCTCGTACCAGCGGCCGAGATAGCGCTCGAGCTCGAAGCCGTCGACGACCTCGACGCCGTCCGGAACACCCGTGCACCCGCCGAGCATCCAGGCCAGCGTCAGGAGCAGGGCCCGCAGGCCGGGGCTCTTTGTCTTCATGCTGCGGCCTCCATCGTCTGCAGCAGGCGTTGATTCTCGGTGCGCCGCGCGGCGTCGGGGTCGCGGACCGGGACGACCGATTCGATCGCGGCGACGTAGTCGGCGGGGAATCCGTGCAGGCGCATGCCCTTGAGCACCATCTCGTGATACCAGCAGAAGGGCGCGAGACCGCTGACGAACCATGCATCGGCTACGCGGTAGGTGAAGCAGGTGCCGTAGCCCGGCACGTCGACGTCGATCACCTCGTAGCCGGTGCCGGCATGCTCCAGCCGGTCGAGCCCGGCCCTGTCCCCGGGCGCGAGCGAATAGACGGCAACCCGGACCTCGTCACGGCCGGCCACGATCCCGCACTTGGCTGAACCGTCCATGCCGCGCTTGTTGAAGCCGAGTACGAAGCCCGGCAGGCGTGCCGTGCCGAGCAGCTGCGCGGAGGGCACCCGCGCTTCGAGCCGGCGGGGGTGCAGGTTCGAGCCGTAGGCAGCGTAGCGCAGGGGACTCATGCGAGACCTTTGCGATAGCAAACGATCTCGGCCACTTCCGCATAGCCGAGGGCCACGTGTGCGGCACGGCTGCCGGCGTTGCCGCGTTCGGCGTCGCTCGCCATCTCGGTGCAGCCGAGCTGCCGTGCCCAGGCTTCCGCCGCCGCGACCAGTGCGTGTCCAATGCCCCGGCGGCGGTGGGCGGGATCGACCCACCAGCCCTCGATGTAACCCACCGGAGAACTGCCGCAGCCCTCCGCGAAGCTGCGCGTGCCGGCCTCGAGAAAGCCGGCCAGCCCGCCCCCCGGCAGTGCCGCGACCAGCGTGACCGACCGCGGCGGCGGCCGCTCGAAATAGGCGCGAATCTCGCCCGGATGATCGTCCGGTGCCTCCGGCCACAGCGTCGTCCGCATGCGCAGCCACTCGGCGGCATCGGCCGCTTCGGCCGGGCGCACGACGACGGCGGGTGTTGCGGGTCGGGCATGCGAGGCGCGGGTCACGGGGCCTCCCGTCAGCGAGGGTTCTTGTAGGGCGCATACTGGTAATACTTCGGGCGCGTGTCCAGCCGCAGGTGCAGCCAGGTCACGCCGAGCCCGGATGTGCTGAGCCAGCGGGGCGTGTCGCCGAGCGTGTCGTACACGGTCTGCGCCGCGGTCTGCCACAGCGCGCGGACCTGGTCTCGCGGTGCGTCGCGCAGGAAGCGGGCGAGATGCGGGTACGCGGTCAACGGTCCCCGCGGCGCCGGCACGACGAGCAGCGCGTCGCCGCCGAGGTTCGGAAACGCGATGACGGATCGCTCGGGGCACTTCCGGAATTGATCGGCGAAGGGGCGCGGGTCCGGCGCGGCCCCGGCCAGCGCCGGTGCCGCGATGACGACGAACTCGACCGGTCGCCCGAGCGAGTTCCGGTCGAGCGCAGGCAGTTCCAGGAAAAATGCCTCGGG
>JAWWBD010000023.1:0-23259 GCA_033721115.1 Woeseiaceae bacterium | reverse complement strand
GCTACCTCCCGGCCGACTGACTACTGCCGCCAGAGCCGCGGGTTCGTGGGGTTGGACTCGAAGTTCGAGCGGAACGGGTTGATGTCGATGCCGCCACGACGCTGGTAGCGCGCGTAGACGGTGAGCCGGTCCGGCCTGCAGCGCTCGAGGACATCCGTGAACATGCGCTCGACGCAGGCCTCGTGGAAGTCCTGGTGTCGGCGGAAAGAGACCAGGTATTGCAGCAGCGAAGCCGGCTCGATCCTGGGTCCCCGGTAGGAGACGAGGACGCTGCCAAGGTCCGGCTGCCCGGTGACCGGGCAGAGGCTCCGCAACAGGTGCGTATAGTAGTCTTCGCGCGCGAGCCCGCCGCGCACGGTGCACAGCAGCGTGGCGTCGACTTCGAACGTGTCGCAGTCGACGTCGAGTTCGTCGAGGCAGGTGCCCGGCAGGCGGGCGACGTTCGCCCGGTACTGTGCCGGCGTGTCGGAGAGCCGGATGCCGACCTCGGCGCCGGTCACTGCACTCAGGTCCCGGCCGATCGCGTCGGTCACCTCGATCCAGCTCTCGTGCCGGGTCATGGCGAACGAGTTGAGGTACAGCTTGAGCGACTTGGACTCGACGATGTTCGGTGACGACGCCGGCACGCGGATCTCGGCGGTCGCGACCACGGGCTTGCCCCCGCGATCCAGCCAGGTGAGCTCCCACGCATTCCAGATGTCGACGCCGGAAAAGGGCAGGTCGGCGCGGAGACCGAGCGTCTGGCGGGCTTCGCTGCGCGCGATCGCGTGCAGCAGCGAAGCGTCGTACTGATCCGGGTAGTCCGTCGCTCGCCCGAGCGGGGGTTCGTCGTTCATCGATCCCTTACGCGGTTACATTGCCAAATACAGTTTACGCGAAACCTGGAATTCCCGATCCATCGCCGGCCGCTACCGGGCAGGGCCGGGCTGGCCGGTCACGAATGCGACGATTGCGTCGACGACAAACGCGGTCGACTCCGGCGACAGGATGTCGCCGGCCAGCACGTGGCGGCTCGGGTCGCCGACCGCCGTCATCTCGATGAGCCGCCTCCGCGGCGCGGCGATTTTCCCGAGTGCGTCGCCCGCAGCCGCCGGGCTGATGACCCGGTCTTCGGGCGAGAGGAATACGAGCAGGTCGGCGTCGAGGCCGAGCGGAAGGCGGGCGCGGGTGAAATCGACGAGGCGCATCACCTCGATCGCGGCATCGATCGGGTAGGCCGTCGTCCAGTAGCGGGCCTGATCCGCGTTGTGCGGCGTCCAGCTGTGCGTCGGCCCGGCGACGAGCCGCGCGACGAGCCGCCCGGCCGGGCCGGTCAGGTGCTCGGCGGCCGCGTTGGCGGGGCCGAAATTCGGCGATATCAGCACGACGTGCGAAACGGGGTCGAACGCGGGATGGGCCGCCAACGCCACGGCCAGCGTCGCACCGGTCGACGTGCCGACCAGCACGATCCTGTCGCCGAGTCGGGCCCCGACCGCCAGTGCTTCGGCGGCATCGGCGAGCCAGTCCTCCGCGCGGACGCCGGCTAGCGGCAGATTGATCCGGCCATGGCCGGCAAGCCGCGTCTCGAACAGGTTCGCGCGGAGCGCGAGCGCCACCTGCCCGGCCAGCGGCGCGGTTTCCCGCCGGGTGGCCGAAAAGCCGTGCAGTGCGACGACCGCGATCTGCGTCCGTGCGGAAGGCCCGTGCCGGCGGATGCGTTTTTCGGTGTCCGCCACCAGACCGAAGCGCTCCGCGGCGGCGCTTTCGCCGGCTGCGAGCCACGCCTCGACGTCGGCGGGCAGGTCGGGTGTGGGCGGGAGTTCCGCGATGGGCCGGGGTGTCAGCAGGATACCTGCACCGAGTACCAAGGCCGCGCCGAGCACCAGGGCTGCTACGAACCACCGGCGCATGCCGTCACTCCAGGGCGAGGATCGCGTCCCAGTGCTCGTCGCTCACCGGCATGATCGAGAGCCGATTGCCCCTGCGGGTCAGCAGCAGGCCGTCGAGATCCGGCTGCGCTTTCAGCTCGGCCAGCGTGATGGGCCGCTCGAGTTTGCGCACGAACTCGACGTCGACCAGGCACCAGCGGGGATCGTCCGGGTCGCTCTTCGGATCGTGGTACTTCGACTCCGGGTCGAACTGCGTGGGATCGGGATACGGTTCACTCGCGACGCGCGCGATGCCCACCACGGCGGGCTCCTTGCAACTCGAATGGTAGAACAGGATGTCGTCGCCGACGGCCATCTCGTCGCGCATCATGTTGCGCGCCTGGTAGTTGCGAATGCCGTCCCACATCTCCCGCCCGTCGCGCTCGAGGTCGTCGATGCCGTACGTGTCGGGTTCGGATTTCATCAGCCAGTGCGCCATGTCGGGTTGCGTCTCCGGGTCCTCTGCGTCGAAAGGTCGCGAATTCTAGCACGGGGGTCCCTGGCCCTGGTCCCGGGCGGCGGGCGACGCCTGCTGTGGTAGGATTCGACCCGTGATCAACAGCCCGCCGGCGCCGGATCGAACCCGATGACGAACGTGCTCGCAAATATCTTCGGCGCCTCGCCGGTCATGCCGCTCGAAAAGCACATCGAGACCACCCATCGCTGCGCGCGGCAATTAAGGCCGCTGTTCGAGGCTGTCATCGCCGGCGACTGGGAGAGCGTCGGCCGGGTCAAGGCCGAGATCGACACCATCGAGAACGAGGCCGACGACCTCAAGAACGAGATCCGGCAACACCTGCCCAAGAGCCTGTTCATGCCGGTGCCCCGGCAGGACCTCCTCGAACTGCTGCTCGTGCAGGACAAGATCGCCAACCTGGCCAAGGACGTGGCGGGAATCGTCGTGCTGCGGCAGATGCAGATCCCGGAAGCACTGGCCGAGCCCTTCCTCGAGTACCTCGACCGCGTGCTCGATTCGACGAAGCAGGCCAGGAAGAGCGTGCGCGAGCTGGACGAGCTGTTCACGACCGGCTTCCGCGGCAGGGAAGCGGAGCTGGTGGAGTCCATGATCGCGCAACTCGACGCGATCGAGTCCGATACCGACCAGCACAAGCTCAAGTTGTCGCGACGCCTGTTCGAGATGGAGGCATCGCTGAACCCGGTCGATACGATGTTCCTGTACAAGATGATCGACCTCGTCGGCAATATCGCCGACATGGCGGAGCGCGTGGGGCGGCGCCTCGAGCTGCTGCTCTCGCACTAGGGATAAACACAAGAAAAGCCGACCACGCTCGGCAGGGGAAGCAACTTGGAAGGGGCGATCGTTTATATCAGCCTGGCGGCGCTGTTCGGCCTGTTCATGGCCTGGGGCATCGGCGCCAACGACGTTGCCAACGCGATGGCGACGTCGGTCGGCTCGAAGGCGCTGACCATTCGGCAGGCGATCATCGTTGCGGCAATATTCGAATTCCTGGGCGCCGTGCTTGCCGGCGGCGCGGTCACCTCGACCATACGCAAGGGCATCGTCGATTCCAGCCTGCTCGCAGGCCAGCCGGAACTGCTGATCTACGGCATGCTGTCGGCGTTGCTGGCTGCCGGTACCTGGCTATTGATCGCCTCGCATCGCGGGTGGCCGGTATCGACGACGCATTCGATCATCGGCGCCATCGTCGGTTTCGCCGCGGTTGGCATCGGCATCGACGCGGTGCAGTGGGGACAGGTCGGCACGATCGTGATGAGCTGGGTCGTGTCGCCGCTGACGGCGGGGTTCATCGCCTACCTGATCTACCAGAGCGTGCTGCGCCTGGTCCTGCAGCACGAGGATCCGCTCGCAAGAGCGAAGCGCTGGGTCCCGGTCTATATGTTCCTCGCGGCCTTCACGATCACCCTGGTGACGATCCTCAAGGGCCTGACGCACGTCGGTCTCGACGTGTCGATCGCGCAGAGCTATGTCTATGCCACCGGCATCGCGTTCGTCGTCGCGGTCGCCGGCGCCTTCGTCATCCGCCGCATCGAGCCGGACCGCAAGGCGGAAAAGCGGCACCATTTCTACACGGTCGAACGCGTGTTCGGCGTGCTCATGGTCATCACGGCCTGCGGCATGGCCTTCGCACATGGCTCCAACGACGTCGCGAATGCGATCGGGCCGCTGGCGGCTGTCGTGAGCGTCGCCCAGAGCGGCCTGATCGAGGCCAGGTCCGCGTTGCCGATCTGGATCCTGATGCTGGGCGGCGGGGGCATCGTGATCGGTCTTGCCACCTTCGGGCGCCACGTCATTGCCACGGTCGGCGAACGCATCACGCAGCTTACGCCCAGCCGCGGATTCGCGGCCGAGCTTGCGGCAGCGACGACGATCGTCATTGCGTCGGGCACGGGGATTCCCATATCGACCACGCATACGCTCGTCGGCGCGGTGCTGGGCGTCGGCCTCGCCCGCGGCATCGAGGCCATCGACCTGCGCGTCGTCGGGCGCATCTTCGCATCGTGGGTCGTGACCATCCCGGCCGGCGCCTTTCTCGCGATCGTGTTCTTCTACCTGTTCCGAACGCTGCTGCCCTGACCGCGATCGCGCCCGGGTGCGTGGGGGTCAGCGCGGCGAGACGTCCCGCGTCTTTCTCACGATGCCTTCGCGGCGCCTGTCCGCGGCGCCGTCGAGCCCGTCTTCGCCCACGACGACGACGTGCAGGCCCGAATTCTCTCCCTCGCGCTCCCTGACGTTGTATCCGAGCCGGGACAGGTCGTCCGCAATCGCCTGGCCGCGGGCGTCGCCGACCTCGACGCGGACCTGCTCGCCCCGCGCGATGATGTTGGGAAAATCCACGGCCTCCTGGGCGGACAGCGCCCAGTCGAGCACGCCGATGATCGACTTGGCGACGTAGGCGGGTATCGAGTTGCCGCCCGGTGACCCGGTGACCATCAGGATGTCCCCGGCGGCGTCGAAAACCATCGTCGGCGACATCGACGAGCGGGGCCGGTTGCCGGGCACGATGGCGTTTGCGACCGGCCGGCCGTCCGCCGCCGGCTCGCGGGCGAAATCCGTCATCTCGTTGTTCAGCAGGAATCCGGCCGCCCAGCGCGACGACCCGAAATACGCCTCGATCGTGGCGGTCATGGAGATCGCGTTGCCGTCCCTGTCGATGATCGACAGGTGCGTCGTGCCGGCGGATTCGTCTGTCCGGTCCGTGCCCAGTACATTGCCCGCGGGCTCGCCGCGCAGGACCAGCCCGGGGTCCCCGTGCTGCGGAACGGCACCTGGCGCGAATCGTTCTCCCGCGCGGTGCTCGAGATACCTGGCGTCAAGCAGGTCGTTGAGCGGGACATCGACTGATTTCGGATCGCCGAAGTAATGGTCACGGTCTGCGTACGCCAGCCGCTGCGCGTCGACGAACGCCACGATCCGGTCGTGATCGGTGGCCGCGGCGGCGACGAGGTGGTCGTAAATGCCGGCGATCATGATCTGGGCGGCGCCGGACGACGGCGGTGACGTCGTACAGATTCTTTCGACGCGGAATGTGCCACAAATGACGGGCCGCTCGATGACCGCGTAGTCCCGGATGTCATCGACGGTCAGCGAGCCGCCGTCGGGCGGTGCCTGGGCGGCCCGGGCGATGGCGGCCGGGATCGCCCCCGAATAGAACGCGCCGGCGCCTTCGGTCGCGATGCGCCTGAGCGTCGCTGCATACTCCGGGTTCCGCAGCAGGTGCCCCGCGGTGAGCGGTTTGCCGCCCGGATAGAAATAGGCCGCGGTCGCCGGGTTCTCGTCGAGGCGCGTGCGCTCCGCCGCCCTCTCGACGAATTCCGCCAGGCGCGGCGAGACGAAAAAACCCGCGTCTGCCAGCCGGATCGCCGGCTCGAACAGCGTCCGCCAGGGCAGGGCGCCGAAGCGTTCGTGCGCCTCCGCGTACAGTGCGACCGTGCCGGGCACGCCGACGGACAGTCCGCTCTGCCAGGCCTCGTCGTAGTCCATGGCAATTCCGTCACGCATGAACATGTCGACCGTCGCCCCGGCGGGCGCGGTCTCCCGGCCATCGAGAAACGTCAGCTCGCCGCCGGCCCGCTCGTAGACGAGCAGGAAGCCGCCCCCGCCGAGCCCGGAACTCTGGGGTTCCACGAGTCCCAGCACCGCATGGGCGGCGATCGCGGCATCGACGGCATGGCCACCCTGCTCGAGGATCTCGATCGCCGCGTCGACCGCGTGCGGGTTGGCCGCGGAAACGATTCCGCCGAGTGACCACGACTCGCCGGCGTCTTCCTGCGTACCCGGCGTGTCCGAACCGGCGTCCGGCGCGCGGGTCGTTGCGCAGGCGGTGAGCAGGAAGAGCGTCAGGACGAGAGCGGTCCGGTTCATCGAAATCATGGTCGGGGCAGGAGACGGGTCAGACCGAGCGCAGGTACCAGTCGAAGTCGAGCGGGTTGATCTGGTTGTGGAACTGGCGCGACTCGGCGCGCCGGTTGATCTCGTAGTACTTGCAGTAGTCGGCGCCGAGGTATTCCTTCAGAACCTTCGATCGCTTGAACTTGTCCAGCGCCGCCTCCCAGCGATCCGGGATCCGCGTCTTCAGCGTCAGTTCCTCGCGTTCTGCCACCATGCGGCCGGGATCGAGCTTGTTCTTCAGGCCGTGGTGCACGCCGGCGACGACGGCCGCCGTCACGAGATAGGGATTCGCATCGGCGCCGGCGACGCGGTGTTCGAAGCGCAGGTTCTTCTCGTCCGACTGCGGGATCCGGATGGCGACGTCGCGGTGGTTGTAGCCCCAGTTCGGGTCGACCGGGGCGAAAGTCTCGGGCAGGAGGCGGCGGTACGAATTGGCCGTCGGTGCGAAGATGGCCGTGCCCTCCGCCATCGTCCTGAGCAGTCCGCCGACGGCATGGCGCAAGCGCGCCGGGAACGGCGGTGCGGCGTTCTTCTCCTTGCCGCCGGAGAAATAGTTGATCCCTTTCCTGTCGACGAGGCTCATGTGGATGTGGAGGCCGTTACCGGCTTCCTCAGCGAACGGCTTGGCCATGAAACAGGCCACCAGCCCGTGGCGCCGGGCGGCAGCCTTGATGACCCGCTTGAGCAGCACGGCATGGTCGCAGGCCAGCACGGGATCGTCGACGTGGAGCAGGTTGATCTCGTACTGCCCCGCCGCGTATTCCGAAATCACCGTATCTGCCGGCAGATTCTGCGCCGCGCAGAAGTCGTACACATCGTCGAGAAACGGCTGGATCTCGACGAGGTCGTCCGGATGATAGACCTGAACGCCGGGCTGCGGCCGGCCGATGCCGGGCACGCGTGGCGCACGCGGGGTCGGGCGGTCGGCGCGGTCCTCGAGCAGGTAGAACTCGAGTTCCGTCGCCATCACGAGCATGAGACCCATTTTTTTCAACGGCGCCATCGCCCGCTCGAGGACGGCGCGCGGATCGGCGAAGTAGGGGCGGCCGTCCTCTTCGTACATCCGGAACAGGCCCTGCGCCATCGGCCGGCCTGCCCAGGGCACGGGCGCGAGGCTGCCGGGGACGACGCGGCAGGGAATGTCGGGATCGCCGTCGCCGGCGCCCGGGCAGCCGGGCACCACCTCGCCGAGCGCTGACAGCATGACCGTGCCGCCGCAGAACCAGAAGGGCTCGGTACAGGCCTTCTCGAAATCCTTGCGCCGGATCCGCTTGCCCTTCAGGACACCCAGCGCGTCCGGGACCAGCAGCTCCATGGTCTCGAGGTCGGGATGCTTTTTCAGGAGCCGTCGGAGCTCCGCCCCGACCGGGCTTTTGTCGGCTGCCATGGCGAGCCTCTGTTACCGGATCACGCCGAGCTTCACCGATCTCCGGCCGGGCTGCAAGCGCCGCCGCCATGCTAATATCCGCCCTGGCCTTGCGTCCGGAACAAGAAGATCAACAAGCGCAACCGTCCCTCTCCCAAACCGGCCGGCATGACGGCGACCCTCGCGGCCGCCGTGCTCGGGTTCGCGGGCCCCGCTGCCGCGATCGACGTCGAGCTGCCGCCCGTAGCCCTGGAGGACGTCGCCTTCGAGGTTACGGTAACGGACGCCGGAGCCGAGGCAGTCGTGACCCTGACCGCAGCCGGCCAGAGCTACTGGGCAACCGCCGACGCAGAAGGACGGGCCGTCATCGGCGACGTCAGTTTTGCCGCGACGGGCAGCCAGGAACTCGTCGTCACCGTCGATGGCGAGACCGCGGCCGCAAGCCTCAGGGTGCTGCCCGGCTGGATCTCGCTGGCGCCCGCTTTTCTCGCGATTGCGCTGGCGCTCGCGATCCGCAACGTCGTGCCGGCCCTGCTGGTCGGACTGTGGCTGGGCGCGACCGCGCTGGAATCGTTCACCCCGCTCGGCGTGCTCAGGGGCCTGCTCGACACGTTCGCCGTCTTCATCGCCAATGCGCTCGCGGATTCCGATCACGCGGCGATCATCCTGTTCACGATGATGATCGGCGGCATGGTCGGCATCATCACGCGCAACGGCGGCATGTCCAGCGTCGTCAACCTGATCGTCAGCCGGGCGCGTTCCGCGATCGGCGGGCAGGTTTCGGTCTGGCTCATGGGTCTGATGATCTTCTTCGACGATTACGCGAACACGCTCGTCGTCGGCAACACCGCGCGCCCGATAACGGACAGGCTCCGGATCTCGCGCGAGAAACTCGCCTACATCGTTGACTCCACGGCGGCACCCGTCGTCTGCATCGCGCTGGTGACGACCTGGATCGGCTACGAGGTCAGCCTGATCGACGATGCCATCCAGGGCATCGACGAACTCGCAGGCACGCCGGCTTATTCCATCTTCCTGAACTCGATTCCGTACAGCTTCTACCCGATCCTCGCCGTCATTTTCGTGCTGACGGTGGCGACGACGGGCAAGGACATGGGCCCGATGCTGGCTGCCGAGATCCGCGCGCGGGGCGGGCAGGTGGAGCCGGAAACGGACGTCGACCTGCCGGCCCTCGAGGGCGACACGCTGGAGGCGAAGAACAACATCCCGCTCCGGGCGGCCAATGCTTTCGTCCCGATCATGACGCTCATAGCCGCGCTCGGCGTGAGCCTCTGGGTGACGGGCGAGGGCGACACGGTGACCGACATCGTCGGCAGCGCGGACCCGTACAAGGCGATGATGTGGGCCTCATTCGTGGGTGCACTGACGGCCGCCGGCATGTCCATTTTCCAGCGCATCCTGACCGCGCACGAGACCGTGGACGCCTGGTACGGGGGCGCCCGCGCGACCCTGTTCGGCATGATCGTCCTCATACTGGCCTGGTCGATGTCGGCGGTCACCACTGACCTGAACGCGAAGGGCTATCTCATCACCGTGCTCGGCGATGCCCTGCCGGTCGCACTGATCCCGGCCATCGTGTTCCTGCTCGCCGCCGTCACGGCGTTCGCCACGGGTACGAGCTGGGGCACGATGGGCATCCTCATGCCACTCGTCATCCCGCTGTCGTGGGCCGTCATGACCGTCAACGGCATGGTGGCAGCCCACGACATGCACATCCTCTATTCCGCGGTGGCCTGCACGCTCGCCGGCGCGGTCTGGGGCGACCACTGTTCGCCCATATCCGACACGACCGTGCTGTCGTCCATCGCGAGTGGCTGTGACCATATCGAACACGTGCGGACGCAGATGCCGTATGCGCTGCTCGTCGGGATCGTAGCGATCGCCGTCGGCACCGTACCGGGCGGCTACGGGCTGCCACCCTGGATCTCGATCGTCGCGGGCATCGCCATCCTCGTGACGATTCTCAGGATATTCGGCAGGAGCGCGGACGACACGCGGGGCTGAGCGTCGACTTCGGTCGAACCGCCGCGTATCCTTGACGGCGTCGAGCCAGCAGAGGAGACACGGGGTTCGTCCCCATATGACGCGCAGACCAATTATCGGGGTGCCGGCCGACCGGCGCCCGGTCGGTTCCCATCCTTTCCACATGGTCGGGGAGAAATACCTGGAGGCGCTGATCGAAGGCGCCGGTGCCCTGCCATTCGTGATCCCGGTGCTCGCGGAGCATCTCGACAAGCGGGAAGTCATCGCAGAGATCGACGGCCTGTTCCTGACCGGGAGTACGTCCAACGTCGAACCGCATCATTATGCCGGCGACCCCAGCGAGCCGGGTACGGAACACGATCCGCATCGCGACGCTGCGACGCTGCCGCTTGCACGCAAGGCCCTGGAGATCGGCATGCCGCTCTTTGCCGTGTGCCGCGGTTTCCAGGAACTCAACGTCGCGCTCGGCGGCAGCCTGCATCAGAAGGTGCACGCGGTGCCCGGGTACCATAATCACAAGGAAAACCCGGACGATCCCCTCGACGTCCAGTACGGGCCGGCGCACCCGGTGAGCCTGGTCGAGGGCGGCCTGCTGCGCCAGCTTGCGGGTGTCGATTCGATCGAGGTCAATTCGCTGCACGGGCAGGGTGTCGCGCGCCTGGCGGAGGGTGTCACGGTCGAAGCGATCGCCGACGACGGTCTCGTCGAGGCGTTCCGTGTCGACGACGTGCCCGGTTTCTCGCTGGCCGTGCAGTGGCATCCCGAATGGCACGTGACCGAGAACGACTTTTCGCTGGCGATATTCGGTGCGTTCGGCGACGCCTGTCGCCAGTATGCGGCCAGGCGCTGACAGGTGATACGTGAGTAAAGACGACATATTCCAGAGCTGGCTCAAGAAGCGCCGGATCGAGGACGTCGAGGCATTCGTGCCGGACATGGCGGGCTCGGCACGGGGCAAGGTCGTCCCGGCCGACAAGTTCGGCTCGGGCAGGATGAAGATGCCCGAGGCGATCTTCTCGCAGACCATCTCCGGTCAGTACATCGACGATCCGAATAACGTCGAGGACCGCGACATGGTGCTCGAGCCCGACCCCACGACGCTGAGGCCCGTACCGTGGGCTAGCGACCCGGCAGCGTCGGTGTTCCTCGACTGCTACCACGGCGACGGCACGCCGGTGGACCGTTCACCGCGCGGCCTGCTCCGGAATATCCTCGCGAAGTATGAAAGCAAGGGCTGGGTGCCCGTCGTGGCACCCGAAGTCGAGTTCTACCTGCTCGCGCCGCATTCCGATCCCAATGCCGAAGCAGAGCCGCCCGAAGGCCGACTGGGCTGGAAGGAAGGCGCGCGGCAGCCGTACAGCATCGACACGATGAACGACTTCGATCCGTTCATCAACGACCTCTACGCCTACTGCGAGGCGCAGGGCATCCGCATCGACACGCTGTCGCAGGAAATGGGGCCGGCCCAGTTCGAGATCAACTTCCTGCACGGGCACCCGGTCGACCTCGCCGACCAGGTATTCCTCTTCAAACGCACCGTGCGCGAAACGGCGATCGAGCACGAGATGCACGCGACGTTTCTGGCCAAGCCGATGGCGGAGGAAGCCGGGAGCGCGTTGCACGTGCACCAGAGCGTGATCGACAAGAAGGGCAGGAACGTATTCTCGGGCGACGACGGCGAGCCGACGAAGCTCTTCTATGGCTTCCTCGGCGGGCTTCAGCGCTACCTGCCGGAGGTCATGCTGATGTTCGCGCCGTACGTCAACTCGTACCGTCGCTTCCTGAATCCCTGGGCTTCACCCGTCAATCTCGCCTGGGCCATCGACAACCGGACGGTCGGCCTCCGTGTACCCGACGCGGAGCCCGAAAACCGGCGTATCGAGAACCGCCTCGCCGGTTCGGACGTCAATCCCTACCTGGTCATTGCGGCGACGCTGGCCTGCGGCTACCTCGGTATGGTAGAAGGTCTGGAGCCCGGCCCGCCGACGGAGGGCAGCGCCTATGGACAGGAGTCCGGCCTGCACTGGCACATCTGGGGCGCCATCGAGGCGCTGGGCAAAAGCAAGGCGATGCGCAGTATTCTCGGGGACGAATTCGTCTCCATCTACTGCGCCCTCAAGGATCACGAATATCGCGAATTCCAGGAAATCATCACGCCCTGGGAACGCGAGATCCTGATGTTCAACGTATGAGGACCGTCGAGGACAGGGACTATGGCGATTGTCGGGCAGCGCAGCACGACCGAGTGGCAGGATCTCGATAGCGAACATCACCTGCATCCCTTTACGGATCACAAGGATCTGCACAAGAAGAAGTCGCGGATCATTACCCGTGCCGAGGGCGTGTACATCTTCGATGCCGACGGCAACCGGATCCTGGACGGCATGTCCGGCCTCTGGTGCGTCAACGTCGGCTATGGCCGGGAAAACCTCGTGGAGGCTGCAGCCGAGCAGATGCGCGAGCTGCCGTACTACAACAATTTCTTCCAGTGTGCACATCCTCCCTCGATCGAACTTGCGGGAATGCTGCAGAAGGTCAGTCAGCCGCAGTTCAACCGCGTGTTTTTCACCGGCTCCGGGTCCGAATCGAACGACACCGTCGTCCGGATGGTCCGCACGTACTGGGACCTGATGGGCGAACCGGAGCGGCACACGATCATCAGCCGCAAGAATGCCTATCACGGCTCGACGGTGGCCGCCGCGAGCCTCGGCGGGATGAAGCCGATGCACAAGCAGAGCGGACTGCCGATCCCGGGCATCGTGCACGTCGAGCAACCCTACTGGTTCGGCAGCGATCGCAAGCTCTCGCCGGCCGAATTCGGGCTCGCCGCCGCGCGCTCGATCGAGGAGAAGATCAACGAGATCGGGGCAAAAAAGGTCGCCGCCTTCATCGGCGAACCGGTGCAGGGCGCCGGTGGCGTCATCATCCCGCCGGACAGCTACTGGCCGGAGGTGCAACGCATCTGCGACGAGTACGGCATCCTGCTCATCGCAGACGAGGTCATCACCGGCTTCGGGCGGCTGGGCAAGTGGTTTGGCGCCGATCACTATGGAATCCGGCCCGACCTGATGCCCTTCGCGAAAGGCGTGACGTCGGGCTACCTGCCGCTGGGCGGCGTACTCGTCGCGGACCGCGTCGCCGACGTGCTCATCGACAAGGGCGGGGAGTTCTACCACGGCTATACGTTTTCGGGACATCCGGCCGCGTGCGCGGTCGCGATCGAGAACCTGCGCACGATCGAGCGTGAACGGCTGGTCGAGCGCGTCCGCGACGACATCGGCCCCTACCTGCAAAAAGGCTGGCAAAAGCTCGCGGAGCACCCGCTGGTCGGCGAGGCGCGCATGGTCGGCCTGATGGGCGCGCTCGAACTCGTCGCGGACAAGGAGAGCCTCGCACGATACCCGGAAAAACGCGGGGCCGGTACGATCTGCAGGGACATTCTGGTCAACAACGGGCTGGTCATGCGGGCGGTCGGTGACACGATCGTCGCCGCGCCGCCGTTCGTCTTGACCCATGCGGAAGCCGACGAGATGCTCGAGAAAGCCTGGCGCTGCCTCGACCTCACGCAGAAAGCCCTGGCCGACTGAGGGACTGGCAGCGTTGAGCAAAGACGACAAGAAACAGCGCAAGAATACGAGCGACAACGCGATCACGCGTGAGAGCCTGTACGGCACGACGGCGGAGCCGACCTATGCCGGCGTCACCTCGTTCATGCGGCGCAAGTACACGCGCGATCTCGAGGGCGTCGACGTCGCCGTCATGGGGATACCCTTCGATACCGCGACGACGAACCGGCCGGGTGCCCGCTTCGGGCCCCGTGCGATCCGCGCCGCTTCGAGCATCATGGCCTGGGAGAAGCCCTACGGGATGGCGTTCGATCCGTTCGACCGGCTCGCGGTTGCCGACATCGGTGACTGCTTTTTCGATTTCGGGCGCCCGGCCGAGGTGCCGGACGCCATCGAGACATACGCCCGCGGGATCATCAGCCAGGGGCCCGCGCTGCTGGCACTGGGTGGCGACCACTTCGTCGCCTGGCCGCTCATTCGCGCACACGCCGGCAAATATGGCCGCCCACTCGCGCTGCTGCACTTCGATGCGCACAGCGACACCTGGGCCGACGAAGACGGGCGTATCGATCACGGGACGATGTTTTTCCACGCCGCGAAGGAGGGGCTCGTGGAGCCCGCCGCCTCCGTGCAGATCGGCCTCCGCACGACCAATCCGGACACGCTGGGATTCAACGTACTCGACGGCCCCTGGGTTCACGAGCACGGCATCGCCGCGACCGTCGAGGCGGCCCGGCAGGTGCTGGGCGACCGGCCCGTGTACCTGTCCTTCGACATCGACTGCCTGGACCCGAGCTACGCCCCCGGTACGGGCACACCGGTCTGCGGCGGGCTGACCAGCCACCAGGCGCTCTCGATCCTGCGCGGGCTCGCAGGGCTCAACGTGATCGGGATGGACATCGTCGAGGTCGCGCCGGCATACGACGTCGGGGAGATCACCGCGCTCGCGGCGTCCTCCATCGCAATGGAGATGCTGTATCTCTATGCCTCCCGCCCGGCCTGAGTCCCGGCTCGTCCGGAGTCGACGGTGCCATGACGATCACTAAGCTGCTCGAGTTCTTCGATCGCCACCGCGAGCGCGGCGACCCGCTCGTGCTCGTGACCGTGCTCGAAACGCGCGGCTCGACTTACAGCAAGGCGGGTGCACAGATGCTGATCAATGCCGACGGCGTGTTCCGGGGCATGCTGTCCGGGGGCTGTCTCGAAGGTGACCTGGCCGTGCGAGCAGGCGTGGTCATCGAGTCGGGACGGGCAGCGGTCGTCGAATACGATCTCGGCGCCGATGACGAACTCTGGGGACTCGGCGTCGGCTGCGACGGCCTGATCCGGGTCCAGCTCGAGCCGCTCCGGCCGGACGATGGTTACGCACCGTTCGCCGCCGTGGCGGATATCCTGCGCGGCCACCAGGCATGCGACGTGGTGCTGGCGGTTGCGGACGACGCCGGCAGCGAACTCGTCGTCCGCGTCGTACCGCCACCCAGGCTCCTGGTCCTCGGCGGCGGCCTCGATGCGGAACCGGTCGTCCGCATCGCCGCGGAGCTCGGCTGGCGGGTGACGGTCTGCGATCACCGGCCGGCGTATCTCGAAGCCGGGGACTTCGACGCGGCCGAGGCAGTCCTTTGCAGGCCGGCCGGCGAGCTTGCCGACGCCGTCGTGGTCGACGAGTATGACGCCGCGATCGTGATGAGCCATCACCTGGCGAGTGATCGCAGCTACCTGGCCGCGCTCGCGGAGAGCAGCGTACGGTATATCGGCCTGCTCGGGCCGCCGGCGCGGCGCGACCGCCTGCTCCGGGAACTCGGGGCCGCGGCCGACCGGCTCGAGGACAGGGTTTACGGCCCGGCCGGCCTCGATATCGGCGGGCGCGGACCGGGTCCGATCGCGCTGTCGATCCTGGCAGAGGTCCAGCAGGTACTCGCAGAGGAACCGGCCCGGTAACCGGCCGGGTGCCGAGCCCGCGCGGCGGGACCTAGTCGCCCTGCGCCGGGCCGGGCAGGAAGACGCGCACGATCATGTCGGCGAGCTGCTCGAGATCCTCTTCCATCTCGAGATCGATGTCCGTGGTGCCGCGGATCTCGAGAGCCAGTGCCAGCAGGCCGCCGGCCGACACGCGAATCATGTTGTAGAGGAGCCCGGTATTGCCCTCGGGCGCGATGCCGAGCTCCTGGAGGCGCCGGAGCGACGGTTCGACGAGTTCGAACAGCGGCTTCAGGTGCGTGGCGACGAGCCAGTCCAGGCGCTCGCTCGGGTAGCTCGATTCCTGCAGGATCATCTTGTGCAGCGCGGGCTGCCGGTGCGAGTAGCGCACGTAGGTGCGGATGAAGGTTTCGGCCCGCGCGCGCGGATCCACGTCCGGTACATCCGCCATTGCCTTGACGAGCGAAATGTTGAAGTCGCGGAAGACCCGGTCGGCTGCGGCACGCCAGAGCCGCTCCTTGTTCTTGAAGTGATAGGTGATGAGCGGGTGATGGACGCCGGCGCGATCGGCAATGTCGCGTGTCGACGTGCCTTTGAATCCGTTCTCGGAGAACGCCTGGATTGCGGCATCCAGCAGTTTCTGCTGCGTGACGATGCTGCGCTGCTGCTGCTTGCGGCCGCTCTTGGCCGCTGCCGGAGTCCTGCCTGGCGCATCCACGGGATCACTCCGTGCCGGTGACGCGCTAAGACTAGCCCGCCCGGAGGATATAGTCCACTCTGGATGGTTTTATGCCGGCCGCTACTCGATCGCGAACATCATCCGCACGGCGGCGCGCTGCTCGACGGGTTCGCCGTTGTCCGTGACGGGTTCGAACTCCCAGTCCTCGACCGCGTCGGTGGCGGCGTCGACGAATATGTCACCCGGTTCCGAGCCGACGATCTCGATGTCGGTCACGCTGCCGTCCTTGCTGACGGTGAACAGGACGTCGACCCAGCCCGACAGGCCGCGGCGTTCGGCGGCGCGCGGGTATTTCGGCGCGACGTACTTCTTGCGTTCGAGCGAGCTGACGGGCACCGGCCGGCGCACGACGGGCGCCGGAGCTGCCGATGCGCCGGCCGCTCGAGCGGCCGGATCGGCAGCGGCCCCGGCGCTTTCCGGTTCGACCGGGCTCCCGGCCGGTGTGGCCTCTTCAGCCGGGGCCTGTGCCTCAGCCACCGGTGGCGGGCTCGTGCGCGCCTGTGCGGTCGGGGCTGGCTCCCGCTGTGCCGGCGCCGGCGCGGGCGTCCGCGTCTGCCGGGCTGCGGGAGCCTGTTGCGGCGGCGCCTGTGCATCGGCCGCGAGTTTCGCCGCGGCCGCGGCACGTTCGGCGGCGGCTTTCTCCGCGGCAGCGCGTTCGGCAGCGGCCCGCTCCGCGGCTTCGCGCTCCCTGGCGAGGCGCTCGCGCTCGGCCTGCTCGGCGGCGGCGCGTTCGCGCGCCAGGCGCTCCTGCTCGGCCCGCTCCGCGGCTTCGCGCTCCCTGGCGAGGCGCTCGCGCTCGGCCTGCTCGGCGGCGGCGCGTTCGCGCGCCAGGCGTTCCTGTTCCGCCCGTTCCGCCGCTTCGCGTTCGGCGCGCGCTTTTTCGGCGGCGAGGCGTTCCGCTTCGCGGCGCTCGAGTTCGACCTGCTCCTTCTCCGCGGCCAGCGCCCGGTCCGCATTGGCGAGTTCGCGGCTCTCCGGATCGAGGCTGCGTGCATCTTCGAGCAGCGCTTCTGCCGCAGCGAATTCGCGCGCGTCGATGTCCGCGCGGGCCCTCAGTACCAGCCGGCTGGCGACAGCCACCAGGCCCTGTTCTGCAGCAGCATTCTGCGGGTCGGTGGCGAGCGCGAGCTCGAAGTAATGTCTTGCGTTGTCGCCGGGTGGCTCGATCAGTGCCCCGTCCGCGAGACGCGCAGAGGCGTCGGCGAGAATCGCGCCGACCTCCTGGTCCAGCAGTGCCTGCCCGAGCTCTGCGGCGACGGCTTCGACTTCGTCGGCATCGGCAGCGTCGAGGGTGCGCGCGGTCTCGATGGTTGCGGCGGCGTCATCGAAGCGCTGCTCGCGGATGGCGGCGCGGGCGTCTGCAATCGTGTCGCGGAACTCGATGTCGTCGAGCTGCGCGACCAGAAACGGCAGGCGCGAGTTCCCCGGGTCCGCGAGCCGGACCGTGTCGAGGATCGTCCGCACGTCGTCGTTCCGCCGCTCGAGCAGCGCGGCCTCGGCCAGCGCCAGCGCGGTGTCGATTACGGAACCGAGTTCGGCGGCCAGCTGCGGATTGTCCGGCAGCTCGGCCGACGCCGCGACGAAGAGCTCGATGGCATTATCGCCGGCCGGGCTGAAGATGCGGCCCGCCGCCTGGGCCTGCCGCGCGTCGGCGAGTAGGGCGTCGACGTCCACTGCCGGTTCGGCCGGTGCCGGCGGCGGGGTTTCCCCGGCCGGCTGCGGTGCTGTTGCCGGAGCGGTCACTTCCGGGTCCGTCGGCGGCGCATCCGCGGCTGTGGCCGCCGGCGCGTCCGGCGCGGAATCCTGCCCGCCCATGAGCCACCAGCCCGCGCCGGCGAGGACGACGACCAGGGCGGCAACGCCGCCCAGTACCGGCGCGCTGAGCCGGCCGGAGCCGGCGCTTGCTGCGCTCGGCGTCGACGACGCGTCGCCGTCGGGAGCCGCCGGCGTTGCGGTCTTTTGTGCAGGCTTTTCGGCAGCCCGCTCGCTACCGATCGTCTTGAAGAGACCGGTGACCGTTTCGGTGAAACTCGATTTTTCGCCGAACGCGTCGCCGAGTCCGTCGTCGAGCGCCGACGGCGTCGACCGGCTCGCGTCCGCGGGCCGCGGCTCGACCCGAATCTCCGGCAGCGCGTTCGCCGGTTCCTCGTCCCGCCGCGCCACGACGGGGGTTGGCTGCTTTTTCTTCGCGGCCGGGCTGGTCCCCGGCGCCGCTTTCGCGCCGGCTTTGCCGTCCGCAGCCCCGGGTTTCGGCCGGTTCCCGGCGGCGGGCTTCGCGGCCGGTTTCGGTTTCGGCGCGGCTTTCGGGGGCGGCGTCGCGGCTGCTCCTCCCGGCAGCCGGAATGCGGCGTCCGGTGCTTCGAGGTGATGCTTGACCGACGCCTCGATCGCGAGCCGCGCACGGCCCGGCGAAACCGGCTTGAGCAGGAAGCGATAGACCTTGCCGCGGTTGATCAGGTCCATCAGCATTTCGCCGTCGTCGCGGCGGCCCGCCACGATGGCGACGAGCCGATTCGCCGTCTTGCGCAGATGCAGCGCCATCTTCTCGACGTTGGTGCCGACCATCGCCGCGTCGATGACCGCGACACCGACCTTGTTGCCGGCGACCGCCTCGTCTGCCTGCGAGATCGTCGTGGCGTGCAGAACCTCGTGCATGCCGCGGGAGGATTCGCGGATGGTTTTCAGGAACTCCTCGTCCTGGGTCAGCACCAGCACGGCGACGGCGCGGGCGCCGACCGCTGCCTGCGGCGAGACCTTCGACGGATTCAGCGCGGGGAAGCGGCCGGTGCCGTCGCTGATGATGGTCGAGCCGTTTTCGGACGTTTCCATCACGATGTGTTCGCCCGTCGGCTGGTCCATATCCGCCAACGTATCGTTCGCCGATTCCGCAAGCGCCATCAGGCGCGCTTGCTGTGTCGCCTTGTCGATGAATTGCCGCAGGGATTCCGGAGTGACTTCGTCGCGAATGACCTGGAACATGTCCTTTTCGCCGACCAGCGCTTCGCCGTCGCCGTCCGCCGCAAGCAGAATGCCGATCGTTTCCGGCGAGCGCTTCTGGGCCTCGCGCAGCGCGTCGAGGCCGCTCATGCCGGGCAGCTTCTGTGCGGATACGATGACGTGAATCGAGACTTCGCCGAGCGTGTTCAGTGCCTCGCTGCCGCTCGTTGCGCAGTGCACGGTGTAGCGATCGTTAAAGCCCGAGCTCAGGGTGTCGAGGGTGCTCTGTTCGCTGTGTAGCAGCAGCACCTGGGTTTTGAAATGTTCGAGCGGCACCCGGCTTCCTCCGTCAGCTTATGTCGAATCGCACGCTTGCTCCCTAGCGCCGACCGAGTATAGCCACGGGTCGACCGGGGACCGTCTTCAAACGGCGACTGCGTTCCGGTTTTGTGACGCGGCGCACAGTCGGACTGCAGGGCCTGTCACAGTTGGCTTCCGGGGAGGCCGGCGGGCCCGTCCGGGCCCGGCCGGGATCAGGAATCAGGCATCGCGGCCGCGGCTGGCGACCTCGGCGGTCAGCTCCGCGATCGCAGCGTCGACCGGGAGGACGCGCTGCTGTTTCGAGCCGAGCCTGCGCAGCGCAACCGTGCGCTCCTCGACCTCACGCTGGCCCACCGCGAGCAGCACCGGTACCTTCTCGACGCTATGTTCGCGGACCTTGTACGAGATCTTCTCGTTGCGCAGGTCCGCGCCTGCACGCAGCCCGGCTTCACGGAGGCGTTGTGCGACTTCCTCCGCATAATCGTCGGCATCCGAGGTGATCGTCAGTACCATGGCCTGCTGCGGCGCGAGCCAGAGCGGCAGGTTGCCCGCGTGGTGCTCGATCAGAATGCCGATGAAGCGCTCGAGCGAACCGAAAATAGCCCGGTGCAGCATCACCGGCGTGTGTTTTTCACCGTCCTCACCGACGTAGGTGGCGCCGAGGCGCCCCGGCATGTTGAGATCGACCTGCAGCGTGCCGCACTGCCAGTCACGGCCGATGGCGTCACGCAGTACGAACTCGAGCTTCGGCCCGTAGAACGCCCCTTCGCCCGGATTGTGGGTGTAGTCGAGACCGGTCGCCGCGAGCGCTTCCAGGAGCGCAGCCTCCGCCTGGTCCCATACCGCGTCGTCGCCCACCCGCTGTTCCGGACGATCGGCGAACTTGATGCGCACGTCCTCGAAGCCGAAATCGCGATAGATGCCGAGGATCAGGTCGCAAACGGCAATGGACTCGGAAGTGATCTGTTCCGCGGTGCAGAAGATGTGCGCATCGTCCTGGGTGAATGCGCGGACCCGCATCATGCCGTGTAGCGCGCCGGACGGCTCGTAGCGATGGCACTTGCCGAACTCGGCGACACGGAAGGGCAGGTCGCGGTAGCTGCGGATGCCCTGCTTGAATACCTGGACGTGGCCGGGACAGTTCATCGGTTTGATCGCGTAGACGCGGCCGTCGACCGTCTCGCTCGTGAACATGTTCTCGCCGAAGGTATCCCAGTGCCCCGATGCCTGCCAGAGCGACTGCGCCATGATCTCCGGCGTGTTGATCTCGCGGTAGCCTGCGCGGTCCTGGCGTTCGCGCATATAGCCGACGAGGCTCGTGAACAGGCTCCAGCCGCGGGCGTGCCAGAAGACGGCGCCCGGCGCTTCCTCCTGGAAGTGGAACAGGTCCATCGTCTTGCCCAGGCGCCGGTGGTCGCGCTTCTCCGCTTCCTCGAGCATGTGCAGGTAGCGCCTGAGTTCCTTGTCGCTGGCCCAGGCAGTGCCGTAGACGCGCTGCAGCATCTCGTTCGACGAGTCGCCCCGCCAGTAGGCGCCCGAGACGTGGGTCAGCTTGAAGGCCTTGCCGAGCCGGCCGGTCGAGGGCAGGTGCGGGCCGCGGCAGAGGTCGATGAATTCGCCCTGTCGATACAGCGTGATCGTTTCCTCGCCGGGGATGCCCGCGATGATCTCGGCCTTGTATTCCTCGCCCATGTCGCGGAAGAATTCGACGGCCTCGTCGCGATCCCAGACCTCGCGCCGGATCGGCTCGTCGCGATCGACGATCTCGCGCATGCGCTCTTCGATGGTTTCGAGATCGCTGTCGGTGAAGGCTTCGTCTCTCGCAAAGTCGTAGTAGAAGCCGTTCTCGATCGCGGGTCCGATCGTGACCTGCGTCTCCGGCCAGAGTTCCTTGACCGCTTCCGCGAGGACATGGGCCGCGTCGTGGCGCAGCAGCTCGACCCCCTCGGCGGAGTCGCGCGTCACGATCTCGACGGCGGCGTCCGCGTCGATTTCGCGGGTCAGGTCCACGAGTTCGCCGTCCACCTTCACGGCCACGGCATCGCGGGCCAGGCTCTTGCCGATGGCAGCGGCAATCTCCGCCCCCGTGGTCGCGGATTCGAAACGGCGTACGGAGCCGTCGGGAAGCGAAATATCTGGCATGCTCGATTCTTGCGGATCAGGTGCTTGCGGGTGGCCCGGCGGGCCCGGCGCGCTATTGTACAGAAATTGGCCGCGGTACACTCGCCGCAAGAGATGCCCAACATGGCAGAGAATCCGAAACCGACAGCGCTCGAGCAGCACGATCACGACGACTGCGTCGACGCAGCGCTGCGCACGGCAGAACGGCTGTGCCGCGATCGCGGCCTGCGCTTCACCGCGCTCAGGCGACGCGTACTCGAGATCGTCTGGCACAGCCACCGGCCGGTCGGCGCCTACGACATCCTCGGCAGCCTGGGCCAGGCCGACCGCCAGCCGGCGCCGCCGACAGTGTACCGGGCACTGGATTTCCTGATCGAGGCCGGCCTCGTGCACAGGCTCGATTCGCTGAATGCCTTCGTCGGTTGTGCCGATCCCGGACACATGCACACGGGCCAGTTCCTCATCTGCCGCGGGTGCCGCACGGTGATTGAACTCGACGAGCCGGGGATCGAGGCGCTGGTCGAGGCCAGGGCCGGGGCGCTGGGATTTTCGGACGTCCGGCAGATCCTCGAGATCGAGGGCCTGTGCGACAGTTGCCGGTCGGATCCCGGGGATGCGTAGAATGTGCGCTTGCAGACGGACCGCCGGAAAAAACCATGACTGACGCCCCGCCCAGGGACTTCATCCGCCAGATCATCCATGACGACCTCGAGTCGGGCAAGCACGCCGGGATCGTGACGCGGTTTCCGCCGGAGCCGAACGGCTACCTGCACGTCGGCCACGTGATGTCGATCTGCCTGAATTTCGGCGTTGCGGAGGAGACCGGCGGGCGCACGTACCTGCGCTTCGACGACACGAACCCGGGCAGGGAGCGCGAGGAATACGTACGCGCGATCGAGCGGGACGTGCACTGGCTCGGGTTCGACTGGGCGGACCGCCTGACGCACGCATCGGATTACTTCGACGGCCTGTACGAAGCTGCCGAGAAGCTGATCACGATGGGCTGTGCCTACGTCGACAGCCTGTCGGCGGACGAAATCCGGGAATATCGCGGCACGCTGACGCAGCCGGGCCGGAACAGCCCGTACCGGGAGCGCAGCGTCGAGGAGAACCTCGACCTGTTCCGCCGCATGCGCGCGGGCGAATTCGCGGACGGTGCCCACGTGCTGCGCGCGAAGATCGACATGGCTTCGCCAAACCTGAATCTTCGCGACCCGGCGCTGTACCGTATCCGGCACATTGACCATCAGCGGACCGGCGACAAGTGGTGCATCTACCCGATGTACGACTTCGCGCACACGCTGTCGGATGCATTCGAGGCCATCACCCATTCGCTTTGCACGCTCGAGTTCGAGGATCACCGGCCGCTGTACGACTGGTTTCTCGACCGGCTCGAGCCGCCGCACCGGCCGCGCCAGATCGAATTCTCGCGCCTGAACCTCGCCTATACGGTAACGAGCAAGCGCAAGCTCAACGCGCTGGTCGAGGAGGGCGTCGTCGCCGGCTGGGACGATCCCCGGATGCCGACGATCGCCGGCATGCGCCGGCGCGGCTACCCGGCCGCGGCCATGCGCGATTTCGTCCGGCGGGTCGGCGTCACCAAGAAGGACAAGCTGATCGAGATGGCGCTACTCGAAAACAGCATTCGCGAAGTGCTCGACCACGACGCGGAACGCCGGATGGCGGTGCTCAATCCGCTCAAGGTCGTCTTGACCAACTACCCGGAAGGCCAGGTCGAGCACATGGAGGCGCTGAACCATCCGAACCGGCCCGAACTCGGCACGCGGGAGGTGCCGTTTTCGCGCGAGCTCTGGATCGAGCGCGACGACTTCCTGGAGGAGGCGCCGCGCAAGTTCTTTCGCTTAAAGCCCGGCGGTGAAGTCCGGCTGCGCTTCGGCTACATCATCCGCTGCGACGAGGTGCTGAAGGATGCCGCGGGCCGGGTCGTGGAGCTGCGCTGCAGCTACGATCCGGAGACGAGGAGCGGCGCGCCGAAGAGCGATCGCAAG
>JAWWBD010000022.1:0-23454 GCA_033721115.1 Woeseiaceae bacterium | reverse complement strand
GCGGGTCCACGGCCTTGCCGCGATCGTCCTGGATCTGCACCTCGTAGCGGCCGCGCAGGTAGACGCCGCTGTTACTGCCCGGCGGATACCGGAATTCGAGTTCGAGCCGGAAGTCGTCGAACAGCGCATCGCTGACGAGGTCGACGCAGGGTGGCGTTGCGCTCAGGATGCCGTCGTCGACGCGCCAGCAGCCCGGATGCTCGCCGGATCGCCGCCGCCACCCGGCCAGGTCGTCGCCGATCATGACGACGGGCGCGCCCCACGCTGCGGGCCCGGTCCGAACCAGCGGCGGCGCGCGCACGCCGGACCACGGTAAGGCGGGGCCGTCGTCGATCCGTGTCCGGCCGGCGAGCCGGTCATCGGTCAGCGTGCCGGTGAACACGTGTTCGGTCCCGGCCTCGTATTGCGTCGGTATGCGAACCTCCAGCACGCCGTCCGAGTAATCGACGCTGCGCGCAAATCGCCGGCTTCCCGAGCGGCCGACGAACTCTGCCATCAGGCTGAGCTCGGTCCGCAAGCGGATCTCGAGCCAGGACGGATAGCTTCCGTCCGGCCCATCGACGGTCAGGTCCCAGCGGCCCAGCACCGGGTCAGCGAAACCGGGCGCGGGTTCGTCGGCTGCCTGCCCGCAGCCGGCGACGAGCACCGTCGCGAGTGCGAGGCTTTTGAGGGGCGGCAGCAACTGACCGGGCATTGGACGATGTTACAATGCCGCCCTGACTTGCGCGACACGCCCGAGGTCCGAGCCCCGTGAATCCCGACTGCGCCGCCGGCCATGGCAACTGAGACCTACGACGCGATCGTCGTCGGGTCCGGGATCTCCGGTGGCTGGGCCGCGAAGGAGCTTACGGAAAAAGGCCTGAACGTGCTGCTGCTCGAGCGCGGCAAGAACGTCGAGCACATCAAGGACTACGTCAACGCGCGCAAGGCGCCGTGGGAATACCGGCACCGCGGCAAGCGCACGCGTGCGATGGAAGAGGCTTACCCGGTCCTCCGGCGGGATTATCCGCTCAACGAAAAGAACCTCGACTGGTGGGCCTCGGACCAGGACTCGCCCTACACGGAAATCAAACGGTTCGACTGGTTCCGCGGTTACCAGGTCGGCGGCCGTTCCCTCATGTGGGGCCGGCAGAGCTACCGGCTCAGCGACTTCGACTTCGAGGCCAACGCGAGCGACGGCATCGCCGTCGACTGGCCGATACGCTATGCGGACCTCGCACCCTGGTACGATCACGTCGAGCGCCATGCCGGCATTTGCGGGTCACGCGAGAACCTGCCCCAGCTGCCGGACGGCCAGTTCCAGCCGGCGATGCCGCTCAACTGCGCCGAAGAACTGGTGGCGGGCCGGCTGCAACGCCGGTTCGACGGCCGCCGCCGCATCATTCCCGGCCGCGCCGCAAACGCTACGGAGGCGCTGCCCGGGCGCGCGCCGTGCCAGTATCGCAATGCCTGCTGGCTCGGCTGTCCCTACGGCGGCTATTTCAGCACCCAGTCCTCGACCCTGCCGGCCGCGATGGCAACGGGTCGGCTGACGCTGATGCCGTTCTCGATCGTGACCGAGCTCGCGTACGACCGGGACCGGCAGCGCGTGACCGGCGTCCGGGTCATGGACGCGGTGACCGAAAAAACGACCGAGTTCAGTTCGCGCATCGTGTTTCTCTGTGCATCCGCGCTGAACTCGACCTGGATCCTGATGCGCTCGGCGACCGACGTCTGGCCGGGCGGCCTCGGCAGCAGCAGCGGCGAACTCGGCCATAACCTGATGGATCATCATTTCCGGATCGGGGCTCGCGGCACGATCCGGGATGCGTCCGTCGACGACAAGTACTACTACGGGCGCAGGCCGACGGGGTTTTATATCCCGCGCTACAGGAACCTCTTCGGCGACAAGCGGGACTACCTGCGTGGTTTCGGCTACCAGGGCGGCGCGAGCCGCCGCGACTGGGAGCGGGCGGTGGCCGAACTCGGTGTCGGCGCGGATTTCAAGGACCGGATGGCGGAGCCGGGGGAATGGACCATCGGCGCCACCGGCTTCGGCGAGATGCTGCCCGCGCACGAGAACCGCATCGGGATCGACGAGGCCCGCACCGACAAGTGGGGGCTGCCGGTGCTGAAGATCGACTGCGCAACCGGCGAAAACGAGCGGCTGATGCGCATCGACATGGCCAACGACATGGCGGAGACGCTCGAGGCGGCCGGTGTGCGCGACGTGCATACTTTCGACGACACGTACTATCCCGGCATGGGCATTCACGAAATGGGCACGGCCCGCATGGGGCGTGACCGGAAGTCGTCGGTGCTGAATCGCTGGAACCAGGTCTGGGACGCGCCGAACGTCTTCGTCACCGATGGCGCCTGCATGACCTCCGCGGGTTGCCAGAATCCGTCGCTGACCTACATGGCACTGACTGCGAGGGCAGCGGACTACGCGGTCGAGGAACTCAAGCGCGGCAATCTCTAGCGGGCACAGGCGATGACAGACAAAACGGCACACCCCGAACTCGTAACGCGTCGCGAAGCGATCCTGCGAGTCAGCGCGATGTTCGGCGGCGTGGCGCTCGTCGGCCAGTCGGCCATGCTCGCCGCCTGCGCGCGGGAAGAGTCGCCCGCAGTTGCTGCCGAGGGCCTGTTCTCGGCCGACGAGGTGGCGTTGCTCGACGAGATCGCCGACACCATCCTGCCCGAAACGGACACGCCCGGCGCGAAGGCCGCCGGGACCGGCAGCTTCATGGCGCTGATGGTCACGGAAACCTACTGGGACCAGGACCAGCTCGTGTTCCGCAAGGGCCTCGAGACGGTCGACGCGCGCGCCCGGGAGGCATTCGGTGGAGCCTTCGTCGACCTCGCTCCGGCCGAACGCCTGGACCTGCTCGAGGACTTAGACGCCGAGCAGTTCGCCTACATGCAGACGAAGCCCGCGGATGCGCCCGCACATTTCTTCCGGATGATGAAGGAGCTCGCGCTGATCGGCTATTTCACCTCGGAAATCGGCTACACGCAGGCGATGCGCTACGTCGAAACGCCCGGCCGTTTCGATCCCTGCGTGCCGCTCGAGCCGGGCGGCAGGACTTGGGCAAATCACCAGTGGTGAGAGCAGCGCGGGCGGCGCTGCTGGCCGCCTGCCTGGGGTTTTTTGCCTGCGCCGGCGAGGCGCCGCCCGAAGAAGACTGGATCGAACTGTTCAACGGCCGGGACCTGACGGGCTGGGTGCCGAAGATCCGCGGCTACCCGGCCGGCGAGAATTTCGCCGATACGTTCCGCGTGGAGGGCGGGCTCCTGACGGTTGCCTACGACGGCTACGGCGACTTCGGTGACCGGTTCGGCCACCTGTTCTACGAATCGCCCTTCTCGCATTACCGGCTCGTCGTTGAGTACCGGTTCACGGGCGAGCAGGCGGCCGATGCGCCGGCCTGGGCACGGCTGAACAGCGGCGTCATGCTGCACGCACAGGATCCGTACACGATGCCGGAGGCGCAGGACTTCCCGATCTCGCTCGAAGCGCAGTTCCTGGGCGGCCTCGGCGACGGCAACGCGCGACCGACGGCGAACCTTTGCACGCCGGGCACGCACGTCGTCTACGCCGGCAGGTTGACCGAGACGCACTGCATCGAATCGTCATCCCCGACGTTCGACGGCGACCGCTGGGTGACGGTCGAAGTGCTCGTACTCGGCGACGAGCGCATCGTGCACTCCGTCGACGGCAAGGCGGTGATCGAGTATGCGAAACCGACCTACGGCGGCGGCGTCGTGTCGGGCCACCGCCCCGAGATGAAACCGGATGGCGAACCGCTGACGGCCGGCTTCATCGCGCTGCAGAGCGAAAGTCACCCGATCCAGTTCCGGCGCGTCGCGCTCCTGAACCTGGACCAGGGCATGTAAACTCCCGGTTTCGGGAACAGGGATTCCTGCGATGACCGACGATGACCTGCTGAAGCCGTCGCTCGGCGACGGAACGAAGCTGCAGCCGATTTACTCGGTAGGCGCCCTCATCGCTGCGGCGTTTTTCGGCGGCGGCCCGGCCGTCGTGATCGTCGCCAGCCTCAACTCAGGGCGTCTTGCGCGCGTGGGCCGCGACGCGGCATTGCTCGTCCTCGGTTTCGTAATTGCGGTTGCCGTACCCATCGCCGTGCTGCACGGCCAGCTGCCGGATGCGGATACGGATTCGCTCCGCAATACTCGCCTGGTCAACCGGGGTATCGGGTTCGTGCTGGCGGGGGCGGTTTTCCTCCTGCACCGCGACGCCTACCGCACGATGCGGACGATGGGCATCGAGCCGCCGAAGCCGTGGGTCCCGGTCCTGGCAGCGACGCTGGCCGGCATCGCGATCACCCTGGTGTCGGTCACGGCGTACCGGTCGTTCGTTGCCGCGGCGGTGTCGTGATGAGCGGGGCATCGCCGGACTACGAGGCCGCGGTCGCGCAGCTCGGTGCGCTGCTCGACCGGCGGCGGCTGGCCGCGGCGCGCGACGTGCTCGGCAAGGCGCTGCCGCAGTTCCCGGACGACGTCGTGCTGCTGCAGTACGCGGCCTGGATCGACTGGATGGAGGACCGGCTCGACGCGGCGCGGGACACGGTGGGCAAGATACTCGAGATCGAGCCGGGGTCCTTCGACGCGCGCTTCCTGCTCGCGCGAATCCATGCGGAGGAAGAACGCTACGACGAAGCCGAGCAGGTGCTCATCGAGCTGCTGCGGGAGTTCCCAGAGGCGGCCGAGCTCTACGCGCACTACGCGCGAGTGATGCTCGCGACGTTCAACATCGACAAGGCGGAGCGGCTTGCGGCGGAGGCCCTGAAGCGAGATCCGGACAACGAGAGTGCGCTTCACGTGCACACGCTGTGCGGGTTCGTCCGCTCATCGGGTGCGGAACAACTCGAGCGGGTCCACAAGCAGCTCGAGCGATACCCGGACCAGATGCAGACCACGCTGACCGTGATCCAGCTGCTCATGGGCCGCGGCCGGAACCGGGAGGCATACGATCTTGCGCGGGAACTCGTCGCCCTGCAGCCGGACAACGAACACCTGGTCGAACTCGCGCAGGAGCTGCGTTATGCATCGCACTGGAGCCTGCTGCCGCTGTGGCCGATGCAGAAGTGGGGCTGGGGCGGATCGATCGCGATCTGGATTGCCGTGGTGGCGCTGTTCCGGTCCGGCGTGCTCGAAGGTACCGCGCTCGAGCCGTATACCGGCGTGCTGGTGGCGGTCGTGATCGGTTACGTGATCTACAGCTGGATCTGGCCGCCGATCCTGCGCCGGTTGCTGAAATGAGGGACGGGCGTGGCTGACCTCGACGCCATGGAGCAGGCGCTGCTCGACGACCCGTTCAACGCCGGGCTGCGCTGCGAATATGCGACGGCCCTGCGCACCGCGGGCCGCGCCGACGCGGCGCAAAAGCAGTTCGAAATCGTTCTAAAGGCCGACGGCGGCAATGTGCGCGCGGCAGTCGGCCTGGCCCTGTGCAAGCACGATCAGGGCCGCGACGACGAGGCGGTCGACCAGTACCGGCGCGCGCGCTCGATGGATGGCTTCGAACCGGACGAGACGCTGGAGCGCCTGCTCGGCAAGGCCCAGCCGGGCGGCCCGCGGCTCGCGGTCATCGAAGGCGGCGGCGCCGACGTGTTACCCATCCGGCGCACCGACGACAGCAAGATCGGGTTCGCGGACGTCGCCGGCATGGAGGCGCTGAAGAAAGTCCTGCGCCTGCAGATCATCGAGCCGTTTCGCAATCCGACACTGTTCCAGCGCTTCCGGAAGAAAGCCGGCGGCGGCGTGCTGCTGTACGGGCCGCCGGGCTGCGGCAAGACGCTGATCGCACGCGCCATCGCCGGCGAATGCGATGCGGATTTCCAGGCCGTCGGCATCAGCGATGTGCTCAACATGTGGATCGGCGAGAGCGAGCGCAACCTGGCCGGGATTTTCGACCAGGCCCGTGCGCGCAGGCCGTGCGTGCTGTTCTTCGACGAACTCGACGCGCTCGCCTATTCGCGGTCAAAGGCGGCGTCGAGCGCGGCGCGGACCGTCGTCAACGAATTCCTGGCGCAGCTCGACGGTTTCGCCGATGCGAACGAGGGCGTACTCGTGCTCGCGGCGACCAACATGCCGTGGGACGTCGACCCGGCGATGAAGCGGCCGGGCCGCTTCGCAAAGCAGGTGTTCGTGCCGCCGCCGGATGCCGAGGCGCGGGCCGAGATGTTCCGACTGAAGCTGAAAGACGTGCCCGCCGAGGCGATGGAGTTCGATGCACTGGCCGAGGCGACCGAGCTCTTTTCGGGCGCCGACATCGACGGACTCATCGACCTGGCCAAGGAGCGCGTGCTTTCGGATATCCTGGATTCGGGACGGGAGCGCGAACTTGGCGGTGAGGATCTCGTTGCCGCGCTGGACGAAATGACGCCGAGCACGCTCGAGTGGCTCAAGACCGCGCACAATCTCGTCAAGTTCTCGGGTGCCGACAGCAGCTACCGCGACGTAGCGAAGTACCTGAAGACGATCAGGCGGCTCTAGAACTGCGCCCGCGCGCCCGGCGCCGGAGCAAGCCGCTGCCGGCCGAAGCGGACCGGGAGGGTGCACTGGAAACGATGCGATGTCTTACCTGAACGCGGTCGAAAAACTCGGCGATTCACACTACGTCCTGCCGCAGTCCGGCGGGATGCAGACCGACGTGCACGCGTTCCTGTCGGCGACGCTGTTCGAGCAGACCGACGAAGCGCTCTGGCGCCAGGCCGCAAAGGCCGCGAGCTACCCGGGCATGATCGGCCTTTACCTGATGCCGGACGTCCATCTCGGTTACGGAATCCCGGTCGGGGGCGTGGCCGTGACGGAAGACGTCATCATCCAGGCGGGCAGCGGCTACGACATCTCCTGCGGCGTCGTGTACCTCAGGGTGCCCGGGCTCACGGCGGCCGACGTCGCCGACCCCGGCCGGCGCCGGCGCTGGATTGACGAGGTCGAGCTCCGGATCGCGACCGGCATCGGCAGCCATCGGCCGAAGCATAAGCCGCGGATTGCAGAGTCGGATATCGAGGATATCTTCCGCTACGGCGCAAAGGCGATCGGCGTCAGCCAGGACGTCTGCGAACGGCAGTACATCGAAGTGGACGAGGCGGCCCTCGACAGCGGACGCATCGGGCGCGCGCGGAACAAGGCCTGCCCGCAGATCGGCTCGGTGGGCGGCGGCAACCACTTCGTCGAGATGCAGGTCGAGCGCGATTCGGGCGAAGTCTGGGTCATGATTCACTGCGGTTCGCGCGGCTACGGCTGGCAGACGGCCAATCACTATTTCTACGCCGGCGCCGAGTTGCGCGGCCTGCCGAAAAACCGCCGCGAGGAGTCCTGGCTCCGGGCCGACGAGCCGCTGGGGCGAGAGTACTGGGCCCATCACAACTCGGCCGCGAATTATGCGGTCGCCAACCGTCACGTCATCGTGCGCGGCGTGCAGGAGGCGCTCGAGGAAGTTTTCGGCCCCCGCGGCGAGGTCTTCTACGAGATCTCGCACAACCTGGTGCAGGAGGAAACCCTGGTGTTGCCCGACGGCACGACGAAAAAGGGATTCGTTCACAGGAAGGGTGCAACGCGCGCGTTCCCGCCAGGCCACCCCGACCTCGCGGGCACGCGCTGGGATGCGACGGGGCATCCGTGCCTCGTGCCGGGTTCGATGCGCGACGGCGCCGCGATCCTGTACCCGCTCGAAGGCGCGTACCGGTCGGGCTGCTCGGTCAACCATGGCGCAGGCCGCGTGATGGCGCGCGGGCAGGCGAAGCGCGAGCTCGGGCCCGTCCACGACGACATCGATCGCGAAATGCAGGAGATTCGCCGCACGCTGGGCGGTGTCGACGTCAGGGGCATCGTCGGCAACACCGGGCGCACGCCGCTCGACGAGTGCGGGCGCGTGTACAAGGACCTGGATGAGGTCCTGGGCGTGCTCGAAGCACAAGGCATCGCCCGCGTGGCGCACCGGCTTTACCCGGTGGCGAACATCAAGGGAACGGACTAGGTGACGCGCGAACCCGGCGAGCGCCACCTCGTCCGCGCGCTCACCGTCGTACCGGCAGCGGCGGTGATCCTCGCGAACATCATCGGCACGGGCGTGTTCGTCAAGGCGCGCGTCATGATCTGCAACGTCGGCAGCCCGGAGATGGTCCTGCTGGTCTGGGTGCTGGCAGGCCTGCTCACGATGGCCGGTGCGCTGGTATACGCCGAACTGGGCGCGATGATGCCGCGCTCGGGTGGCGAGTTTCACTTCCTCGGTGCCGCGTACGGGCCGCGCTGGGCGTTTCTCTACGGCTGGACCAAGACGCTGGCGCTCGGCGCCTCCGCGGCGGCTACTGCGATCATCTTCGTCGCGTTCCTGAACGCGTTGACCGGCGGCCGCCTGTCCCCGCTTGCCGTGAGCGTGTTGCCGCTCGTGGTCATTGCCGTGGGGACCATCGTCAATTTCGCCAGCGTGAAGTCGAGCGGCTGGACCGCGACGGCCCTGACCGGCGTCAAGGTCGCCCTGGTCCTGCTCGTCGGGGTTGGCGGCTTCGTCCTGGCCGACGGTTCGTTCGAGCACTATGCGCTGAGCGGCGCGGGCGGCACCTGCGAGGGCGTGCCGGAAACGGCGAGGCTCGGCCTCAACGGTTTCGGCGCGGCGATGCTCGGCGCGCTCTGGGGTTACAACGGCTGGGCGATCATTGCGGCCGTCGGCGGGGAGATCCGCGAGCCGGCACGGACGCTGCCGATCGCGCTGATCGGGGCCACGGTCACGGTCATCGCACTGTACCTGATGATCAATGCCTCGTACTTCTACGTGCTGACGCCGGAGGAGGTGGCCAGCGTTTCAGAGCAGTCTTCGGTCGCGCTCGAGGCTGCCATCCGGTTCTTCGGCCCCGGCGTGACCGTGCTGATGGCGACCGGGCTGATGCTCTCGGCTTACGGGACCCTGCATACCACGCTGCTCACCGGGCCGCGAGTGACCTACGCACTGGCCCGTGCGGAACTGCTGCCCGCTGTTCTCGCGCGGCTGTCCGCCAACGGCGTCCCGGTGGTCTCGGTCGTGGCGATCGGCGTCTGGTCCGTCTTCCTCGCCGCGACCGGCACCTACGACATCCTCACGGACATCTACATCTTCGTGCTCTGGGTGTTCTTCGGCATGAACGGTGCGGCGCTGTTCATCCTCAGGCGCCGCGAGCCGGAAGCCGAGCGGCCGTACCGCGCGTGGGGCTACCCGGTCCTGCCTGCATTGTTCCTGGTCGCGACCGCCTACCTGCTGGTCAACACGGTGATGGCGACGCCGCTCCGCGCGCTGGCCGGCGTCGGGCTGATCGTGGCCGGGCTGCCCGTCTTCGGATACTTCGCGCGGCGGGCAGACAACCTCGACGCGATCCGCTGGCTGGGCCGCGACGACGCCTGAGACCGGGGCCGCAGCCACCGCTGCGCCGGATGCCTACTGCGTGACCGGGACCAGCCGTACCTGGTCGACGCCGACGAGGTGGCCGCTCGACTTGACGTGCTTGCCGAGCAGCTTGAGGCTGATGCGCCGCGGGCCCGCCGGCAAGTCGAATGTGCCGACGTTGATCGCGTCGCTGCGCACGACCTTGTCCGCAAAACCGCTGAAAGAGTTGCTGGCGATGTTGCCCTCGACCTGCAGCAGCAGGTCGCCGTAGTCCGGCGCGCGGGTCATGAACAGCTCGACCCGGTACTTGCCCGCGACCGGCACGTTGACGACGAGGTCGAGTACGGCGCCGGCCGTGCCGCCGGACCAGAAGGCCTGCGCATTGTTGCCCCAGCCGGCCCCGAATTGCTGCATCGGTTGCACCGCCAGCATGCCGCCGCTGGTTCGTGCAGCACCCTTGCCGATCAGGTCCTCCGCTTCGAACAGGACGGGGGCCCCCAGCCGGGACATCGTCGGCGGCTGGTCCTGCGGCGCGGCGGGCAGCGTCGCCGTGACACCGAGAACATTCTTCTGCAGAGACGCCAACTTCGTCGCTTCTTCGAGGTTCGTCTTGCCCTTGAGCAGCGGGCGGGACTGTTTGATGGCCGGGTTCGAGAACGCGTAAAAACCGCTCCGATTCTGGTGCGCGAGCAGTCCGCAATGTGCGTTCGAGATCAGCGGGTCGTCATTGCAGGCGAAACGGCTTTCGACAGGCAGCGGCAGGATCTCCCACGGCGCTTTGAAGCTCTTGCCGTCATTCTCGCCGGAGACATAGCCGCTGAACTCAGCAAGCACGCGAAACGCTTCGGAGAACTCCTTTTTCGCCGGATCCCAGGTCGCCTCTGCCTCGGCTGGGACGGTCTTCTGCACGGCAGGACCGCTGCTCAGATTGAGAACAACGTTGCAGGTCCCGCTGAAAACGTAGGTGTGCGTTCCGCTTCCGGGTACGCCGCCTGCTGCAACCAGCTTGAGCGCATGGCAATCCGAGTCGAGAATGGCCGCCGCGAGCGGGGCATGCCACGCGAGGAGCGCCGCGGCGAGCAACGGTGCAAGGCAAGGAAAACGACCTGTAGGCATGCGAGCCTCCCCTGGCGGCCAGTCGCACGCCAATCATTATCTGCCGCACCCCGCATTCCGGCAATGCTTTTCCGTGCGACAGATGCCTGCGGAGCCCCGTCTCGAATCACGGGCCGAATAAAAAAGCGGCACCGGCCTGGGCAGGTGCGGTCAATGGTGCTGCAAAGGCAGTTGCTACTTCCCGGGAGGCCGAGGCGGCCGGCCCGGCACGCCAAAGCCCGGGAACTTACCGGATGTAGCGCCGGTTGATGCGAAACGCCATCGCGCTCAGGCCGATGAGCACGAGTCCGAACAGCATCAGTGCGACGGGCCAGCCGATCGATTGCACGAAATGCTCGGCCGAGAAGTAGCCGATGTAGGCGAGCATCGCGATGGTCGCCACGAACAAGAGCGTCCGGCTGCGCACGACCGTACTCAGGTAGACGCCTCCGCTCGCAGCAGCGAGGAACAGGACTTCAACGGCCGTGTTCTCGAGGACATCGAACAGGCCGTATAGCGCCCACGATGCGCCGAGGAAGTACCAGAGCGGCGTCGTCACTGCGTGCGGGGTCTTGTCGAGGCCGGTGCTGATGCTGATCAGCGAGGTACCGAGTACGAGTGCCGTTAGCGCATAGTCGACGCCGAGCTTGTCGAACAGCAGCAGGGCGAAGCCCACCAGGAACGTCATTGCGATGAAGAGCAGCGTGGTGCGTCGGTACCTGGCGAAGGCCAGCAGCTGCTGAGCCGCAATCGTGCCCGATACGACCATGCCGATCGCCTGCCAGTCGTTGCCGGTGTAGGTTTCCTCGAAGATCACCATGAGGCCGATCGGTTCGAGGAAGGCAGCGATAAGGAACAGGGGCGTGGCGGCCTTTTCGAATCGTTCGTCGTTGATCGCCACCAGGGCCATGACGAACGCGGCGAGACCGGCGCCGAGCGTGATGACGACCCGCGCGGCGAAATTCATGGATTCCCAGTTCATCGTGATGAACACGCCGAGCCCGGCGAACACGAATGTGCCGCCGAGATAGGCGAGGACCCGGGTCAGGATCGAGGCCCTGGTATCGTCGGCGCGAACGGCCGCAGGAGCGGCGGGGTCGACCGCCTGGTCGGCGTCGGCCAGCGCCACGCGGACCTCGTCGACATCGAGTCCGTGCGCCCGCATGAGCTCGACCACTTCTGCCAGCGCCTGGTCGCGGTCAGCCATCGTCAGCCACCACCCAGGCGAGAAAACTGACGCTGCCGTAATAGAACGGCCGGCCGTCGACGTCCGGGATCTCGAACACGGCCCCTTCCTTGCTGATGGCCAGCCCGGGCTGGCGCCGGCGGCCGAAAAAGAGCCCCATCAGCCCGCCGCCCCGGTATTCGGGTCCGGTGATCTCGTAGCCGTCAGGCGCCCGCCGGGCTGCCGACACGCGCGTGCCGGAGAGGGCGGGCATGTCCAGCAGGATGCCGTTCTCGAAATCGTTGTCCGCAGGCAGTTCGACGGTGAGTTCGCGCACGGTGTCCGTCGCGTGCTCGTAACGATAGAGCCGCGGGACGCTTCGATAGCTGTTCTCCGGCCGGAAAGCGCGCGCCCGGACCCTGTCGTCGGTTACGTCGAAACGGACCTCGATGGCCGGGGATTCGTGCCGGTAGTCGTGCACGGTGAAGAGCAGGTCGTGAGCGGGAGGCGCAACCAGCCAGCGCGGTATGGCCGTTGCAATGACGAAGAACGCGGCGACGACGAGCGGCAGCAGGATGCCCGCGGCAATGGTCGGGTTGCTCCGCAGGAACTTCAGCATCGGCGGCCGGGCGGCAAAGGACGCCCACCAGTGTACACGGGTTGGCCCCGGAGTTTGCTACGATGGACGACCCCGTCGACAAACAACGACAAGAGACGATGGCCGATCCCGCCGACCGGATCAGTGAACTGAAGATCGACCGCGACGTACCGCCCGCGGCCGGGCGCCGCAGCCGGTGGCCCGTACTTGCCGCACTCGTCCTGGCGGTCGCAGTCGTCGGCTGGCTGTTGTTTCGCCCCGGCAGCGGCGCCGTGCGTGTCGAGACCGACGTCGCGCGCAAGCCGCCCAGCGCCGCGGCTGCGAGCAGCGTGCTCGACGCGTCCGGCTACGTGGTCGCCCGGCGCGAGGCGACCGTGTCCTCGAAAGTGACGGGCAAGGTGGCCGAGGTCTACGTCGAGGAGGGCATGCGGGTCGAGAAGGACCAGGTCGTCGCGATTCTCGACGACGCGACACAACAGGCGCAGCTCGAACTCGCGACCGCGCAGGTCGCCTCGGCGCGGGCCGCGCTCGCCGAGATCGAGGCGGATCTCAGGATCGCCCGGCTGGAACGCGACCGGCTGCGCGATCTCGCCGCCCGCAACCTGGCGAGCGCGGCGAGCCTCGATGCGGCCGAGGCCAACTTCGACAAGCTGGCGGCGCGGCTCGAAACGGGCAGGGAAAACGTCGAGGTTGCCGAGCGCAACGTGGAGATCGCGCGCGACGCACTTTCCAACATGACCATCCGCGCCCCGTTCGCCGGCATGGTCGTTTCCAAGAATGCCCAGCCCGGCGAAATGATTTCGCCGATCTCCGCGGGCGGCGGGTTCACGCGCACCGGCATCTGCACGATCATCGACACGGACTCGCTCGAGATCGAGGTCGACGTCAACGAGGCTTACATCCAGCGCGTCCGGGCCGGGCAGCCCGTGTCCGCCGTGCTCGACGCCTATCCCGACTGGCGCATCCCGGCAGAGGTCATCGCGATCGTGCCCACCGCGGACCGGCAGAAGGCGACGGTGAAGGTACGCATCGGCTTCCTCGAGCGCGACGAGCGCGTCCTGCGGGACATGGGCGTCAAGGTCGCATTCCTCGGCGCGGAGGCGCCGCCGCCGGCTGCGGAACCGCCGGCCGGCGTGCTGGTGGCCGCGGAAGCGCTGCGCTCGGACGCCGGCGGCGACTACGCCTGGCGCGTGACCGACGGCCGGGTGGAGAAGCGCTACGTCGAGGTGACGGGAGCCAGGGACCGCCCGCGCGTGCTCGTCGTGAGCGGACTCGTTGAAGGCGATATACTCGTTCGCACTGCCGACGCGCCGCTGGCTCCGGACCAGGCCGTAACCATCGACTAACAAAGGGGCAGATCATGGCCGACGTACTGGCGCGACTCGAAGGCGTGAGCCGAACCTATCAGAAGGGCAAGGAGAAGGTCGAGGTCCTGCACAACCTCGACCTCGAGATCCCGGACGGGGATTTCGTCGCGATCATGGGCCCGTCGGGCTCCGGCAAGACGACACTGTTGAACCTCCTGGGCGGACTCGACCGGCCGTCGTCCGGGACCGTGACGGTCGGCGGCAAGGTCATCTCGTCGATGTCCAACAGCCGGCTGTCCAAATGGCGTGCGACCAACGTCGGATTCATCTTCCAGTTCTACAACCTGCTGCCGGTACTCAATGCGCTGCGCAACGTCGAGCTGCCGCTGCTTTTGACCGACTTCAGTGCGAAGGAACGGGCCAAACGTGCAGGGATAGCGCTCGACATCGTCGGCCTGTCCGACAGGGCGAAGCACTACCCGCGCGAACTGTCGGGCGGGCAGGAGCAGCGCGTCGCCATCGCGCGCGCCATCGTGTCCGACCCGAAGCTCCTCCTGTGCGACGAGCCCACGGGTGACCTCGACCGTGATACCGCCGACGAGATCCTGCGCCTGTTGCAGGCGCTCAACCGGGAGCACGGCAAGACCATCGTCATGGTGACCCACGACGCGCAGGCGGCGGAATACGCAAACCGCACGCTGCACTGCGATAAAGGTACGCTCGAGGCCCGGGCCGCCGCATGAAATTCTTCCGCCTCGTCTGGAAAAACGCGTGGCGCAAGAAGATCCGGACGTCACTGACGATCCTGTCCGTGTTCGTGGCCTTCCTGCTGTTTGCGCTGCTGTCCGCCATCGGCTACGCGTTCCGGGGCGGGGTCGACGTGGCCGACGCCGATCGGCTGATCGTCATCGAGAAGGTGTCGCTGATCAACCCGCTGCCGAGCAGCTACCAGGCCCGCATCGCGGCGACGCCGGGCGTCGAGTCCGTCACGCACGCGAGCTGGTTCGGCGGCTACTACCAGGAACCGCAGAACCAGTTCGCGCAGTTCCCGGTGGATCCCGAGGATTACATGGCCATGTACCCGGAATTCGAGATGCCGGCGGAGCAGAGGGAAGCCTGGAAGCGCAATCGCACCGGCGCCGTCGTCGGCCGTGAGCTCGCCGACGCCTACGGCTGGAAGGTCGGCGACCGGATCCCGATCCAGGCCACGATCTGGAGCCGCAAGGACGGCGGCCGGACCTGGGAGTTCGACCTCGAGGGCATCTTCTCGGCCGAAAATGCCCGCGGCAACACGGCGCTGATGCTGTTCCAGTACGACTACTTCGACGAGGCCAGGGCGTTCGCCCAGGGGACCGTCGGCTGGTACATCCTGCGGGTTGCGGACGGCGCCGATCCCGTGCAGGTGGCCAACGCCATCGACGCGCAGTTCGCGAACTCGCCCGCCGAAACCGACACGAGTACCGAGGCCGCATTCGCGCAGTCCTTCACGAAACAGTTCGGCAACATCGCGCTGATCGTCACGCTGATCCTCGGCGCCGTGTTCTTCACGCTGCTCCTGGTCTCCGGCAACACCATGTCGCAATCGGTGCGCGAGCGCATTCCCGAACTCGCCGTCCTGAAGACCCTGGGTTTCGGCGACCGCTCGGTACTCGCGATCGTGCTCTCCGAGTCGGTCCTGATCATGCTGATCGGCGGCCTGCTCGGCCTGGGCGTCGGCTGGGTGCTCGTGCAGGGCGTGGCCGAGCAGTTCGGCGCCTTCCTGCCGGGCGTGTACCTGTCACCGGCATCGCTCGCGACCGGCTTCGGCCTGATGCTCGGCGCCGGCGCGCTGGCCGGCATTTTCCCGGCCGTCAAGGCCATGCGGCTGTCGATCGTCGACGCGCTCGCGCGGGCATAGGGGCACACGATGGGTGTTTTGAACCGGATTCTCGCCGTCACCTGGCTCAACCTGCAGAACCTGCCGCAGCGCATCCCCGCGTCGACCGTGTCGGTGATCGGCGTCGCCGCCGTCGTGCTGGTTTTCGCTGCCGTGCTGTCGATGGCCAAAGGTTTCGAGCGCACGATGACGGCCGCCGGTGCCGAGGACACGGCGATCATCATGCGCAGCGGCTCGACGTCGGAACTGAACAGCGGCCTGTCGAACGAGCAGGTGCAGGTTATCGAGACCGCGCCCGGCGTACTCAGGGAAGGCGACACGACCGTCATGTCAGCCGAACTCTACGTCGTCGTCGACGTCCGGAAGAAGTCCAACGATACCGAAGCCAACGTGCCGTTCCGCGGCATCCAGCCGGGCGCCTTCGATGTGCGCAACGGCGTTCGGCTCGCGGAAGGACGCATGTTCGAGCCGGGCAAAAACGAGATCATCGTCGGCCGCGCGGCGCAGGCCGAGTTCGCGGGGCTCGAGACCGGCGGCAGCATCCGGTTCGGACAGACCGAATGGAACATCGTCGGCGTGTTCGAGGCGGGCGGCGGCGTCTCCGAGTCCGAGCTCTGGACCGACGTGCGCGTGCTGCAGAATGCCTACCGGCGCGGCAATTCCTACCAGTCGGTACGGGTACGCCTCGACGGTCCGGGCGCACTCGAGGCGCTGGAAGCCGCGCTCGAGGACGATCCGCGGATCAGCGCCGACGTCATGACCGAGAAAGCCTATTACGCGGGGCAGGCCGCGGGACTCGCCCAGTTCATCCGCCTGATCGGCTACCCGCTCACGATTCTGATGTCGGTGGGCGCCGTCTTCGGCGCGCTTAACTCCATGTACTCGTCGGTCTCGGTGCGGGGCAAGGAGATCGCGACGCTGCGCGCGCTCGGCTTCGGGCCGTTCCCGATCCTCGTATCGACCATCGTCGAGTCGACGCTGCTGGCCCTGGTCGGCGGGTTGCTCGGCGGCGCGGTCGCATATCTCGTTTTCAACGGCTTCCAGGTCTCGACGCTGAACGGCGCGAGCTTCAGCCAGGTCGTGTTCGACTTCGCGGTGACGCCGGACCTGCTCGTGCAGGGCATCCAGGCTGCGCTGGTAATCGGTCTCGTCGGCGGATTCTTCCCCGCGCTCAGGGCGGCACGACTGCCGGTTGCGCAGGCGTTGCGCGAACTGTAGCGGTGAGCGCCGGGTCGCCGGGGACTGGGAGCGTAGCGTGAAACTTTACGCGGAACTGGTTCGGCGAAACGTCATCCGCGTCGGCATCGCCTACGTGCTGGCATCCTGGGTCGTTCTGCAGATCGTCGATGTCGTCTTCCCGATTCTGGAGTTGCCCGCCTGGGCGCCGAAGCTGATTCTCGTCCTGCTCGCTGTCGGCCTGGTACCCGTCCTCATCTTCGCATGGGTCTACGAGCTGACGCCCGAAGGCGTCAGGAAAGAGTCGGCGGTCGACCGCTCGCAGTCGATTGCCCACCATACGGGGCGCAAGCTTGACTACGTGATCATCGGGACGCTCGCGATTGCGGTGATGCTGCTGCTGGCTGAGCGTTTCGTCAACCGGCCGGCTGACACGCTTGCCGAGCCGACCGCCGCGGTTTCTGGCGGCATCCAGTCAATCGCGGTGCTGCCTTTCGTCAACATGAGTTCGGACCCCGAACAGGAGTTTTTCTCCGACGGTATTACCGAGGAGATTCTGAATGCCCTTGCATCCGTCAAGCAGCTCAAGGTTGCAGGAAGGACGTCGTCCTTCGCTTTCAAGGGGGAGAGCCAGGACCTGCGGCGCATCGGCGATGCGCTCGGCGTAAGGCATATCCTGGAGGGCTCGGTGCGGAAGGCGGGCGATCAGGTTCGGATTACAGCCCAGCTCATTCAGGTGGACGACGGTTTCCACCTCTGGTCAGAAACCTACGATCGCAAGCTGACCGACGTGTTCGCGATCCAGGAGGAGATCGCAAGGGAAATACTGATCCAGCTCAAGAGCCAGTTGTTTGTCGATGGCGCCGGGATAGACGACTCCCAGCGCACGGATCCGGAGGTCTACGAGCTCTATCTCCGTGCCAAGCAGCGCCTGTACACGCGCGAGCGCGGTGAGCTCGAACTGGCGGTAGACGAACTGGATCGTGCGATTCGTACGGATCCCGGATACGCGCCGATATACGCGCAGCGCGGCATCGCCACGATGCTGCTATCGGAACAGCAGTACGGCACGATTCCGGATGACGAGGCGAGCCGGCGCGCAAAGCGTTTTATCGACCGGGCACTGGCAATAGATGATGGCAACGCCGAGGCCTGGGCGGCGCTGGGTCTCTACTATGCAACCTTGCCTGGTCAAAACGCGCTCGCGGTTGACCCGCTGACGAAGGCCCTGGCGATCAATCCTAACCTGATCGATGCCAGCCACTGGCTGAACATTACGCTGCAGGGTCTTGGAGACTTTCGGGGTGCACTGGAGATTTTGGAAGGCATCGCGGAACGTGATCCGCTCTACCGGCCCGCATTCTCGAATGCGATTACGCTGTTCAATGCCTTCGGTGCGCCGGAAAAGGCCGAAGCCCTGTTACGTCGTCTGCAGGTATTTGACCCAGGCAGCCCCGAAGTCGTCATGGCGCGAGGCATCAACCTGATGTTCTCCGGACGGATGGGCGAGGGGTTGCTCGAAATCGAGCGGCGTCGCGAACTTGCAGAGATGAGTGGCATTGCCAGGATTTATCTCAGCCTCGGTCTGCTCAGTACCATGCAGTACGAACGCGCAGCCAACGAAGGCTCAATGTTGTTTCTGCCCGAATCACTTTTCAATAGTGGTCGGAAGGAAGAAGCATTCCGTGTTGCCTACGAGCAGGCGCAGTCCGGTTACCCGGGAAACCTGCTCTACCTGTTCCTGCGCGAGGGCCGCGAGAGGGATCTCATCAGGTTTATCGAGGAGCGATGGCCCACGCTCGAAAGCTTCAGGGACGAAGTCCCCGGCGACTTCAACGGATATCCGCAAATGCTCGATGTTGCGTTTGCATACAAGAGGACAAGTGCTCCCGATCGTTTCGCGGAGGCGATGCGGTTCGTCGAGCAGTATCACTCGAAGCTGCTCGCGCAGGGCCTGAGCAGCGGTGGGCTTTCCCTGAGTCTTGCGAAACAGTACGCACTTGTCGATGAACGCGACACGGCCATTCAGCATCTCGGCAAAGCGGTCGCACGCGGCTGGCGGCCGGCCGGTCGGTTCGAAGACATGGAGCCAGTGCTGGCCAGTCTCGCCGATGATCCGCGCATGGATGAACTTCGCCGCGCCATGCTCGACAGCCTCAATCGCGACCGCCTGGTCGTCGGCTTGCCTCCGGTCAACTCGGACTACGAGCCGATCGTGGCGGCGAATTAGCGAGTTACCCGGGCGGACAGGTCATGACGCGTCCCGTAAACGGCACTGCAACCAGCGAGCGCGCCGCTGAACAGCGGGTCCTCGACGCGGTCGCCGCCCGGAAAGTCGCCGACTTCTCCTCGCTGCCGGAATCCGAACGGCGACTGTCCGCCGACTTCCTGCAACGCCTGATTTCCGGGTCGGGTGGCCCGGACGGCGGACTCTGCTGCCCGCTGCGCGTACGCGGCGCGATCGTTGTCGGCCCGCTGCGCCCGCCGTCGGTCAACCAGTTAAGTGACCGCGCGGCGGTGCAGTTCCTCGAGTGCGAGTTCGACTCTCCGGTCGACCTGAGTGGTGCCGAGTTCCTGGTACTGCGCATCGTCGACTGCAAACTGCCGGCGTTCATCGGCGCGAGCCTCGCGGTGAACGCCGACCTCGACCTGTCCGGATCGCAGTTCGAAGGGGTCAGTGATTACGAATCGGAACTGAGTCAGGTCGGTTCCTGCGCGATCCATCTCAACAATGCGCGGATCGGCGGCAGGCTCGAGCTGTCGTCGACCGACCGGTCCCGGTTCCGGGCGAGCCGGGTCGTGCGTTTCGACAGCGCGCGAATCGAGGGAAGCGTCAGGCTGGCGGGCGCCGAGCTCGACGGCTGCGGTGCGCCGGCACTCAGCGCGCGCTCGATCGAGGTTGGCGGCAACGTCGAGCTGGGTACCGCAGCCGGTCACCGCTTCGAAGCCCGGGGCGAGGTGGCCTTCGTCGGGGCGCAGATCACCGGCGACCTCACCTGCGACGGCGCGCGGTTGTGGAACCCGACGGGCCGCGCACTTCATTGCGAGGACCTGAAGGTCGAGTCCGTAATGCTGCAGGAAGAAAACGAGGACCGGCCCTTCGAGGCGAGCGGCAGGCTCAACTTCCTGTCCGCGGTCATCGGCGGGAGTTTCTTCCTGACGCGTGCGCGGCTTGCACCCGGACCGGACTACGAAGGCCTGCTGAGGAAGGGCGGGCCGATCGCGCTCAACCTGCAGCAGTCGCGGATTTCGAACGCACTGGCGGTCAGGAACATCGTGGCGCTCGAGGACCCGGATGCGCCAGACGGAAAGCCGCAGCCTGTCCGGGGCTGGTTCCTCCTGACGGGTTCAGACATGGGCACAATCCTGGACGACGTCGAAACCGGCTGGCCCGCCGCGGGCTACCTCGACCTGGACGGGGCCACCTATGCACGGATACGGCACATCGGTGGCGGCGACCTGACGAGCAAACGCATCCGGTGGCTGCGCCGCCAGTACCCGGACGGCCAGCCGGATCCTGCCTCGTTCCGGCCGCAGCCTTATGAAGAACTGAGCCGCGTGCTGCGCGAGCACGGGCAGTCACGCGAGGCGAATGCGATCGCCGTGGAGAAGATTCGCATGCGCCTCGCGGCCAGGGTCGACGCACCCTGGGCGCGCATCTTCCCCCGGCTTCTGATGCTCGTCAGTCACTACGGTTATTCGACGAGCCGTGCCGTGGCTTCCTTTCTCGTGTTCGTGTTGCTCGGCACCGTCATGTACGCGACGGCGCTGTTCGGTTTCGGGCAGCCGTTCGTGCCGGTCGAGCACGATCCGGCGCCGGTGACCTACGAGTTCGCCTTTGGCCTGGCCGAGCTTTCGAGCGACGAGGGATGCCCGGGCCTCGACGTCATCCATTACGCGCTCGACTCCGCGATGCCGGTGATCGATCTCGGCCAGGATCTGCGCTGCCGGTTCACTCCAGAGGGTCCTGCCCGGTGGATCTGGCTCATCCTGCACAGCGCCTACGTCGTCGCCGGCGCCGCGCTGTCCGCGGTCGTCGTGCTGACGCTCACCGGCGTCTTGCGCCAGGACTGAAACAGGCGGTGACGTAACTAGCCGCCTGCGACTGCGCCGACGATCATGAACGGCTTGGCGCCGCGTGCGATGACCGCGGGCAGCTCGGCATCCGGCGCATCGTGCGTGACGTCCCTGCCGTCGGCGTAGAACCGCACCCGCGGTCGCCGCTTCATCGTGACGTGCTCGCGAATCGTGCCCTTCAACATCGGGTAGCGCGCTTCCAGCGCATCGAGTATGCGCTGCCGGGTGACGGGCTCTCCCACCTCGATGCGGATCTCGCGCTCGCAGCCCGCGAGCGTCTGCAGGTGGAAGGGCAGGACGACCCGGATCATCGGATGGTCTGGGCCTCGACCGACAGCACGGCCGGCAGGTCGCGCACGATCGGCGCCCAGCTGTCGCCCTCGTCGTTCGACGCATAGACCTGGCCGCCGGTCGTGCCGAAGTAGATGCCGCAGGGATCGGCCGTGTCCACGGCCATCGCGTCGCGCAGCACGTTGACGTAGCAGTGTTCCTGCGGCAGGCCTTGCGTCAGCGCTTCCCACTCGTCGCCGCCGGTGCGGCTGCGGTAGACGCGCAGCTTGCCGTCGGGCGGGTAGTGCAGCGAGTCGCTCAGGATCGGCACGACGTAGATCGTCTCGGGGTCGTGCGCGTGCGCGGCGATCGGGAAACCGAAGTCACTCGGCAGGTTGCCGCTCACTTCGCGCCAGGACTCGCCGCCGTCGTCGCTGCGCATCACGTCCCAGTGTTTTTGCATGTAGAGCGTGTTCGGGTTGCCCGGGTGGATCGCGATCCGGTGCACGCAGTGCCCGACTTCCGCCGTCGGGTCGGGGATGTATTCGGAGTGCAGGCCCTGGTTGATCGGCTGCCACGTCGTGCCGCCGTCGTCGGATCGGAACGCGCCCGCGGCGGAAATCGCCGTGTAGATGCGCTGGTCATTGGTCGGGTCGAGGACGATCGAATGCAGGCACAGGCCGCCCGCGCCGGGGGCCCAGTTCGGCCCGGACTCGTGGCCCCGCAGCCCGGCGAGTTCGTGCCAGCTCGCGCCGCCATCGGTCGTTTTGAACAGCGCCGCATCCTCGACGCCGGCATAGCAGGTGTCCGGATCGTCGAGCGCGGGCTCGAGGTGCCAGACGCGGGCGAACTCCCAGGGATGCTGGGTGCCGTCGTACCACTGGTGCGTGGTCAGCGGTTTGCCGGTCTCCGCCGAGGTGTCATAGACGAACTTGTTGCTCTCCCCCTGCGGCATGCCGCCGGGACCGGGTTCGATGCCGCCCGGAGTTCCGGGCTGCGACCAGCTCTTCCCGCCGTCGTCGGAGCGCTGGATGATCTGGCCGAACCAGCTCGAGGTCTGCGAGGCAAAGATGCGATCGGGATCCGCGGGAGAGCCGGCAACGTGGTACATCTCCCAGCCGGCGAAATGGGGCCCGTCGACCGACCAGTTCCTGCGGCGGCCGTCCGAGGTGAGGATGAAGGCCCCCTTGCGGGTGCCGACCAGGAGTCGGATGGCGGTCATGGCTTTTCTCCTTCTTCTTGACGCCGCCGGCGTCAGGCGCCGACGTAGCGGGCGTAGATACTGCGTGCGACCTGCGGGTCGTCCGTCCCCTTAACGATAGCCCGTCCGTCGGGAAACAGCGTGATTTCCCAGGCCTTATCACCATCGGCTATATGCGCCTGCAGCATGAACTGATTGCTGCGCACGCTGCCCTGGCCGCGCAGTCGTCTGGCGAGGGCGTCGAGATCCACCCCGTCCGCCCGCTGCCGGTGCCTGAGCTGGACGGCATCGCGTCCGCACAGGCTCGCGGCATCCGAACCGGCCTTGCCATCAAGGTAATCGAACCGGCCGTGCCGGCAGCAGGGACAGTCCGCCGCCGCCCCGCCCGGGACCTCGAGCTGCAGGATCTCGTTCGCCCAGAGATCCAGATTCAGCAGCGCGCGGCTGACGCGGTCGTAGTTGCCGGTCAGGATCTTGAGCGTCTCCGCGACCTGGAAATTCGCGACGATCCCCACCGCGGCGCCGATCACGCCGACCGTGTCGCAGGTTGCGCTGGCGCCCGGCGGCGGCGCCGCATCGAACAGGCAGCGAAAGCAGGGCGTCGCGAGATTTCCGCCGTCCCGTTCCCAGGGTGCCATGCCGCCGGTCGCAGGCAGCACGGTGAAGGCCATGCCGGTCGTACCCACGGCGGCTCCGTAAACGTACGGCCGGCCGGTCTTCACCGCCAGGTCGTTGGCGAGGTAACGGGTCTCGAAGTTGTCGAGCCCGTCGACCAGCACGTCCGCGCCGTCGGCAAACTGCGCTATGTTGGTGTGGTTGATGTCGTCAACGATCGCGGTAACGGCAACCGCGGAATTGATCCGGGCGATCCGCTCTTTCGCCGCGATCGCTTTCGGGATCGCGTCCGCGACGTCTCGTTCGTCGTAAAGCAGCTGGCGCTGCAGGTTGGTCAGCTCGACGAAGTCGCGATCGACGATTACGAGGTGGCCGACGCCCGCGCGGGCCAGCATCTCGGCGGCGATGGAGCCCAGCGCTCCGCAGCCGAGCAGAAGGACGCGCGAGTCCGCAAGCCGCCGTTGCCCGTCCTCCCCGAAGCCGGGCAGCAGCATCTGGCGATGGTAGCGGGCTAGGTCCTCACGCATACATCGACATTAGCACGATCCGGGACCACTGCCGGCCACCCGGCAAAGGCCGTGCCGGAACTTTCGACCGGCGCGTGGTCATAGGCGAACGACCGGGCGGTGAGCGCCCGGGTTATGAGCTGCAGGAGTATGGACGTGACGTCATCGATCGGTTTGCAATCGGTATTACTGGCGGTC
>JAWWBD010000021.1:0-24126 GCA_033721115.1 Woeseiaceae bacterium | reverse complement strand
GCTTTCGCTCCAGAACCGCCGGCGTCGCGCCCTCCTCGTGCCCGGCAGGCATGCTGTCCCGGCTGACATAGACGTGCCTGCAATGGGCGCGGAGTTCGGCGATCTCGTCCTCGTCGCGGATGTAGAATCCCTGAAACAGGAACGGCGTTTCGAGCCAGGGCCTGTCCAGCTGTGCGACGTACATGCCGACCTCGAGGCGGTCGACCGGCACCATTTCCGTCATGTTCACCTTGGCAAGTCCTCGTGCACAGCAGCCTTGCAGTTATCGGCTGCTGCCCGCGATTATTGAGCGCCGCAGCGACCCCTGCCGCCGGGCGACGCCGGCGGGCATGTACGGGGCAGCTGCTTCCGGACCGATTTGCCGCTACGCTGTGCGGGATGCTCCGCAGGATCCTGTTTCGCGACCCCGACGGCGGCTGGCTCTCGTTCGAGAACCCGGCCCACGTCTTCGTTGCCGACACGGCGGCCGACGTTCCCGGCCTCGTCGCCGAACTCGAAACCGCACAGGCCGGAAGCGGCCACGTCGCCGCCGGATACCTTGCCTACGAAGCCGCAGCCGGCTTCGATCCCGCCCTCAGGACGCAGCCGCCGGATGGCCGGCCCGTCGCCTGTTTCGGCCTGTTCGCCGCGCCCGCCAGGCTGCCCACCCTGCCCGGCGCCGGATCGGAGGGTCGCGAGCCGCGGGCCTGGACGCTCGCCACGGGGCGGCATGCCTATGCGCAGAAGATCGCCGCCATCCGGCGCGAGATCGCGCGCGGCAATACCTACCAGGTCAATTTCACGTTGCGCCTCGCCGGCCGCGCCGAGGACGGCGGCTGGCCGCTGTTTCGCCGCGTCAGCGAGGAAGCGCCGTATGCCGCGTGGCTCGAGTTCGACCGCTTCGCCATCGCGTCGGCGTCCCCCGAGCTGTTCTTCCGCCTGGACGGAGAACACATCGTCTGCCGGCCGATGAAGGGGACGGCGCGTCGCGGCATGACGACGTCCGAGGACCGGGCCATCGCCGCCCAGCTCGAGGCGTCGCGCAAGAACCGGGCGGAAAACGTCATGATCACGGACATGATCCGCAACGATCTCGGGCGCATCGCGGAACCGGGTTCGGTCCGCGTCGACGCGCTCTACGCGATCGAGAAATACCCGACGCTGTGGCAGATGACGTCGTCGGTTTCCGCGCGGACCGAAGCCGGCATCGGGCAGATCCTCGCGGCACTCTTCCCCTGTGCCTCGATCACCGGGGCGCCCAAGAAGTCCAGCATGGACATCATCGCCGGACTCGAGGACGGTCCGCGCGGCGTCTATACGGGCGCGATCGGCTGGTTCGGACCGGACCGGCGCGCCACCTTCAGCGTCGCGATCCGGACGGCGGTCGTGGACCGGCAGACCGGTAAGGCGTGGTATGGCGCAGGCGGCGGGATCGTCTGGGACTCGGACCCGGACGAGGAATACGACGAATGCGTGCTCAAGGCGCGCGTGCTGGGCGCCGCGGGCGACGCAGAACCGTTCGAGCTGCTCGAGACGCTGCGCTGGAGCGCGGCGGATGGCTGGTGTTTGCTCGATGAACATCTCGAGCGGCTGCGCGACACGGCCGAGTATTTCGACTACGACTTCGAGCGGGCCGCGGTCGAACAGGCGCTTGCCGCCGCTGTCGCCGACGTGGGGCTGCCGCTCGCCCGGGTCCGGCTGCGGCTCGCACGCGACGGGACACCGGCGGTCACGGTCGCTGCCGTCGACGATCCGGTCGCTGAGCCCGTCATCAGGCTCGCCGCCGGCCCGATCGACCCGCTCGATCCGTTCCTCTATCACAAGACGACGCGGCGCACGGTCTACGAGCGGGCACTCCGTTCCGTGCCCGGGGCCGACGATGTGCTGCTGTGGAATCCGGACGGCTTCGTGACCAGCCGGCCGCCGGTGTCCGCCGGGCTCCTGGCGGGTACCTTCCGCCGCCGGTTGCTGGAGAACGGCGAACTCGAGGAGCGGCCCATCCACCGCGACGAACTCGAGAACGGCATGGACATCACGCTGTTCAACTCGGTTCGCGGCCTCTACGGCGCCCGGCTCGAGCTCCCGGAGCGCGCCGGGCGCGGCGCGCCGCCTGCGCCCCGCTCTCAGCGTTCGGGATAAGTCTCGTGCTCCGGCAGGGCGCGCGTGTCGCAGGACCAGGCGGCACGCGAGCCGGCGAAGATGCGCGCCTCTGGCAGCACGCCCGGGTCCACGTCGAGGGTACCCGCCGGGATCACGCCGAGGCTCATGTCGGGCGCAATGCGCGGCATCAGGCTGCCGCAGTTCGAGCAGAAATTGGTCGCGAAACGCTGCGCCTCGGGTACCTTGTAATACCTGAGCAAGTCGCCGCCGGCCGTCCAGGTCACATTGACGGGCCGGATGATCACGTTGCTCGCGTGGCCCGTCCCCGTGGCCTTGCGGCAGCGCTGGCAATGGCAGTGGTAGAAGCCCCGGACCTCACCCTCGATCTCGTAGGCCACGGAGCCGCACAGGCAGCTCCCGGCAAAATTCCTGGTGCTCATCGTCCCGCCCCGTCCGCAACAATTTGTAAGCCAATGATTCTACCCGACGCGCCGGGCCGCGGAACGCGCTAGAATCGCGCCCCTCGCCAATCCCGCCGCCCAGAGCCCCATGCAAAAGCGCCGTCCGGTCATCAAGCAGGAGGACCATGTCGTGCTCGGCATGACTGCAGGCCTGGGCGCGTTCTTCATGTTCACGGTCATGAACGTGTTCGCGAAGCTCCTGGCCGAGAACCATTCGGTCATCGAGATCGCGTTCTATCGCAACCTCGTCGGCAGCCTGCCGTTTCTGTTCATGGCCTTCGCGCTCGGCGACCGCGACATACTGGTCATCCGCAGCAAGCCCTGGACCGTCGCGCTGCGCGCGATCTTCGGCTCGATCTCACTGATGATCACGTTCCTCGCCTTCTCGCTGATGCCGATGGCCGATACGACGGCGCTCCTGTTTACCTCGTCGCTGTTCATCCCGGTGCTGGGCGTCCTGATCCTGAAGGAGCGCGTCGGGCCCTGGCGGTGGTCCGCGGTCGTCATCGGCTTCGCCGGCGTGCTGGTCATGGTGAACCCGTCGGGCGACGTCTACGCGCTCGGCGTCTCGGTCGCCCTGGTCGCTGCCCTGATGCACGCGAGCCTGCAGCTCGCGCTGCGCTACCTGGGCGGCCACGAGCGTCCGGAAACCGTGACACTTTATTTTTTCGTCATCGGCACACTGGTCACGGCCCTGCCCCTGCCCTTCGTCATCGTCGCGCCGACCTGGGCGGAAATCCCGCTCGTGTTCGGGGTCGGGCTGAGCGGGGCCGCCGCGCAGTGGCTCTTGTCGACCGCGTTCAAGAACGCACCCGCGGCGATCGTCACCGTGTTCAACTACAGCGGCATCGTCTGGGCGACGCTGTTCGGCTGGCTGATCTGGAGCGACTGGCCGCTGCCGTCGGTGTTCGCCGGCGCCGCGGTCGTCATCGCCTCGAACATCCTGATCATCTGGCGCGAAAGCCGGGTGGGCAAGGTCACGCGGCCTCCGAGGCCTGGCGCCGAATAGGCTCGCAAAGGAAGGCGCCGGCGCGGCTGCCGCGAAGGATTTCGCCGCGGGGGGCGTCAAACCGTCAGCAGGCTGCGACGGGAGCACGCGAGATGCGCGGGCAACAGGCAATGACGGACCGACTCGTCACCGCATACAATGGCGGCACGGCGGACGCGGCCCGCGACGGACCATGAGCGCGCAACAGTCACAGCTGGACCAGGATCGACGCCTTGCAGCCCGCGTCGCTGCCGGCGAGCGGGACGCGTTCGACGCGTTCTTCCGGGAATACTTCCCGCGCCTCTTCCGGTTCACCCTCTGCCGCGTCAACCAGGACCCCGATCTCGCGGAAGAAGTCGTGCAACGGACGATGTGCAAGATCGTCCGCAAGATGGGCTCCTACCGCGGCGAAGCACTGCTGTTTACCTGGCTCTGCCAGATTTGCCGCAACGAAACGCATGACGTGCTGCGCCAGCGCCGTATCGAGACCAACACGGTCATGGGCATCGAGGATCATCCCGCGGTGCAGGCTGCGCTCGAGTCGTTCCTCGCCGGCGACCCGCGCCCCGACACGGCGCTCGGGCAGGAGGAAGTCGCGCGTTTCGTTCGCATTACGCTGGAGCACCTGCCGGAGCGCTACGCGCGGGCACTGGAAATGAAATACATCGAAGGCGCGAGCGTCGCCGCAATCGGCGAGACGCTGGGCATCGGGGCGAAAGCCGCGGAGTCACTGCTGTCCCGGGCTCGCGCCGCGTTCCGCGACGGATTCGGGTCACTGTGGGACTTCGAGCCCGGCACGGTGGTCGACTGATGGGCGCCGGAGCGAGGCGCATCGAGGGTTGGCATGACTGAAAAACGACGCAGAGACAGGCGCTCACTCGACAACGAGCAGACCGTAGCCGAGCTGCTGCGGATGGCCGGACCGCGCCCGGAAATCGACACGGAACGCCGGCGACGCGTCTATGCGTCCGTGCTCGAGGCCTGGCAGGAGCGGGACGGTTCCGCCGCCACGGGTCGCGCCTATGGCCCGGTGCTGCGGGCCTGGCGGCGCGCGACGGCCCGGCCACGGCACCTGCGCTGGATCGTCCCCATGGCTGCGGCCGCCGCGCTGGTGCTCGCGATCAACCTTCGCGGCCCCGACGCGCCCCGCCCGGTCGCCGTGGCGTCGGTCAGCAAGATCGTCGGTGCCGGCCCCTCCGGCTGGCACGCGGGCGACGAGATCGTGGCCGGCACGACCCTCGTGACGGGCCCGGATGACGGACTCGGCATCACGCTGGCAACGGGCCAGTCCCTGCGAATCGATGCGAACACCCGGGTAACGCTCGTCGCACGCGACCGTATCGTGCTCGATGCGGGACGCGTCTACGCCGACACCGGCGATTTCGTGTACCGGGACGCCGGTTTGCTCGTCGACACGCCGCTGGGCTCCGTCAGGGATGTCGGCACGCAGTTCACGGTGGCGCTCCCGGGCGAGACGCTCGACGTCGCGGTGCGCGAGGGCCGCGTCGACGTGGCTGTGGCGACTTCCGAGCACATCGCCGTCGCCGGCGAACGGCTGTTCGTCGGCAGCGACGGTTCCGCGAGCCGCGAAGAGATCGCGCCGACGGCGGCATTCTGGGACTGGGCGACCGGGCTCGCCCCGGACTTCGACATCGAGAACCGGTCGCTCCTCGACTTTCTCAAGTGGGTGGCCCGTGAGACCGGCATGGAACTCGTATTCGGGTCTACCGACGCGAGGCTCGCCGCGATGCGGACCGACCTGCACGGGTCGATCGCAAACCTGAGCCCGCTCGAGGCGCTCGACTCGGTCGTCGCGACAACGGCTTTCAGCTACCGGATCGAGGGCAACAGGATCGTGCTCGAACGCTGACGCCTTCACGATTGGCGGGTCCCGGCGATTCCTCTACCATCACGCCATGGGCCACCGTCGCGCACGTCTGCTCGCGCTTGTCGCACTTCTCGTCGCGGGCGGCGCATTCGGGGACCAGGCGCCGGGGCCATGGCAGGGAGAAAAACTGTCCGACTTCCTGCGCGGGATGGGGGCCCTCGGACTCCGGGTTATCTTCAGCAGCGATCTCGTCAGCGACGCGTACGAACTCACCGAAGAACCCGATCTCCAGGACCCGGAAGCCGCACTGGCGACGGTGCTGGCCGATTTCGGACTCGGGATCGCACCGGGTCCGGGCGGCAGCCTCCTGGTCGTAAGGGCAACGGCGGGAGGCCCCGCTGATACACCGCCGCAGAGGTCGAGACCGGATATCCCGCTGCCCGAGATCGTCGTGACCTCGAGCCTGCATCGCGTCGAGAATGTCCACACGGATACGCATCGCTACTTCGACCGCGAACTCAGCAGCCGCGTACCCACCACGGGCGACGAGGTCGTCCGCGTAACCAACCAGCTGCCGGGCACTGCGAGCAGCGGCATCTCTGCCAGGAATCACGTCCGGGGCGGCGAGGTGAATGAAGTCCTGTTCCTGCTCGACGGGCTGCGCCTGTACGAGCCTTTTCACCTGAAGAATTTCCAGTCCGTGGCGACGATCGTCAACCCGGCACTCGTCGCCGGGATCGACTTCTATTCCGGCGCTTTCCCCGCGCATTTCGGCGACCGGATGAGCGGCGTCATGCGGCTGGACCTGCGCGAGGCCGGCGCCGCAACCGAAACCGAGCTGGGCCTGAGCTTCTTCAATGCCTCGGCACTCTCGCTCGGCAGCTTCGGGGACGAGGCACAGGGGGATTGGCTGGTCAGCGCGAGGCGCGGCAACCTGGACCTCCTGTTCGACGTGGTCGACCCCGAACGCGGAACGCCGCGCTACAACGACGTCATGCTGCGCATGGGCTGGGAAGCCGGTCCACGCGCTGCGCTTCGTGCCAGCTATCTCCAGAGTACGGACAAGATCCGGCTCAACGATCCCGGCCGCGGCGAGACCGCGACGGCCCGCTATCGCAACGAGGTTGCCTGGATCGACTGGTCGGCGGACTGGAATGCGTCGCTCACGAGCCGGACGCTGCTCGCGCATACCAGCATCTCGAATCGCCGCGCCGGGGCGCTCGACCTGCCGGGCATCGTCGCCGGCACCATCAATGAAGACAACGCATTCCGGATCGCGGCACTGAAGCAGGACTGGTCCTGGCGTCCCACCGAAGCATGGCAGGTCGCGTTCGGTTTCGAGGCGCGGGACATCGACGGCCGCTTCGACTACAACGCCGGCCGGAGCCTCGAGGCGCCCTTCGACGACCTGTTCGAAGGCATGAGCTCTTACGACCGCGACGCGGAGATCAAAGCCGATGGCAGCCAGTTCGCGCTGTACATGGAGGCCAGGCACCGATTCGGGCCCCGCGTCGTCGTCGAGGCCGGTATGCGCTGGGACCAGCAGAGCTACACGCTTGCGGAGCGCGACGAACAGACTAGCCCGCGCCTGAGCCTGCTGTACCAGGCCGGCGCGCGGACGGAGCTCCGTCTCGGCTGGGGCCAGTATTCGCAGGCCCAGGAAGTCAATGAGCTGCAGGTGAGCGACGGCGTCTACGAGTACTTCCCGGCGCAGCGGGCCGAGCACGTCGTTGCGAACCTGGAACATGATCTCCCAAGCGGTGTCAGCATCGGGTTGTCTGTCTACCGGAAAAGCTTCCGCAAGCTCCGCCCGCGCTATGAGAACGCTTTCAACCCGCTGAGCATCCTGCCGGAGATCCAGTTCGATCGCTTCGCGATCGATGCCCGCCGCGGCAAGTCGCGCGGCGCGGAGCTCACGCTGTCGCGGCAGAGTCCCGACCGCAGCACGGTCTGGTGGCTGGGTTACGCCCGGGCCGCCGTCGAGGACGAGACGGCGAGCGGCGAGCTGAAACGCGGCTGGGACCAGCCGCACACGGCGAAGGCCGGACTGAGCTGGCGCTGGCGCCGCTGGAACTTCAGCGCGACGGCGCGCGTACATACGGGCTGGCCCCGCACCGAACTCGTCGGGCGCCGTGTCGCCGACGACGGCGGCGAGCCCGGCCTCGACGTCGAGCGGACCGGCCTCTACGCACGGCGCCACGGTTCGTTTCGCACGTTCGACATCCGCGTCAGCCGATTGCTTGCCCTCAGGCGCGGCAAGCTCGACGTCTTCCTGGACGTTACCAACCTGGCCGACAGCGCGAATCCCTGCTGTCTCGAATATGCCGTCGGGGACGATGGCGCCGGCCCCGTGCTCGAGGTGCGCGAATCCGGCTGGCTGCCGATTTTGCCGTCGCTGGGCGCCGTCTGGCGCTTCTGACGGCGGCCCGCGGGGACCGGCGAAGGATTTCTCTTCCCGGGCCGTCCAACGACCATCGTCGGCCGCTCGAGGAAGCGCTGCCATGCAGGCCATCCAACCCCGCACCATCGGCACCGGGCCGGCTTCCGGGATCTTCGGGGTCAAGGAATCCGGAACCGAAAACCGGGCCACGGTACCAATGCTTTTGCGCAAGCTGCGCCCCCTGCTGCGCTGCCCGCAGTGCCACGCCGCGCTGGGCATCGCCGGCAGCGAGCTGCACTGCGACGCCGGGCACGCGTTCCCGGTCGAGGATCGCATACCGCGCCTCGCGCGCTACGCGATGGCCGAAGGCCGGAACCCCGGGCGCATCGATGTGCCGACGAGTCTCGACTACCAGGCCCGTTACCGCCAGTACGAAGCGGCCCGGCGGTATAACGAGGCATATCGCGACAAGCCGACCAAGCGCTGGTCGACGGTGCGCGAACTCGCCCTCCTTGGCCGGCTGTTCGACTCGCAACCGCACTGCAGAACGCTGCTCGACATTCCCTGCGGCGGCGGGCGCCTGAGCGAGGCGATTGCGAGTGCGACGACGACCCTCATCGAGGCCGATACCGGGCTCGGCCAGCTACTCTATGCGCGAGAGCAGAGTCCCGTCCGCTCGTCGCGACTCTGGATGACGGCGTCGGCTTTCCACATCCCGTTCGCCGACGAGAGCATCGACGCAGTCGTCTGCATTCGCCTCTGCCATCACCTGCCGACTCAGGCGGAACGGGAGCATCTCCTCGCGGAACTGCTTCGCGTCGCGCGCCGGTACGTCGTCATGACATTTTTTGATTATCACTCTCCGAAGAACTTGCTGCGGCGACTGCGCGCGCCGTTCAACAACAAGCCGCCCAAGCTGACGATGACGCGGCAACGGGTCGCGGAAGTCGCCGCTGCCCACGGCGCGAAACTGGTCACGGCGCCGGCCCTCGCCTGGCAGTCCTCAGGGCACCGCTACGCGCTGCTCGTCAAGAGTGAGCCCGGCTGACCCCGTGTCCCGCGCCGCCGAAAACGGCATGCTCGACGTCATAGTCGAGGCGAGCCGCTTCCTGAAAGAGGAAGATCGCACGACGATATTCACGCCGGCGGCTCGGCCGGAGCCGCCCAGCGTGATCAAGCTGTACCGCCGCCGGGGCTGCTGGAACACGGTCCGGGGCTGGCTGGTCCGCTACCGCGCGGAGCGCGAATACCGGCGCCTGCGGTTTCTCGAGGACCGCGGCATCGCCTGCACGCGGGCGCTGGGCTGGGCCCACGGCTACGCACCCGAACACGGCTTCTACGAGGTGCTTGCCACCGAGCGCATACCCGATGCCACCGACCTCGAGACCGTGATCCGTGCGGGCGGGCGGCCCGACCTCGGCGTGCTGATCGGCATGGTCCGGCGCATGCACCGGCAGGGGTTCCGGCACCAGGCCTTGTACGCGAGGAACGTCATCACGACGCGCGGCGGTAGCCGCTGGCGGTTCTACATTGCCGACGTCCCCCGCGCGCGAGTCTTTCCCTATGACCTGACGGGCACGCGCATGGCGCGGCTCGACTTTGCCGACCTGTTCGCGAGCCTGCTCGGTGCCGGGCTCCCGGAGGCGGCGCTGCGTTTCGACGCGTGGGGAATTCCGCCGCTCGAGCAACTCCGGATCCGGCGCACGCTCGCACGCTACAGCAAGTCGCGCCCGCGGCGCATCCTGCGGGACATCGAATGCCGCTGTCGCCACGCTTTTGCATGCGCGGCTACGGCGTTGCTCAGCCTGCCGTTGCCGCCCGCATAGACGAGCTCCTCCCCTGGCTCGCCTGCCCCCCGACGGGCGGCAACGAAAAAGCGCCGGCGCGGTTGCCGCGCCGGCGCTTGTTTTTCACCCCTTTCGCGATTCAGAAATCCGCGGCAAGGCGCGCGTACCAGAAACCGCCGTTGAAGCCGAACGGTGAAGTCAGCGCATACTTGACACCCAGCAAGCCCGCGACGAAGTGGCCGTCCTCGTCCGGGAATGTGTCGAAGATGTTCTCGCCGCCGAGCGTGAGGCGGATGTTGTCGTTGAAGTTGAACGTCGCCTCGATGTCGACCAGAACCTCACCGCCGTACTCGACGGCTTCCGATGCGTCCGGCGCGGCAATCTGGCCACCCGAGTCGCCCCACTCCCCGTACCGGTTCAGGCGCACGTAACCACCGAACCGGCCGCCCGAATCGTAGCTGAACGTGAGCGTGGAACGGTGATTCGGGACCTGGTTCTCCAGGTCGTAGATCGTCGACGTGTTGAGTGTGTTCGGCACGACGTCGTCGACTTCCTGGTCGTTGTAGTTGTGCCGGAAGTCGACTGTGACGATACCGTTGCCGAGCTCGAAGTCGGTCACGACCGAGAGATCCACGCCGGAGACGTTGGATTCGAATCCGTTGACAAAAAAGTTTGCCGTAGCGCCGACCAGCAGGTCCGCGTCCTCGACGCCTGCGTTCTGCAGGAGCTCGAGTTCATTGCGGCCGTCGTCGGCATCATCGCCGATCTCGTTCTCGAGGATCGTGAGCCGGTCCTCGATGCGGATGTCGTAGTAATCGAGCGTGATGCTGAGGTTGTCGCGGGGCTCGAACACGGCGCCGATCGTGAAGCTGGTCGACTCTTCCGGATCGAGCGGCTGCGACCCCAGCGCCATCGAGATCGGATGGCTGACCGGGTAGGTACCGAACGGGATCAGGTTACCCGACGAATCGGACGAGGTCGTGACGTTGAGCGTGTTGACCTGGCCCGGCGTCGGCGCCCGGAAACCGGTGTTGACGGTACCGCGCAGCGCGAAACGATCGTTGACCTGCAGGCGCCCCGAGAGCTTCCAGTCGAACGTGCTGCCGAACTCGTCATAGTCTTCGAAGCGGATCGCCGCGCCGCCCGAGAAGTTCTCGGTCAGGTCGGCCTCGAGATCGACGTAGCCCGCGATGCTCTGGCTGTCGAAGCTGCCGGCGGATTCAACGGGGAAGCCCTGGAAGCCGTCCGAACCGACGCCGAAGAACGCGATCGTCGGTCCCGCCTCGCGGGAGGCGAGGTCACCTTCCTTGATGACGTAGGTTTCCTCGCGCCACTCGGCGCCGAACGCGACGTTGAGCGGCGACGCGAGCGAGCCGACGTCGATTTCCTTGACGAGGTCGACGGTCAGCGCCGACTCTTCCTGCGTCAGGCGCCCGGGCTTGAAGTTGGTCGGCGACAGCCGCCCGAGGCTCGGGTTGATCGATTCGCCGAGCACGTAGTCGGCCTCGCTCTCGGCCGTCCGGCCGCGCACGTCCCAGGACCAGCCGTTGCCGAGTTCACCGCGCAGACCCAGCACGACCGCATAGTCGCTGATGTCGGCACCGAAGTCCGGGTTGTAGCCGCCCGGGAACTGCGTGTAGATCGGGTTCAGGAGCACCCAGCCGGTCGAACTGCCCGCGTCCTGGGTGAGGTAGTCGGCCCGGTTCAGGCCGGCATCGTCGATCGCATCAAGCAGCGACTGCGGCGCGTCGTCGGGTACGAAGTCCGGTTCGCTGTCCGTGATCAGCGTCGAGCGGCCCGAGCCCGCCGTCGCACCGGCGTCGGGGTCGAGGATGACCGGGTTGCGATAGAAGAAGTCGGAGATCGTCTCGTTGTCCGAGAAACTCGCACTGCCGAAGAACTCGACCGTGTCGCTGACGTCGGCGCCGAAGTTCAGGAAGAACTTGGTCGTCTCGACGTCGGGATCACCCCAGCGCTGGCACAGCCCGTTGAACGGCGTGTTCTCGGCGCCGACGAGTGCGATCACGTCGGGGCAGTCGTAGCGCGGCACACCCCGCGAGGTCGTGTCGGCCGTCGAGCGCCCGACGGTCGCGTTGACGAAACCGGAGCTGCCGAGACCGAAGCCCGCGTTGGCCGCAATCGTCGTCCGCGTCCCGTCGCCTTCGAAGTATTCGCCCGTCTGAGCGTAGACGGATACGCCGTCGGCAGCGTCCTTCAGGATGATGTTGACGACCCCCGCAATCGCGTCGGAGCCGTACTGAGCGGATGCGCCGTCGCGCAGGATTTCCACGCGTTTGATCGCAGCCGACGGGATCGCGGCAAAGTCGACCGCCTGCGCACCCGTGTTCGCCGTCCCGAGCGGCGACAGCTGGAGATTGACCAGCGGCGACCGGTGCCGGCGCGTGCCGTTCACGAGTACAAGTGTCTGATCCGGCGACAGGTTCCGAAGCGTCACCGGCCGGATGAACGCGGTGCCGTCGGCGATCGGGAAGCGCTGCGTCGAGAGCGACGGCGCGATCTTCGTGATGCCGTCGGTGATGTCGAACGTCGACTGGTTTTCGAGCGCGTCGCCTGCCAGCACGTCGATTGGCGACAGCGTCTCGGTCGGCGACTGGCCTTCGCGGCGCGTGCCGGTCGCGATGACTTCCTCGATGGCCTCGTCGTCTTCGGCCTGGGCCTGTACGGCAACCGGAACAAGCGCCGCCGGCACGGCCAGCGCGATCGAGGCGCAGAAGCCAGCAAACGAAATAAGACGTTTCATGATGGTCTCCCCCTGAGACGGTTATCAGTGAGTTTAGCGTAACCTACCCGAAGTGCCGTGCAAAGACAAAATTTCCTTCCAGTCAGTGACTTAAGGCCTGCGCGGCCGCTGCCAGGTCGGCTTCGGTGTCGACGCCGGCGCCGGGTCGCCGGGCCGGTTCGCCGACGCGGATCCTGAGGCCCATCGCGAGCGCCCGGAGCTGCTCGAGCTGTTCGCAGACTTCGAGTTCCGCGGGCTCGGTGCTGACCATGCGGCGGAGCACGCCGGCTCGGTAGGCATAGAGCCCGTGATGATGGCGGGCCGCCGCGGCCGCCCGCTCCCTCAGCGCCGGGTCCCGCGCGTACGGGATCGGCGCCCGGCTGAAATAGAGCGCAAACCCGCCGCCGTCTACGAGCACCTTGACGACGTTGGGATTCTCGAAATCTGCCACGGCCGCGAGCGGCGACGCGAGCGTCGCGATGTCGGCCCGGCTGTCCGCCAGCAGGTCGGCGCACTGGTCGATCAGCTCCGGCGGCATCGTGGGCTCGTCCCCCTGCAGGTTGACGACGATCTGCGTGTCGTCCCAGTGCATGAGGTCGCACACTTCCGCGATGCGTTCGCTGCCCGAACGGTGTGCGCTGCCCGTCATGCAGACCTCCCCGCCGAAGCCCTCGACAGCGTCCGCGATCCGGGCATCGTCAGTCGCGACGATGACCTCCTCTGCACCGCTTTCGGTGCCGCGCCGGTACACGTGCTCGATCATCGGCCGGCCCGCGATCTCCCTGAGCGGTTTGCCGGGCAGGCGCACCGACGCCCACCGTGCCGGGATGACGACGACGAAATCGGTCACGCCGGCACCTGTCTCCGCCGGAGGCGGGCCGTGATCTGTTCGAGCAACGGCCCCGCCAGCGCGGCATCGATGCGGAGTTCGACGGGTACGGCCCAGAGCCGGCCGGCGGTGCCCGGCGGCAGTTTGACCGCATCCTTCTCGGTCATGAGCACGTCGAAGTCGTCGCCGAAGCAGAGGTCCCCCGCTGCGAGTCGCGCGTGGTCCGAGTACGCATGTTCGATTACCTGCATGTCGTGCGCCCTCAGCATGGCGAAAAAGCGCTCCGGGTTGCCGATGGCGGCCACGGCGTGCACGGTCCGGTCAGCGAAGCCGCCAAGCGGCCGGGTCACGGCGCCGTCGAGCCGGGTCGCCTCCGTGGCGACGAGATCGAAGCGAATCGCATTCTGTTCGATCACGCTCAGATCCTCCGCGTCCGTCACATATTCGCCGTTGACGAGCACCTGGTCCACCGTGGCAAGCCGCTCGAGCGGCTCGCGCAGCGGACCGGCCGGCAGCAGCCGCCGGTTGCCGAGCCCGCGTGCGCCGTCGATGACGCAGATCTCGTAATCCCGCTCCAGCCCGTAGTGCTGGAGCCCGTCGTCCGCGATGATGACATCGACGCCATCGGCAACGAGCATCTCCGTCGCCCGGAACCGGTTGGCGTCGACGACGACCGGACATCCCGTGCGGCGCGCGAGCAGTACGGGTTCGTCACCGGCCAGCGCCGGGTCGGTCGCAGCATCGACCCGCATCGAGGCGCCGGACCCGCTGCCGCCGTAGCCGCGGCTGACGATGCCCGGCCGGAACCCGCGCGCCCTGAGTTCCGTCGCGAACCAGATCGCGACCGGCGTCTTGCCGGTCCCGCCGGCAGTGACATTACCGACGACCAGAACGGGGACCGCTGCGCGCCGGCGCGGGAAGATCCCGGCAGCGTAGAGCGCCCGCCGCATCGTAACGACGAGCCAGTAGATTCCGGCGAGCGGCAGCAGCAGACGGTACCACCCGCTGCCCTTGTACCAGACGCGATGGATCCACCGATACACGATCGCCGGGTCACTCCTCGCTGAACTGCATGCGATACAGTGCCGCGTACTGGCCGTCGCGGTCAATCAGCTCACGGTGCGTGCCGGTCTCGACTATGCGACCGGCGTCCAGCACGATGATCCGGTCGGCCCGCTCGACCGTCGACAGGCGGTGGGCGATGACGAGCGTCGTACGGTTGCGCATGAGCTCCTCGAGCGCTCCCTGGATGCGGCGCTCGGAGCGCGTATCGAGCGACGACGTCGCCTCGTCCAGGATCAGAACCGGCGCATCCTTGAGCAGCGCGCGCCCGATTGCGATGCGCTGCCGCTGCCCGCCGGAGAGCAGGACACCGCGCTCGCCGACGTGCGTCTCGAGTCCCTTCGGCAGTTCGTGGGCGAACTCCATTACATGCGCCGCCTCGGCGGCGGCGCGAATCTCCTCGTCGCTGTGCTTCCGAAGCTCGCCGTAAGCGAGGTTATTCGCGATCGTGTCGTTGAACAGCACGATGTCCTGGCTCACGAGGCTGATGTTGTCGCGCAGGCACGCCAGTGAGAACTCGCGGATTGGTGTGCCGTCGAGCAGGATTTCGCCGCGCGCCACGTCGTAGAAGCGCGGCAGCAGACTCACGAGCGTGGACTTGCCGCTGCCGGAGTGGCCCACGATCGCGAGTGTCCGGCCCGGCTCGACCGTGACCGACACGTCGCGGAGCACGTCGTCGCTGCCCGGTTCGTACGCAAAGCTCACTTCGCGGAACTCGACGCGGCCCTCGACCCGGCGGTCGCGGATTGCGCCCGTGTCGACCTCGTCTTCCTCGTCCATCACCTGGAACAGGCTGTCGGCCGCCGCGACGCCGCGCTGGATGTGTGCATTGACGTTGGTAATGCGCCGGACCGGCTGCAGCATCAGCATCATGGCACTGAAGAACGAGATGAACTCGCCGGGGGTCAGGTTGCCCTCGACGGACTCCCTGCCCGCCATGAAAATCACGCCGGCGACGCCGACGCCGAAGATCGTCTGCGTCACGGCGACGCCCAGCGAGCGGACCCGGATCAGCTTGAGGTTCTGGCGCCGGTTCTTCTCGTCGACGGCGTCGAGGCGAGCCTTTTCGTATTCCTGGCCGCCGAAAATCTTGACGATGCGGTTACCCGACAGGATCTCCTCGGTGACCTGCGAGACCTCGCCGACCGAATCCTGGATGCGGCCGCTGTAGCGCCGGAATGCCTTTGACAGCACCCGCACCAGTGCGGCTATCACCGGGAACACGATCACCACGAACACAGTGAGCCGCGCGCTCTGGATGATCATCACCGTCAGCGCCGCGAAGACGGTGAGCACGTCCCGGATCGCTATCGTGACGACGCTCGACACCGATTCCGCAACCATCTCGACGTTGTAGGTCAGACGCGACATCAGCGGACCGGACTTCGCGTTCTCGAAGTAGCGCGTCGGCAGCGTCAGGAACTTGCGAAACACGTCGCGCCTGAGCGCCGAAATCACGGTCCGCCCGACGTAGCCGAGCGATGCCTCGGTCGCGAAGCCCGCGATGCCGCGGGCGATGAAGATCAGGACGAACGCAACCGGGATCCAGCGCGCCTTCTCGAGGTTCTGCGCGACGAGCGCCTCGTCCATCAGCGGTTCCAGCAGGTAGACCAGGCTCGCCTCGATGACCGCCGTGGCGGCCATGCCCGCGATCGCGATTGCGAAATACCCCTTGTGCGGCAGCACATAGCGCCACAGGCGCCCGTAGACGGCAGCGGCCTGGGCATCGAGCGGCCTGGTCACGGCGTGGCGGCGCCTACTCGGGGCCCGGCGCGTTGACGGTGGCGATGTTCATCTGCTCGAAACCCATGCGGCCGGCGACGTCCATTGCCGTGACGACGAACTGGTGGCGCGCATTGGCATCCGCGCTGATCGTGAGCGGCAGCGTCGTGTCGCCGCCGGAAACCCGGGCAAGCCCGTTGCGGATCGTCTCCGGCCGGTTGTTGATGAGTTCACGGCCGTTGATGAGGAAGATCCCGGTCTCGGTAATCATGATGTCGACGCGCTCCGGCGGCTGTTCCGCCACCGGCGCGGTATCCGACTCCGGCAGCCGGATCGAGATCTGCGACTGCTTGACGAAGCTGGTCGAGACCATGAAAAAGATCAGGAGCAGGAAGACGACGTCGATGAGCGACGTCAGGTTGACCTCGGGCTGCGGCCGGGAGCGTACCGTGAGTTTCATGCCGCGCCCTTCTCGCGCCGGCGGTGGAGCGCCTCGACGAGCTTGATGGCTTCTTTCTCCATGTCGACGACCAGCGTATCCACGCGGTTCCGGAAATAGCGGTAGCCGATCAGGGCCGGAATCGCGACGGTCAGTCCGGCCGCCGTCGTAATCAATGCCTGGGCGATGCCGCCCGCGAGCGCACCCGGGTTGCCGACCCCCTGCGCCGTGATCGTGGTGAACACCTCGACCATGCCGATGACGGTCCCGAGCAGGCCCAGAAGCGGCGACACGGCGGCAATCGTGCCCAGCGTCTCGAGGTAGCGTTCCAGCTCGTGGACGACGTGCCGGCCGGTGTCCTCGATGCTGTCCTTCATCACGCTGCGTTCGCGATCGCGGTTGATCAGGCCGGCCGCCAGGATCTGGCCGAGTGCCGAACCCTGGTGCAGGCTCTGGATCTGTTTCTGGTCGAGCTGGTCTTTCTTGACCCAGCCCCAGACTTTGCTCGTCAGGTCTTCCGGCAGGACCCGTTTCTGCTGCAGCGTCCAGAAGCGCTCCAGGATGATCCCGAGTGCGATGATGCCGCAGAGGATGATCGGCGCCATCAGCCAGCCGCCGGACTTGACTATCTCGACCATAAAAAAAGTGACCCGGGCGAAAACGGGAATATACCGGTTAATCGTGCCAGATTCGACGGCGGGCCCGACGCTCGCTTTCGACGTCGAGCCGGCCCTGCCCGGCGCAGAACCGGAGCCCGAGCGCGCCCTCGTCGGCCGTGTTGAGAACCCGGGCGCCGGCGGTCTCCCAGCGCGCGACGACCGGTTGCTTCGGCAGTCCCCAGCGGTTGTCCCTGCCGGCAGCGACGACGGCCAGCATCGGTGTCAGGTTTTCGACCAGCGCCGGGCTCGAGGACGTCCGGCTGCCGTGATGGGGCACGACGACGGCCGTCACGCGACCCGGCGGCGCCCGGGCCAATAGGTCTGCCTCGGCGGCCCGTTCGATGTCCCCGGGCAGCAGCAGCCGGGCCCGGCCCGCGCTGACGAGCAACACGCAGGACCCGTCGTTGCCCTCGTAGGTCGAACCCGCCGGCGGGTGCAGGAACCGGAACTCGACGCCGTCGACGCGCCAGCTGCGGCCGGCGGTGCACGGCTCGGCGGCGGCCGGCAGCGCGGTCAACGGTTGGCCGTACCAGGCACGGTGCACGACGACGCCGTCGAGCAGAGATGCGACGCCCCCCGCGTGATCACTGTCGCCGTGGGAGACGACCAGATCATCGACCCGGGCGAGGCCGCGATGCGCGAGATACGGCAGCAGCACCGCGGCCGCGCTGTCGCCCCCGCCGCGCCAGGCGGGTCCGGTGTCGTAGACGAGCACGGAGCGCTCGGTGCGGATCACCGTGGCGAGCCCTTGCCCCACGTCGAGGACGCGGGCCGTGAAGCACTCGGCTGGTGGCCCGGCCGGCCGGAACAGGAGCAGTCCGCCCAGTCCCAGCCAGGCGGCGGCGCGGCCCGGCCAGCCGGGCGGCAGCACCGTCCACGCCGCCGCGAGCAGCAGCAGCAGCCGGGCGGGTCCCGTGACCCCGGCGATCGTCGAGGGAAGCCCCGCCAGTGCGTCGAGCAACGGCTCGAGCAGCGCAAGACTGCGGGCCGCCACGTGCAGGCAGAGGTCCCCGGCGGTGCTGAACGGCCCGTCGAGCACGAGGCCCGCGAGCGCAAACGGCACCGTCACGACGCTGAACAGCGGCACGGCCACGAGATTGGCCAGCGGGGCCGCAACCGGCAGGCGCCCGAAAAGCGGAACGACCAGCGGGGCCAGTCCCGCCAGCAACAGGAACTGGCTGGTGACGAGCTGCCCGAGGCGATGCCGGAACCCGGCACCCGGAGCGTAGCGGCGCACCTGCCAGAGCAGCACGCCGACGGCCGCGAACGACAGCTTGAAGCCGGCGCCCATCGTCGCGAGCGGATCGCCCAGCGCGAGCACGAGCGCCGCCACGGCGAGAATGCGCGCCGGGTCCGGCCGCCGCCCGGCGAGCCAGGCGACGGCGACGCCGAGCAGCATCAGGCTCGCCCGGCGCGACGGCACCGCAAGTCCCGAAACCAGCGCATAGAGCGCCGCCACGACGACGGCGCAAGCCAGGGCCGCGCGGTGTTGATTGTGCTTCCGGCGCGCGAGCCCGAGGGCGAATCGCGCGAGTCCGTAGCCGCCGGCACCGGCGAGCCCGACGTGCAGGCCCGAGATCGCCATCAGGTGACTCGTGCCGGTGCTGGCGAATCGATCCCACTGTTCGGCGCTGACGTGATGGCGCGCACCGACGACGATCGCGGCCAGTACGGCTGCGTGTGCGGGGTCGTCGACGGCTGCCGCGCTGCGCGCGACGAACCGGGCGCGCAGCGCGGTCAGCATGTCGCCGGGGCCCGCCGCCAGCAGGTGGTTGCGGGGCCCGTTAACGACGTAGCCGGTGGCGCCGATGCGCTCCCGCGTCAGCCAGGCCACCCGGTCGCCGCCGCCCGGGTTGGCAGCGCCGTATGGCCGCCGCAGCCTGAGCTCGAGGCGCCAGGTATCGCCGGGGCGGAGTTCGACGGGCGGTTCGAACCAGGTCAGGCGGAGCCGCCCGGGCAAGCGCGGGTCCTCCTGCTGTGTCGCAAGGAAAACGGTGCCGCCCGCGCCCGGGCGCGGGAAATCTGCGACCCGGACGGCGACGACGACGCTGTCGCCGGCAAGCGAAGGATGAAGCCGGGCACCCGCCGCACGCTCGACGGCGCCCGCAAAAAGTGCCGCGCCCGCGGAGGCCACGAGCAGCCAGCGGCCGTGCCGGAATCCGGACAGCAAAATGGCTGCAACCAATGCGACCGCGACGAAGTCGTAGGAAAAGTCAAAGCTGCTAAGCTGCAGCGCGTACATGCCCGCCAGCAGCGACAGGCAGGCTCGGATCACCATCGGGACTCATCGAAACGGAAGCGACGGCGGATGCCAAGGCGATTTTTCAGGCGCTTCGCGAGGAAACGGCACGAGTACAGCGAACGCTGGTTCATGTCGCCGTTCAGGCACCTGCTGCATGACCACCGGCTGTGGGGCATACGCCGCAAGACGGTCGTGCCGGCCTTCGCGCTCGGCCTGTTCGTCGCCTGCATGCCCTTCCCGGGTCATCTGCTGGCGGCCGCGCTCGCCGCGCTTGCGCTGCGCGTCAACATCCCGGTGGCCGCGCTCGCGACCTTTGCCAGCAACCCGGTAACGATGCCCCCGCTCTATTACTTCTGCTACCGGCTGGGCGCGATGCTCCTTTCCGTCCAGCCGCGGCCGGTGGAATTCGAGATGTCGTTCGCCTGGGTGCGCGATACCTTCGTCTACATCTGGCAGCCGATGCTGCTCGGCTCCGTGCTCTGCGGGGCGTTCGCGGCGCTCGCGGGATTCGTCGTGCTCGACCTGGTCTGGCGGTATTCGCTGGCGAGTTACAAGAGCGCCAAGCGCCACAAGCGGCGCGCAAAGGACTGACCGCGGGGCGGCCGGTCAGCCCGCGCGCAGGCGCCCGTCCTCGAGGACCAGTATCCGGTCCATGCGCGCAGCGATCGAGTGATCGTGCGTGACGATGACGAGACTCGTCGCAAGCTCGGCATTCAGTTCCAGCATCAGGCCGAGCACGTGTTCGCCGTTGCCGGCGTCGAGATTCCCCGTCGGTTCGTCGGCGAGTACCAGCCGCGGCCGCGTGATCAGCGCGCGCGCCACGGCGGCGCGCTGACGCTCGCCACCCGACAACTCGCCGGGTTTGTGCGTCAGGCGTTCGCCGAGCCCGACCCTGGCAAGGAGCGCGCGCGCCTCGGCAAGTGCCGCCGCTTTGGGGAGACGGCGGATCAAAAGCGGCATCGCGACATTCTCCTCCGCCGTGAATTCGGGCAGCAGGTGATGGAACTGGTACACGAAACCGATGAAGCGGTTCCTGAGCTCGCCCTTCGAGAGTTCGCTGCCGCCGTGCATCGGCTCGCCCCCGACCAGCACTTCGCCCTCGTTCGGCTCGTCGAGTCCGCCCAGGATCTGCAGCAGTGTCGACTTGCCGGATCCCGATGCCCCGACGATCGCGACGCGTTCCGCCGGCGCGATCTCGAGATCGACGCCGCTTAAGACCTCGAGCGTCGAATCACCCTCGCGGAACCGCCGGGTGACCCCGCGGCAGGACAGGACCGGCCCGTCACTCATAGCGCAGCGCCTCCGCGGGCGCCGTCCGCGCCGCAAGCCAGGCCGGGTAGACGGTAGAGATCAGCGCGAGCGCGAGCGCGATCCCTGCGATGCGCAGCACGTCGGCGAGCCTCAGGTCCGCGGGCAGATCGCTGATGAAATACACATCGGCCGCCAGCAGCTTGATGTCGAACGCAGACTCCAGGAACCCCACGACGCTCTCCAGGTTGAGGGCGAGCAGGATACCAGCCGCTGCGCCGGCGAGCGTGCCGACGAGACCGATCACGCTGCCCTGCGTGACGAAAATGCGCAGGATGTCGCCCGGCCGGGCGCCGATCGTGCGCAGGATCGCGATGTCGGCCTGCTTGTCCCTGACGACCATGACGAGCGTCGACACGATGTTGAACGCGGCAACGGCGATGACGAGCAGCAGGATGACGAACAGGATCGACTTCGTGATCTGGATCGAGCGAAAGACATTGACGTTGCGCCGCGTCCAGTCGGACACCAGCACGACCTCGCCGCTCGCGAGCGCAACCTCCCGGACGATGGCCGGCGCGGCGAAGATCTCGGTCACCGACAGCCGCAGCCCGGTCGCGGCGTCGCCCAGCCGGTACAGACGCTGGGCATCCCCGAGGTTCACGAACGCGAGCCGGCGATCGAACTCGAACATGCCGACCCGGTACAGCCCGCTCACGGTGAAACGCTTCGTCCGCGGCACGACGCCGGCCGGCGTGACGATGCCGCGCGCGAGCGTGACCGTGACGCGGTCACCGACCCCGACGCCCAGCGCCGTAGCGAGTTCCGTACCGAGTACGATGTTGAACGCGCCGGGCGCCAGACTTGCGATCGCTCCGTCGACCATGACGTCCGCGATGCCCGAAACGGCGTGTTCAGCGGCCGGCTCGATGCCCCTGAGCTCCGCGCCGCTGAGGCGCTCCCCGGCGACGAGCAACGCCTGCCCGTCCACGTACGGGGCGGCGGCCCCGACGCGAGGATTGTCGACAGCGATCGCCGTCATGCTGCGCCAGTCGGCGAGCTCGCCCTCGAGGCCCTCGATCGTCGCGTGCGCGGTCATCGTCAGCAGGCGCTCGCGAAGCTCTCGCTCGAAGCCGTTGACGACCGAGAGCACGACGATGAGGACGCCGACCGCGATGGCGATCCCCAGCATGGAGATTGCCGAGATCAGGGACACGAAACGGTTGCCGCTCTTCGCGCGTACGTAGCGCGTGCCGATCCAGAGTTCGAAGGGACGCTGCACGGGTTTCACTCGTAGCGCAACGCCACGGCAGGATCGACCAGCGCGGCCCGCCGTGCCGGATACAGCGTCGCGAGCGAGGTCAGGACGAACGCGGCGACGGCGATGACCAGGACGTCCGCCGCTTCGAGCTCGGACGGAATCTCGGAAACGTAGTAGACGTCGCCCGGCATGATCTGGAAGCCCAGCGCCTGCTCGAGCCAGGGCACGACGACGGGCACGTTCAGCGCGAGCACGACGCCCGCGAGCACGCCGAAAAACACGCCGGCCCAGCCGATGACCGCGCCCTGGATGAAAAACACGCGGACGACGCCCCCCGGCCGCATGCCGAGCGTGCGCAGGACCGCGATGTCGTTGGTCTTGTCGGTGACGACCATGACGAGGCTCGCGACGATATTGAAGGCCGCGACGCCGATGATCAGCGACAGGATCAGTGACATCATCGTTTTCTCCAGGCGTATCGCCCGGAAGTAGCTCGCGTTCTCGATCGTCCAGTCGCTCGCCAGTATTTCGCCGCCGAGGGTCTCTGCGAGCGAGCGCGCCACGCGCGGTGCCGCCATGACGTCGTCGGCACGGAAGCGCAGCGCCGACACGCTGTCGCCGAGCCCGAGGATCACCGCGGCGTCGCGGGCGTGGACCAGTGCCAGCAGGTCGTCGTGATCCTGCAGCCCGGCCTCGAAGACGCCGCGCAGGACAAAGCGCTCGAGGCGGGGCTCGAGCGTACCGTCGCCGGCCGGCCGCGGTATCAGCAGCACGACGCCGTCGCCGAGCCTGAGCCCGAGATCAAGCGCAAGCAGCCGGCCGAGGATGATGCTGCGGCTGCCCGCCTCGAGATTGTCGAGATCGCCTTCGAGCAGGTTCAGCGGCCGCTCCGCCAGGTTCTTCTCGAAACGCGGCTCCACGCCGTTGACGAGCACGGCCCGGAGTTCGGCGCCGTGCTGGATCATGCCTTCCATTTCGACGACGGGCGCCGCGGCAGCGACGCCGGGCGTCGCTGCGACCCGTTCCAGCTGGCGCCGCCAGTCTTCGACGACGCGGTCCGGGCCGGTGACGAAACCGTGCGCCGTCATGCTCAGGAGGCGGCCGCGCAACTCGCCCTCGAATCCGTTCATGACCGAGAGGATCACGATGAGGGCCGCCACCCCGAGCGTGATACCGGCGAGCGAGATCAGCGTGATGAAAGAGACGAATCGGGTGCGGCGCTTGGCCCTGAGGTAGCGCAGCCCGACGAAGAGTTCGACGGGGTTCAGCATCGCGTGCATTAAACCACAACCCCGTCTGCCCGGTGCCGATTCGTGACGCGTTTCACAGATTCGGGACAAAGGCCCGGCGGCTGGCGATGCGATCGTTTTTTGCGCACGCCCGCGGGTGCTATAGTCGCCGGACACTCGGGAGTGCCTGCCATGACGAAGCTCGTAAGACTGATCCTGCCCGTCCTCCTCGCCGGCGTCATCGGCGCCGCCAACGCCCAAAACCTGGACATGGAGGGTGCGACACCGCGTGCCGACGGCGACCGGCCGACGCGCGGCATGACGGCAGCCCGCGTCGAACAGACATTCGGTACGCCGTCGTCGAAGGTCGCGCCGGTCGGCGACCCGCCGATCTCGCGCTGGGAATATCCGGGCTACGTCGTCTATTTCGAATACGACAAGGTCATCCACGCCGTCGTCAAGCGCTAAGCGCTGCACGGAAGAATCCGGACGCCCCGCCGGCCCTGCCGGCGGGGCGTTTTCGCGTCGCCTCGGCCCGGGCGGCCGGTCTGTGTGATAATCGCGGCCCTTTCGCTCCCGGACGACAGGCCTTGGCTGCCGAAAGCCTGCTGCTCAATCCGACGCTGCCACTGCCCGCCGGCGGCGAGCGCCACGCGTGGGGCCGGCTCGTGGGTGCGAGCGCCGCGCTCGCGGCGACCGAACTCGCACGCAGGGCGCCGGGCCCCGTCCTGCTCCTCACCGAGGGGCCGCGGCAGGCCGACCAGGTCGAGGCGGAGATCCGGTTCTTCGCGGACGGTGACCTGCCGGTCCGCCACTTCGTCGAGTGGGAGACCCTGCCCTGGGACAGCTTCTCACCGCACCAGGACATCACGTCCGAGCGGCTGCGCGTGCTCGCGGAACTGCCGCGGTTCGAGCGGGGTATCGTCGTCGCCTCCGTACAGGTGTTGCTGCAGAGATTGCCGCCGCCGCGCTACGTCGCCGCTCGCGCGCTCTCGATCCGGACCGGCGAGCAACTGCCGCGCGACCCGTTCATCGAGTCGCTGACCGAGGCCGGCTATGCCCGGGTATCCCAGGTCGCGGAACACGGCGAGTTCGCGGTGCGGGGTTCGCTGATCGACGTCTTCCCGATGGGGGCCGTGGCCCCGGTCCGGATCGACTTTTTCGACGAGGAG
>JAWWBD010000020.1:0-24969 GCA_033721115.1 Woeseiaceae bacterium | reverse complement strand
CCTTGTTCGTTGCGCCCTCCGCGACGAGAGCCAGCACATCCTGCTCCCGCTTGGTCAGGCCGAGCGGGTGGTTGCGCGCGCTCTTGTACGGTCCGCGACGCGCCCTGGGCATTTCGCGACTCACGCCGAGTTCATCCGCGATACGGCGTGCTCGTGCAACCGCTCCTGCGGCACCGAGTTTCTCGAGTATCTTGATCGAACGGCCTATCGAAGCCGCCGCGTTCCTGCCGCGGTCCTGCAGCAAGGTCATGGCGGCCGTGTAAGGCAGCCCGAGATCGGCCCAGCGCTCGGCAGCGGCAGCGAAGTCGCCGTTGATTTCGGCCACGTAGGGTTCCGGCAGGTCGTCCGCATACCCGTCGGGAAGCGCATAACCCAGGCGACGGGCCCAGATGACGAGGTCCGCCTGGTTCCAGCGATGCAATTCGGCCTTGCTGATCGCAGCCAGGGTATCCAGGTGCTCGGCTGCCCTGTGCGGTGCATCCTCGAGCCATGCCGCTTCGATGAGTGTGAAGCGCGCCGGGATCATGTACTGGACCTCGTCCGTCGCCATGGCGTTCTGGAGTGCACGGGACGCGAGCTCGTAAGCATCCGGCTTGCCCATCCGCAGCCGGACGCGTGCAAGAACGATCAGCGCAGGCAGTCGCATCAGCAGCGTGAGTTGCTCCAGTTTCAGTACGCCTCGCGCGATCGTCTCCGCATCGAGCAATCGACCCTGTTCCATGCGGAGCTGGGCCAGCCGGCCGACGAGATAGTGCGTCCACGAGTCGAGATCGTGCTGCGTATCGAAGGAAATTCCGTCCCGGATGACGCGTTCGGCCAGGTCGAAGTCCTTGAAATCGACGCCGTACTCCGCGAGGTTGGTGTAGACGCGCGCGGCATGTTCGTGATGTCCCGCTTCCAGCGCCAGGGCAAGGCTTTGCTCCAGTCGTTCGATACCCTCGGGCCGGCTGCGGAATATCATCGCGGTCCCGATGTTGTTCAGGGCATGAACCTTGACCTCCAGGTTGTCGAACTTCTCCGCGAGGGCCAATGCACGTTCGCCCCATTCGATCGCTTCTTCCATGCGGTCGTTCAGCATGTGCAACTGCGAGCGAAGGCTGTAGGCCATTGCGCGCTCCGCGGAGGGCGGCGTGCTTTCGAGGACGCGAACCGCCTCGTCGGCGAAGTGCCCGGCCTCTGCGGCCTCGCCGCGGTACCAGTGCAGGCGCGACAGCCAGCGCAGGTTTTCCCCGACCTTGTCATCGCGGCCGAGCGCTCGCCAGAGTGAGATCGCGTGCCGGCGGGCTTCGAGCACCTCGTCGCTGATACTGAGGGCCAGTCCCGCCTCATAGGCCCAGTCTTCGTAGAGGCGTGCCGCGAGCTCCGGTTCGGCCTCGTTGATGAATCGCAATGCCGTGCCGAGATGCGCCGCGGCCTCGCGGTGCGCGCCGACGGCGGCGGCACGGTCCGCAGCGCGCGGGGCGAACTGCAGGACGCGCTTCGCATCGAGGGCGCCCGCCGCGTGATGCACGAGCTGGTCGAAGGTCGGCGTGTTGCCTTCGGTCAGCAGCGCATCGAGGACCCGGGCATGGATTTTCTTCTGGCGCGAGGCGGAAATACGCGTGAGCGTGGCCAGCCGTGCCAGTTCGTGGCGAAAGCGCAGCGAGCCGTTGACGTTCTGCATCAGAAGATTTCTCCCGACGCAGGCCATGGCCAGCGTTTCTCCGCTGTCGCCGAAAAGCGGTTCGAGTATCGAGGGCGGTACCGTTCCGGGAATCACGCTGATCGTTTCGAGAAACCTGCGTTCGGCGGCAGCAAGCCGGTTCAGCCTCGCGGACACGGCATCCTTGACCGTCGCGGGAATCGTGTCGACCTTGTCGTCCTGCCATGCGATCAGTTCCGTCACGAAGAAGGGATTGCCGCCGGACACTTCAAATAGCTTTTCGCCGGGGTAGCCGGTCGAGGCGGCCAGCGCACTGACGCCTTCGCGCGTCAGGGGTCCTACCTCGATCAGCGTCGTGTAGGCGTCCGGGAAATCCACGAGCACCTGGGCCAGCGGATGCTCCGGCCCAACCTCATCGTCGCGATAACTGAGCACGAGCAACATCGGCAACATGGAGGCGCGGCGACCGATGAAGCGCAGGAAATCGAGCGTCGCGTAATCGGCCCAGTGCACGTCCTCGAAGACGAGTACGTCGGCCCTGTCCGCGCGCTCGACCTGGTGCAGCATCGCATCGAAAAGTTCGGAAATCGTCGCGCCGTCGGCGAGCAGCTTTGGTACGTCCCCACCGAGCGCCGGCGCCATGTCGTGGATCGGGCCGAGCGCCCGCGGCGTCGCCAGCGCTTCGCAGCCGCCCCACAAGACCCTGCACCCGGAGCTTTCGCGCAGCCGCATCTCTTCGAGCAGGGTCGTCTTGCCGATCCCCGCCTCGCCGGCGACCAGCGCGATCGCGCCGTGCCCGTCCGCGGCCGAGCGGGCCAGTCGGTGCAACTTTTTCAGCTGGCTTTCTCTTTCTACCAGCACCTGGCGTCCGTCCCAACGATCATCGAGACGCGCAATTTACCCTGTCCCGGGCAGATTATGTCGCGCGATTTGACGTCACGCGCGAAAAATGGGTGATCGAAGACGAAAAATGGGTGCGTCAGCGGGTTGTCGCCGCAATTGCGTGAATCTAGTGTGACGACAAGCGCAAGCGACGCAAAAAAAAGCAAATGAATACGGGGATGCGCGTTGGGGAATACGGATTTTCGGGCAGAGAGTGACGGGCGGCGAATCGGCCGGTCGCTGCTGTTGTCCTGCCTCGTCGCAGTCGCGCTGACCGCGTGCGGCGGCGGTTCCGGCGGTGGTTCGGGCGGCGGCCCGCCGCCGCCTCCGGATACCGAACTCAACGTCCAGGGCACGGCGCAGAAAGGGCTTTTCGAGGTACTCGAGGTGCAGGCGCTGCCGGTCGACGCGGCGACAGGGGCGCTCGGCACGCCCGTCAATGTCCCGGTCAGCGGCCAGAACTTCTCGATCGAAATCGCCCACAACCAGCTGACGCTGTTCGAGGCCACCGGGACCTTCACCAGCGAGATCGACGGCAGCCTGGTGGAGACCGACAAGCCGCTGCGGCTCATCGTCGCGCCCGGTACGGCGGACATCACTGCGAACATCAACATCGCAACGACGCTGATCGCGGAACTCGTGCTGCGGGACCTGCGCGCCGGTGTCGGGACTCCGGGAGCGCTGCTCCAGCAACACACGGACTTCATCAACACGGTACTCGGGTTCCCGGCCGGCACCGACCCCTCGGCACTCGACTTCAACGCGATTACCGAGAACTCGGACCTGACGGACCCGAACCTGCAGCTGCTCGTCCTGAGCGCCGGACTGGTGGAGATTCTGGACAGCGACCAGCTCTACACCGGCGGCTTCCAGACGATCGTGGACGGCGTACTCGCTGCAGAAAATACTGACGAGGCGATCACCGCGCTCTCCGTGCTGAACGGGCTCACCGCTAACGCGATCTACGCGCTGGCTCAGCAGTATTCCGGCTTCAACCTGCCGATGCTGGTGCTGGGTAACAACTTCTACGTCTTCGTCTGCATCACGACGAGCGGCTGCTCCTGGCAGGAGGTCACGAAACCGCTCGTCAGCGTATCGGGTACGACCGGCTGGGAAGCGGGTGGCAAGGCGCGTGTCTACGTCAGGCTCAACGAACCGTCGGCCGAGCCGGTCCGCGTGGCGCTGACGGCGACTTCGGGCACGGCGACGGCAGGCGAGGACTTCATCGGGATCGTGCAGAGCGTCGTCGTCCCGGCCGGCGTGATGACGGTCCACCGGGACATCAACGTGATCATCGATGCCCGGGCCGAGCCCAATGAGACGATCACGGTGTCGATCGAATCGCAAACGGCCGCGTACCCGGTGTTCCAGGGGGTCGCCGACGTGACGATCCGCGATGGCGCATCCTCCACGCTCGCCGACCAGGACGCGGCGGGCATGCAGATCGTCTCTTTCGATCTTGCCGCGCTGTGCAACCCGGTCACGAACATGAACGACGAGCATTGCCGTCTGCTCGACGGGACGGAAACCTCGCTCGGCATCGTCGCGGGCCGCGCCAACCTGGCGCAGGCCGCCATCGACCTCGCCGCGGACTGCGGCGATCCGTCGAACTGCCCACAGCGTGGCACGAACTGGCTCGTCGACTTTTTCCTCGTCGCGAAGGACGGCGGTACGCCGGTTTCCGAGGTGTTGCTCGGGCCCTACCTCTACACGCTCGATTCGGTGCAGCTCGTCACGGACCCGCCGAATCCGCGGCAGCCGTATATCCGCCTCACCGACGACGCGTCGCTGGCACTGGCCGAGGATGCTGTGACGAACGGCTGGGACCTGGAACTAGAAGCCCGGCTGGGGACGACCAATCCGCTGGCAGCGGCCGACACCGTCGCGCCCCTGGTAACGGCACCGGACTCGGTCCTGGTCGGTGACACGCTGCTCGGCATCGGCATCGTGTACGACGTGCTCGACGGGGCCGCAAACGGCTGCGCGGCCGGCCAGTACGCGCTCGACGCGCAGTACCTGCAGACGTTTCCCTACGGTGGCGAGGAAGCTTCGCTCGTCGTCGGTGCGGGCGTCATCTGCGTCGATTTCGACGCCGGGGGAGCGGGTGCCGGGCCGGCGGTCATGGTCGAGGGCCGGCTGGACATCATCGGCGGGTCCGCCGACCCGGATGCCGAGACGACGATCGTGCTGCCGCAGGGTCTTTATTCCCGCATCGAGAGCGAAACCGACGTGGGGCCGCCGTTCAACCAGACCCTTCGCATAGAACTGTCGTACCCGTTTCTCGTGTTCCGCGCACCGAATCCGAACTCGACGGGAGTGCTCGAGCTGCACGCACACGGCTGGCCGTTCGTGTTCGTGCCGGGCTCGTTTGCGCTGACCGCCGCCGGGCTCGAGATCGGCTACAGCGACATGCGCTACGTAATGGACGTGGGCTACTCGACGCAGGATCCGCGCGCATTCAGCATCCTCTACAGCAACGACATCTTCTATCGCGGCGTCGCGGGCAAGAGCGGCACGCTGATACTCGGACCGAACGGCGTATCGGGCGACATCACGGTGGCGGGTGGCCCGGGATTCGCCGATCACACGGCGTTCCCGCGCGCCCGGGTCGAATGGCAGGAGTTCTCCCAGTCGGTCGTCGACAACGAGCTGGCGGCAACCAGCGTGACGCTCGACGAATACCGGCTCGGTCAGTCAACCGCGTGCTATGAGCCAGGCTGCGTCCAGGGGAGCAAAGACTGGTTCTCGGTCGCCGGCGCCGTGGCACTCGACGGCGACGGCGATGTGCTGGGCGACACGGCCAACGTCGGCGCGCACACGGTACCGCGGTTCGGTGCGCGCGAAGGCGGTGATCATGCCTGGTCCCGGCCCGACGACCTCGCCGTGCAGCCGAACCTGAAACTGGCCGTCCCCGGCTACGTCATATCGAATGCCGTGGTCAGCGACGTGCTCATCGGGCATCTCGACGACGGCGCAGTGCCCGGCGAAATCGACGTGCATCCCGCGGGCTCGGCGGCGTTCGCCGACGGTAACCATTTCCCGACGGGAATGTCGGTCGGGCCGGAAATCTACCGCGACGGCAGCGGCATTCCTGCGGCAGGCGACGGCCAGGACATAGGCTCGCTCGGCACGGCGCTCCGGCTCGACAACGGCGAAGATGCGGCGTTCGATCTGCAGTCGTCCCCGGCCGTCAAGTACGTCATCCGCAATGCGGGCATCACGGGCGTCTTCAACGTCGCTTCGGCGAGCCTTGGCGCGACCTCGCCGCAGTTCTACGGTTACCCGCTCGACCTCGAGCGCTTCGCGGTCCGTGCCGTCGACAACGCGCTCGACACGGAGACCTGGATCGACGGTCGCCTGGCGCTCCAGGGCGATGCGGGCGGCGCGGACGGGCTCGATATCTTTTTCACGAATCTCGAGATCGACTGCAACGCGAAGCTCGGCAACATCGACCTGATGTACGAAGCCTGCGACGCCCGCGACAACAACGGCAACGGCGAGATTGACGAAAACTGCGCTCCGGAGCTCTATGCGTGGCAGGCGCCGACCGACATTTTCGCAGCGCGCTTCACGGGCTCCGGCAACGGGCAGGCGTGCATCGTCGGCGCGCAGCGTTTCGGCATGGACCACCAGGTGCACTTCGAGGCGCTCGACAAGCCGGTGGCCTTCGAGACCGAGTGGACGCCCGCCGGCTTCATCGATGCGCAGACGAGCGGCCAGCTGCCGGCATACCGCTTCGATCGGTCCGAGGAGGGTCGTGGCTTTCCGGTCAGGACGAGCAACGAGATGCCGGACCACGTGCGGCTCGGTTCGGCGGAAGTCGACAGCGATCGTTACGGCTGGCTCGAGTTCCGGCAGACGCGGGTGGGCGTCCCGTTCTGGAACGCGATCGATTCGGATCTGAGGCTTGCAAACGTCCGCCGCTTCGGTGACGTCGTCGCGGAGCCGACGGTCGTGCTCAAGGAAGGAGAACTCGCCGGCCAGAACGGTGCCCAGCGCAATGCCGACCTGCTGCGAGCAGCCAACGCGCAGTCGGCAAGCGACAACAGTCGCGCGATCAAGGCCGAGTACGAGTGGGGCCGTACCGGGTTCGGCTTCCGCATGCCCGTCTACTACCAGCCGTGGCAGCTCGACCGCGGCAACTCCGATGCCGACGCGCGCGGCCGCCAGTCGAGGTTCCTCGGCCGGCAGCTGACCAAGGACCTGTTCGTACTCGATGCGAATGCAGGCATCAATTTCATAGAGCCCGACCGCACGAAGCTGAGTTTCGGCGCGAGCGCCGACTTCACGCGGCTCGAGGGTCTGGAATTCCAGGTCGACATCACCGACGCGCGCAGCGCGAGGGCGGTGGACGCCGTGCTGCAGGACCTCCGGATCACGAACGGGCCGCTGTTCGAGCCGGCGCTTTCGGACGTGCTCGAGACCGTCGACATCGTCAACCGGCTGGCCAACCGCGGTCTCGACGAGATTCTCGAAACGGCGCTCGAGACGGCGCTCGAGGAGGTCGGCAAGGCGACCGCGCCGCTCACGCCGAACAACCAGGACCCGTTCGTCACCGTGAGCGAGATCCTGACCCAGCTCAAGAGCATGCCGCAGCAGATGACGGCGCTGATCGAGGAAGATCTCGAGGAGCCCCTGGGCGATCGGCTCGCGCAACTGAAAGACCAGCTCCGGCAGGCGCTCATTGAACTCGAAGCGGCGATCCTTTCGGTCAACGGCACGGAGCCGCTGGTGGAACGGCTGGGCAAGTTCGAGCTCATCGACGCGGCTGCAGAGCGGGTCCGGACGATTCTCGACCAGGTCGAAGCCGAAGTGCGGACCGTCGACCAGCAGATGACGGCAACCCTGCAGTTTTCCGCAGACGTGTTCCTGGAAGCGCTGTCCTACGCGCAGGAGCTTTCGACGGCGCTCGAAAACGTGAAGCTCGTCATGCGCCAGGCAACGGCGGTCGTCGACTCGGCCTGCCGGGACGGCCTGCTCATCGACGAGGAGGGCACCGGTTTCCTGACGGCGGCTGCGAACCGCGTCGCCGCAGTGCGGCGCGTCGCCGACGTTGTTCGCAACGGCAACGAGTGGCTCGCGGCGGCGGAAACGATCGCGCAGAACGACGACGTCAAGCGCCAGCTGGCGACGGCGCGGCAGCGCATTCGCGATGCGACCGATGAACTGATCGGCTTCGTCGACGCAGCGGACGACACCGTCAGCAGTCTCGTGTGTCAGCCCGAGGCGATCGACGAAGTGGTGCAGTTTGCCGAGGCGTACGCCGACGACCTGCTCACCGGGCTCGCCGCGGCACAGCAGCAGCTGATCGGCGCGCTCGTCGCGCTGCAGCAGGCGCAGGGGATCAAGGACCAGTTCGCGGAGCGGATCTACGAGCCCATCAGGACGGTGCGCGCCGCCCTGACGCCGGCGACGGACCCGAACACTACCGATGCCGGCGACGGGATCAACCGTGTCGTCTCGTGCATTCTCTACCGGGCGTCGCACGACGAAACGGCCGAGTTTTGCCCGCTGATCCTGTCGCAGCCGGTGCCCGATGCACAGCCCCCTTACGGCATCAACGCGCTGGCGAACAACGGCGGCAACGAACGTGATATCGCCGATGCGCTGTTCTTCGTCATCGAGGACGAGATCGATACGGCGTTCGCGGACGTCAAGGAAGCGCTCGTCGCGGCGACACAGGGCCTGCTGCCGGGTGCCTACATGAGTCCCGAGGAGCTGCGCCGGATGCTCGTAGCGGAAATCATGCGCAGCCAACCGGTCCGTGATCTCCGGCTGGCCATGGACAGGCACTTCGGCGAGGTGGCCTACGCACTCAACGGCATCGTGCTGCAGATCGTCGACCAGGTGAACTTCGTCGTCGAAAGCGCCCTCGCCGCGGTCACCGGCCCGATCAACGACGCGCTGCGCGAAGCGACGTCGGTCGTGCGCGGCATCCCGCTGCAGTCGGCCGGGATGAACGGCTTCGCGACGATCGCCGGCAACGAGCTCGAGCGCGCGCACATCAGTGCCGGCTGGACGATGCGCGGCGGCGACGATGACGACAAGACCGGATTCAGGGCTGCCCTCGACGCAGAGAGCTGGTCGGCGAAGCACACGAACCCGGACGTCAACACGCCGACGGCCTGTGCGCTCGCCCCCGGCGAGAGCCGGCTCGACGTCAAGATCTCGGCCTACGGGCTGCCGATCAACGTCATGGCGGCCGACATCAACATCGAGAAGCTCTACCTCGGTTTCACGCTCGAGAGCGGGCAGCCGGACGGGCCGGCCCTCGTCCCGGTCGGCATCTTCGGTGGCATCAACACGATCGGCGAGATCGGTTTCTCGGATGCCGTCGTGTTCGACCCGGCGTTTGCCGCCGGCCTCGGTGCGCAGCAGACCTACATCGGCGCCTCGGCCGGCGCGGTGTTCTCGAGCCTGACGGCCGATGTCGCGTTCCTCGTCGGCCGCGTGTGCCCGGGCAACAGCGTCATCACCGATCTCGATCCCGACGTCGAGAAGTTCCTGCCGAACCTGCCGGCGAGCGGCTTCACGGGCGCCTATCTCCGCGGCGGCGCGACGATCCCGATCATCCCGGGCGGCTGCGCACTCAATGTCGGCGTCGTGGCGGATTTCGGCACCTGGATCTTCGTCGGCCAGCCGACGACCTTCGGCGGTCTCGTCGGCGGCGGCGCCACGGGGCAGGTCGCCTGCATCGCGGCGCTCAAGGGCAAGGTGACCGTAGGCGGCAGCGCCTCGACCGACGGCGATTTGAAGCTCGTAGGCGAGGGCTGGGGCGTCGCCGGCGTGGGCCTCGACTGCAACCCGGGCACCTGGACCAGCGTGCCGCGGAGCCGCGACGACGACTGGTGCGGCACCGGCGACGCGCAGTTCGACGCGACCTTCGACAACGGGCGCTGGCAGGTCAACCCGCCCAAACCGAGTGCGATTCACTGATGCGCCGTTCTGACCGACTATTCCTTGCCCTGCTGGCCGGCCTCTGCCTGTCGGCGGCGGTGCCGGCTGCCGAAGACCAGTTCTACTTCGTCGCCAAAACCGTCACGAGTGCCGGGCCGGTGCCGGGTGCGACTCACGTCTACCTGCGCTGGGATGCGACCGAGGGCCGGCTGCCCGACGATGTGCTCGCATTCCGGCTGCTCCGCAACGGCGAGGCCGTGGGTCCGGACTGGCCCCGGGACGCGGTCCGCACGCCGGCGCAGATCGAGGTGCTGTACCGCGGCGCCGATCACCTGCGCCGCAAGCTCGAGACGATCACGCGCCTGAACGAGATCGCGAGCGAGGCAGGCGAGTCGTTCAATCCGGGGCAGTTCGCGCAGACGCTGCATGACCTGATCGACCCGGCCAACGCGGCCGGCCGCTACAACCCGCTCTGGGCATTCGTCGGCTCGCGCACCGATTTCAACGTCGCGCGCGCACGCTACCGCGCCTGGATCGACACCGACCCGGTGCCGGCCGGCGGCGCAGGCCTCGTGGAGTACGAGCTGCTCGGCGTGAACGGGGCGGACACCGTGCGCCTGGGCTACGTCGAAATCGATCCCACCGCGCAGCAACAGGTGCTTGGCGCAGCCAACCTGCGCCAGGTACGCGTTTCGGACTGGAACTGCGACCTGCCCGAGAACTCGCAGGATCACTACACGGTGATGCTGGACTGGGATGCCGCGGGCGGCGCGAACGCCGCGGACCGGACGGCGGCACAGGCCTACATCGCGGGATTCGACCTGTACCGGACGACGGAGAATCTCGCCCCGACCGACGTCACGGCGCCTGCGCGCGACATCGCGGCGCTGGCGGCGGCGGCCACGGTCGACCCGCGCGGCCGGCCCGAGCTCGACGGGCTGGAGAAGGTCAACGTCTCGCTGATCATCGACGCCGGACCGTCTGCGGCCGATCCCGAATGGCTCGAGGCACGCCAGTATCACGTCGAGCGGCTCGGACGTCCGGACGAACTGCCCCCGATTCCGGACGCCAACGTGCCGATCGACCCGAAGTGGGTCGAGGCGCGCGACCAGCTCATGCGCGCGGGACTGAAGCCCGGCGACCGCAGAGGTTATTACCTCGTGCCGCGCGACTTCACGGGCAACTACGGGCCAACGACCGGCGCCGTCGTCGAGGTGCCGCTGATGACCCGGCCGCCGGCGCCCTGGAACCTGCGCACCTTCGCCGACGCGACCGGTGGCCTCGAGGCCTGGACCATTACCTGGGACGAGGTCGATCTCGACAATTACATCGACATGTACCGGGGCACGCGGCTCTTCTGCAACACGGTCGAAGCAGCGGTCACGGGCGTGCTCGAGTACGTGCCGATCGGCGGCAACTGTGCCACCGATCCGCGCAATTCGGTGCGGCTCGACGTGCGCGACTACCGCATCTATCGCTTCGAGAATTTCGACATCGCGGGCCGCTTCAAGGACAGCGACGGCGACGGCGTCGAAGACGATTTCGAAACGCCCGACCTCGACGGCAACGGGCGCTACGATGCCTTCGAACGCAGCGCCGGCATGCAGTGCAATCCGCTGCAGCAGCCGGCCGGCGCAAAAAACTATCTCGTCTACGCCAACGGCGGCGGCAGCGTATCGCTGGGGCGGCCGAGGCTGCTCAACCCGAACGCGGAACCGATCGCGCGCATGTTCGACACGGTACCGGCCGGCAACAAGGACACGGTCTTCTGGTACCGCGTCGTATCCGAAGCGAATACGCCGGTGCCGTTCGGCCGGCTGAGCCACATGAGTGCGCCGCAGCGCGGCCTGTTCCCGGACCGCGAGCCGCCGGACCCGCCGGTCGTCACGGTCACGAAGCCCGAACCGAGGCCGTCGGGCTGCGCGGTCGAGACGACGCCCGACGTGCCCTGGGGCTTCAGCGAGGAGCTGAGCGAAGACGAGAAGGGCGAGACCTTCACGGTGAGCTGCGGCGGCCAGGACTTCTCCGTAACCGAACCGCAGGTCCGGTCGCCAAACACGGATCAGTGCGGGCAGATCGCGACCGCCTGCGCCGGCCAGCAGGTCAGCATCGACTTCCCGGCCACCGGCAACACGGGCGGCCAGGCCTGCCAGGTCGACGTGCCCTACGATGTCGACAACCAGTTTTGCCAGGCAGGCAACGTGCGCCTCGTGCCCGACTTCGTCGAGACCGACGTCGCCGTCACGCCCGGCGAGCTCGTGCCGGGCGGCCCGAAAGTCACGGTGACGCCCCCGGGGTCCGGCAACGTCTGCATCGCCGTGTTCGAGGACATCGACGGCACGGCGACGCGTATCGGCAGCACCTGCGATCCCGGCGGCCTCACGTTCACACCGCGCCCGGGACTGTTCTGCGGCTACGCGATCGCGACGGACGAGAACAACAACATCTCGGCCACCGTCCAGTTCCCGTGCACGATCACGCCGGAGCACCCGAAGACACCCAGTCCGCCGCAGGTGCTGACCCTCGATGTGGACGACGCGCTCGCGCGCTTCACGTTCCGCCTGCCCGCCGAGCAGGTCGCAATGGCGACCGCCAGGCTGCGCCACGAGCCGGCCGACGGGCCGGGCTCGGCCGTCGTCGAGGTTTTCCCGGTGATCGACAACGCGCCGGGCGAGTCCATCGCGGGCTCGCTGCCGGTGGACGCGCTGGCGGGGACACGCGACCGGTTCTGCCTGAGCATGATGGCCCTCGGCCGCGACGACGGTACGGGCAATGCGCCGAACTCCGAATGGGGCAACGAGCGCTGTTTCACGCGCACCGCGACGGGTGAGGACCTGCCGGTCTACCTGCCCTGGCCGGACGTGCCGCGCGCCGAGCAGGGCGCGGCGCTCGACGCGGCGCTCGACACGGAAACCCTGCAGTTCATCCCGCTGCTCCGGATCGAGCTCGGGGCCTCGGCCGACCTGCTGCAGGACGGCAGCCAGATCGGCGACTGCTGGATCCAGGCGCCGGAGCCGCCGCCGGCATTCAGGCAGGTGTTCTATCCGTACCGCTGCTTCAACGACGGCCTGGTCCGCTTCCAGAGTTTCGTCGAGCCCGAGCTTCGCTTCATGCTGTACCGGCAGCAGCGAGTGGGTGGCGGTCCGGCATCCGACTGGGTGCAGGTGTCGCCCATGATCGACTACGTCCACTTCGACCGGCAGGAGGTCGATCTCGGCCTCGACAGCGGACCGGTCACCGTGTGGACGCTGAACGATCCCTTCATCAAGGCCGTCGTCCCGGACGACAAGGATCCCACCGTACTCCGCGTTTGGTTCGTCGACCAGTACCCGTTCCAGCTGGCCGGCGACCTCGCCCTGACCCAGCGCTTCGAATGGCGTTACCAGGCCGTCTATTTCGACGCGCAGCACCGCCCGGTGCGCTGGCGCATGAGTGACTGGTTCGGAGGTGGCCAGTGACCGGCCGGCGGCACTGGCTGGCAGCCATGCTCGTCGCGCTGCCCGGGCTGGCCGGAGCGCAGACGAGCCCGCTGTTCCTGGGCGACACGGCCGACCTGTGGTTGGTCGATGCCGAGACCGGGCAGGTGACGGGCTACGACACGGGCACCTGGATGGACAGCGTCAATCCGGCCGACTTCGCTGCGATCGATTTCGGCGATACCGTGGCGCTCTTGATCAACCAGCTCGCCAACAGCCACGTCCCGATGACGCCGGGACAGCCCGCGGTCTCGCTGGTCGGCATCGGCGATGCGGCCCTCGCCGTCGGTGCGGGCGGCGCGGGCGGCCACCGCGACCTGGTCGTGAGCCCGGCGTCGGGCAATTTCGCGGGCACCATTGCGGTCAGGATCGGCGTGAGCCGCACGATCCTGGAGAACGCTCCACACCAGCTCACGTGGACCGCCGTCGAGACGGTCTCCGGATCGACAACCGTCGATTCGGGCGTGCAGCTCGCAGCCTATGCCGGCGGCACCGGCGAGAACGGCTACGAGTACCAGACTTTCTATCTCGTCAACTCCGGCAATTACAGCGTCAGCGTAAGGCTGCAGGGCCCCACGATCGACGAGACCATTGCGCGGACCTACGACCTCGCGATTCCGCCCGGCGAGGAGCGTCGCGACACGGACGGCGACGGCATCCCCGACGTGGTCGAGGCCGACATGGGCCTGAATCCGTTCGAGGACGACTGGCGTGCCGACACCGACGGCAACGGCTGGTCGGAGTTCGACGAATGGCTGCGCCGCTACTGTCTCGACCCGGTGACGCGCGAGCCGCTGGACGCGGGTCCGGAGTGCCTCGACGCTGACGGGCTGCCCCTCGACTCCGACCAGGACGACTGGTCGGACTTCGACGAGATCCTGCGTGGGACCAACCCGCTGGACCCGGAGCCCGACATACCGGTGCAGGATGCGGCCCCCGCAGGCAACGCGGCGCTCAAGCTGGGCGCCGGCGCGAATTACGCGCGCGCGCCGACGATGGTCGACAGCGTCAGCCTCTGTACGGACGGTAGCACGTTCTGGTTCGATGTGCGCTTCTACGCGGAAGCCGACTGGACGAACCCGACGGATCCGTCGGACATCATTTTCGGTATCGGCGGTGACAACTTTGCCTACCAGGCGCCGGTCCAGACGATCCGGGTGAACTTCGACGAGAACGGTGACATCACGCGGCGAAGTCCGATCGTCCGCTCGGCATCGACGGACACCGAGGATCCCCCCAACCGATGGCTCGACGGACCGATCGACGATTTCACTATCGAAGAGGGAGAGCCGTTCAACTGGCATGTCTACGGCAGCGTGCCGGTCGGGACCCAGCCTTTCGCGCCGGGTGACACCGTCAGTTCTGTCGCGATCCGGTCCGGCGCATCGGGCAACAGCTATACCGGCGGCTACACGATTTCGGGCAACCCGGCCGATTGCCTGGACCAACCCGTCGCCGACCCGGGCTTCTCCGAGTACGTTGCCCAGCAGCGCCTGCGGTACAAGGACTTCCCGGCGGCGAGCAACCTCTACGAGGTCGAATACCTGGTCGAGCCCGGCACGGGCGTGCTCGACGTCCCGCCGCTCGCGGACATCCAGCTCGACCAGCAGGCGGCGGGCGCCCCGGATACGGAGTATGCCGGGATCGTCGTGCAGAGCTACACGCCGACCGCGGACAACATCGCCGGGGTCGATTTCCGGATCGCGCCGTCCGCCGAGGAAGGTGTCGAGAACCTGTATTTCAATATCTGGGCCGGCGCGCCGCGCGACGGAGAGCTGTTGCTGTCCAGGACACTGTCCAACGTCGTGATCGACGGCGATCCCGACCGGCCGCTGGTCGTGCGATTCGAACCGGTGGCCGTGCAGCCGGGACAGCCCGTCTACTTCGAGTTTCGGAAGAAAGCGGCCGCGCTCGTCGCGACCAGTGCCGACACGCTCGCCGGCGGCGGCGTCATCGAGATCGACGGCGCGGCGGCGGACGGCACGACCGACCTCGTGTTCGACGTCTATCACGACGCGACGTTTGCAAACGGCGTCGGCGGCACTCGGGCAGGCTTCCAGTGGTGGACGGTCGGTGCCACCGACCTGGAGGGCACACCATCCTATGATGCGATCACGTTGCTCAGGGACGACGAGATCACCGCGGCGGGACTGGCGCCGGCCGACATCGCGCCGCGCCGCCGGATGTCGGCCCTGGCCAATGCGCTCGGTTCCAATCGCCTGCCGGAGATGCGCTTGCCCGCCGGCAAGACTGCCGTCATCAGCGCGGTGCATCGCCACCAGCTGCCGGCCGTGCAGGACAGGGGCTTCCGCAAGCCTGCCGACTACAGTCGTATCTACAAGAACTGGCTGCCGAGGATCGACGACGTTTCGCCGGCGACGATGCTGGCCGAGAACGGCGCGGGCAGCTGGACCACGCCCGCCGAATGGCGCCGCGAATTCATCGCGTACCTCGTCCCGCGGCTGGTGCAGCCGCTCGGGGTGACGCTCGACGAGTCGAGCACGCTCGCTGTCGCGGTCGTCGAGGCGGCGCTCACCGAGGAGGCGCGCCTCGACGGAGCCGGCGGGATTCTTGTCATTGACGGCATTTACCAGCCCGGGCAGCCGATCTACGGTTACCAGCCCGGGCAGCCTGTTTTCGGTGACCTGCTGTCGCACCAGAATCCCTACGTCGAAAACTGGGAGGACAACCTCGGGCGGCTCGCATCCGACGCGTTCAGTCTCGACCAGAGTTTCGCTGCAGTGACCGCCGCCCTCGGCAGCGGCCAGCCGCTGGAACCGCTGGGACAGTGGCTGCGCGAGCGGTTCTACGCCGGCGTCCCGGGTACCTCGTCCGACCGCTACATGGCCGGACAGCTGATCGCATTCCCGGACGTCTGCAAGGTGCCGACCGAGGACATTGCGGCGCGGCAGGCCGACGTCGACGGCTGGAACGAATTCCTGAACCAGTGCCCCGCATGGTTCGACGACGCGGCGTTCGCAGAGGAACGCGAGGCGGCGCGCGACCGTTGCTACCTGGTGCGCCTGAATCTCCTGCCCGGCGCGGGCGGCGAGATCGGGGGCGACGCGACGCTGCTCGACCGGGCTGCGGATTCGGACGCCGATGGTGCACTGAATGCCGACGAGATCGAGTTGCCCGTCGTCGACGTGACGTTGCCGTGGCAGTTCGACTCCGACGGCGACGCCATCGCCGACCTTGTCGATCCCTGCCCGAACGATCCGTACAACGACTGCAGCGCGAACCCGATCCGGCCCACGGTGACGATCGGCCCCGATTTCGAAGTCTACGAGCCGGCGGTCGGCGCGGATTTTGCGCTCGTGAGCGTGCACCTGGAACGGCTCTACGATGTCCCGGTCACCGTCTGCTACGAAGCCGTCATGGACCTCGGCGACTCCGCGACGCCGGGTTTGGACTACGATGCCGTCACCGGCTGCGTCACCATTGAACCCGGGCAGAAGAGCGCCCTGATCCCGGTGCCGGTCAACGCCGATGCGGAAGTCGACGCGGGCGAGACCTTCACGGTCAGGATCACGAGCATCACCAACGGGCAACTCGGCGACGACGGCCTCGTCGTCGTCACGATCAACGACCCGGCACCCGCGGAGAATACGCCGCCGGTGTTCACGTCGGAGACCGTACACACGGCACTCGCCGGCATTACGGACACCGGGTACACGGCAACGGCCGTCGATGCAGACGGCGACGTACTGACCTTCGGCACGAGCGGCGGCGCGGACCAGGCGCAGTTCGCCATCGATCCCGCGAGCGGCGTGCTGGCTTTCGTTACCGCACCGGACTTCAGCGCCCCCGCGGATGCCGACGGCGACAACGTGTACGAGGTGCAGCTCACGGTCGATGACGGCAATGCCGGCACCGATACGCTCGACCTGGCCGTCACGGTGGTCGAGGCGGGGCTGACCATCGAGGTCACGTTCCCGCTGTCGGATTCGAACCTCGGCGGCGCGGCGACGACGACCGTCGTGACCGGCAACGTCGTCGACCCGCTCGGCGATCCGGTCGATCCGGCCGACATCAACTTCATCGACGTCAACGGCGAGCTCGCGACGCTCGACCCCGTCGTCCCGGGCCGCTGGTCGGTGACGGTGCCCGTGGCGGCCGGCCCGAACACGCTGACTGTGACGCTCGAGCGTGCGGACACCTCGACCGATACGGCGGTGGTCGACATCGACAACTTCACGCTGCACCCGGGATTCGACGACATCGAGATCGATGCCGCGAACGGCCGCGCACTCGTCGTCGAAACGATCACGCCGGGGCTTCTGGCGGTCGATCTCGCGACCGGCGAACGTACCGTGCTGTCGGGCGGGGGCATCGGTACGGGCACGGCGCTCGATTCGCCCCGTGATGTCGTGCTGGATACCGCCAACAACCGGGCACTGGTCGTCGACTGGCGCGACGATGCGGTCGTCGCGGTCGATCTCGCGACCGGCAACCGGACGTTCCTGTCGGGCCAGGGCACCGGTGCAGGATCCACGCTCGACGGGCCGCAGTCGCTCGCGCTCGATGCCGCAAACAACCGGGTCCTGGTGGCGACGACGGTCGAGCCCATCGTTTACGCGGTCGATCTCGCGACCGGTGACCGGACCGTATTCTCGAGCGGGGGCACCGGAAGCGGTCCCGCGTTCGGTTCGCTGCGCCACATCGTCCTCGATTCCGGCAACGGCCGCGCACTGGTGTCCGACGGCAACCTCGACGCGATCCTCGCCGTCGATCTGGCGACGGGCGATCGGACGATCCTGTCCGACGCTGCAACGGGCTCGGGTCCGCTCCTGGTTTCGCCTGAGACGCTGGCACTCGATGTGGCCAACAACCGGCTGCTCGTCGCCGAGCTGGGCGGCTGGGTGACCGGCATCGACCTGGCGACAGGCAACCGGACGCTGGTGACCGACTACCGGCCCGATTTCGAAGTCAACAACAACCGGTTCGACGGCATCGCGGTGGACGCGGGCGGCAACCGGTTCCTGCTCTCCGACTCGCGTCTCGACCAGATCCTGACGGTCGACCTCACGGATGCCACCCGGGGGGTCCTGACGGAAAACAGTGCCGGCACGGGCGGACCGGAGACCCTGCTCTGGAGCATCCAGGGTCTCGTCCACGATCCGGACCGACGGCAGGTGCAGCTGACGCGCTCGGGGGTAACGGACTCCGAGCTGGCGATCGACCTCGACTCGACGGCGAGGTCGGTGCTCACCGACCGGGCGTCCGTCGGCAGCGGACCGGCATTCGACTTCCCGCAGGACATAGTGATCGACGCCGACAATTCGCGCGCACTGTTCGTCGCCGCGTCCTCGAATACGCTGCTCGCGGTCGATCTTGCCTCGGGCGACAGGACGCTGGTTTCCGGCGGCGCCACCGGGGCCGGACCGGCTTTCGGCAACCCTTATGACCTGGCGCTGGACGCTGCGAACGACCGCGTCCTGGTCCTCGATACGGGCCTCGGCGTCTTCAGTGTGGCACTCGCGACCGGCGACCGCGTGATCGTCTCCGATGCAGCGACGGGCACGGGCCCGATCTGGAACTTCCCGCGGTCTTTGGCGTTCGACCCCGCGACCGGCACTGCATTCGTGCTCGACTACACGACCGACGTGCTCTACGCGGTGGACGTCGCAACGGGTAACCGGAGTGTCGTATCGGACAACGTCGGCGCCGGCACCGGGCCCAACTTCGACGTGCCTCACGACATGGCACCCGATTTTGCCAACAACCGCGTGCTGGTCGTCGACTACGGCTTCGGCAACGACGCGATTCTCGCCGTCGATCTGGCTACCGGGGACCGGAGCTTCGTCTCCGGTGCCGGCGTCGGGTCCGGGGTCGGATTCCTCAATCCCTATTACATTGCGCTCGACATCGCGAACTCCCGGGCATTCGTCTACGACGTCGCGATCACCGGCGTCGTCATCGTCGATCTCGACAGCGGCCAGCGGGCCATCGCGGCCAAATACTGATGAAGATGCACACAACATCCTGCCGATCGATTTTTCTCCTGGCGTCCCTGGTGCTCAGCGCCTGCGGGGGCGGTGCCGGGCCCGGCCAGCCGGCCGGACCGGCACCGGTACCCGATTCGGACGACGCCGGTCCGGCCGGCGAGTTCGCGGCGGCTCTGCCGATGGCTGACTGGCTGGCCGAAGGCCTGGTCTTCCGGGATCGCGACGGCGACGGGATCGAGGATCGCTTCGATGCCTGGCCGGAAGAACGTCCCGTATTCGCCGATCCCCGCGGCAACAACTCGCTCACGATCAGGCGGGCGTGGACCGGGCTGGACGGCAGGGAAATCGAGGATACCGCGATCGAGGGCAGGCGGCTGATGCTCGAGGTGGCGGGGCTGCCCGATGGTGGCGCAACGATCTGGGTCGTGTTCCAGACCCCGGCGGGCCTGCGGGCTGCGAAGGCCGATGCCGAAGGTCCGGGCCTGATCTCCGTCGAGCCGGCCGCCGATGCGACAGGCGCGCACGTTGCCGCCGGGGCAGCGCGGGGCGTCGATGTGCCGCTCTACGGGCTGCGCCTGGGGCAGCCGGTGCTGTTCGCGCCGGAGGCTGCCATCGCGCCCGGTACCCACGCCAGGATTGCGGGACAGCACCTCGGCGACGTTACCAAAGCTTCGCTCGGTGGCACGATGCTCGACATCGTTTCCGCCTCGGCGGAGGCAATTACGGTCGCACTGCCGGTGGCGCCCCGCGACAACCGCCTGGCCGTGTCCGGCACGATGGGAGTTTCGAACGTCATCGAGCTGAACCTGCGGCGGGACGTCGAGGTCCGCGTCGACGCAGCGCTCGGGCTGCCACAAGGCGAGTCGCTGCGGCTCCGCGTCGCGGGCCGGGAGTTCCGGGTTTCCGCGGTCGAGCCGACGACGGTATCACTGACGGCGTTCAGGCCCGTCGTCCTCAGCTTCGACATCGTGGGCGACGGCGGTGTCCGGTCCGTCAGCGCGCTGCGCGCAATCGCCTGGCCCGGTGAGCCGACGACCGTCGTGTCGGCCGAGAGCTCGCTGCTGGCGCGCATGCTGACCGTGCGCGAGCTGCTGCCCGAACTCGGTGGCACGGACTGGGCGGGTATCCGCGCCGCGGCCGAACGCATCGTGCCCGCCGCAGCGGCGCAGGATTATTTCGTGGCCCTGGCCGAGCATGCGGCGGGACGCGCCGGGCCGCCCGGCGAGGAACTCGTGATCGCAGCCGTCGCGGCATATCGTGAACTCGCTGATGCCGCGTCGGCGCCCGCAGTGGCCGACAAGGCCGCGGGCGCCGCCAAGGCCGAGCCGACGCCCCTGGGTCAGCCGCTCGACAGGATCGTCGGCACGACCATGACCTACCTGAACCTGGACACGGTGAAGCCGGACAACGAGGCCCCGGAAGCGGGTTATGTCTTTCCCGAGTCGTCTGCGGGAAGTGACTACTCGCAGGTGATCGTCCTGCGCCACGTCGACGACGACCTGTTTTCGACGCGGTTCAGGTCCTTCAGCGGTTGCGAATTCTCGACCGAGGAACAACGCTACGAGACGGACCGGAATGCCAGCCCGGACGAGCGTGACCGGCTCTGGCGCTCCGATCTCTGCGTGCAGGTCGACGGCGTCGTCTACGTGAGCGCGGCCGTGGCGCTCCCGGGGTTCCGCAGCGCGCAGGATGTGTTCGACGAGGCGGCAGAGGCGGCAGCTGGCCAGAAACCGCCGGAACTCGTGCGCCGGCACGCGCTGCCGACGTTTCGCGACGGCTACTACCAGTGGGGACCGGGAGGCTACTACCTGAAGGCGGACAGCGGCAGGCCGCTGTGCCACATGGAGACCTGCTACATCGAGCTGATCACGAGCGGTTACGGTCTGTACAAGAACGTGCCGCTCACCTCGCACCAGAAGCAGATCGTCGAGACGCTCAGGGTGCGGATGTGGGTCGAGGCGCTGATTCCCTGGATGCTGGAACTCGCCGACTTCAGCGAGGAAGACGACCAGAACCTGAAGGCGCAGGGCATCGACGTTGCGGGCTGCCTGCGCGACGACCTGCTCGGCAGCCTCGATCTGCTTGCCGAGGCCGAAAAGCTCCGCGATTTTCTGAAAGCCAACCAGGACAAAACCGGGGCCGAACTGCTCGCAGCGATCAAGCAGGCCGTGGATCTCAAGCTCGCACCCTGGGCAAGGAGCTACGTCAAAGGCGAACTGGGCCAGAGCTTCCTCAACTGCCTGAAGCCGCATGTGCTGCCGGTGAGTTCGCTGCAGGATTTCCAGGACGAGATCGTCGGCAAGGTCATCGAGAAGACCGGGCTGACGACGTTCCTGACGATCCTGACCTTCGTCGAGAATCTCGGCAGTGCGGCACTCACTCCCGAGAAGTTCGTGTTCAAGATCCAGCATCGTGCCGAGATCAAGAACGTCAGCCCGAGGACTATCGATCTCCAGGCAGAAGACGGGAGCCTTCGAATTGACGGGGACTGGCTGATCGATACGGACGAGAGCGCGGCCACGCCCTGCGGCGGCAACGGCTGGTGCCCATCACTGGTCGTCCGGGACGCACTCTCCGGACCGGGCCGGGAAAAGGAAATCCCGCTGAACGAATCGCATGTCGCCCTGCCGCCCAACAATTGCAGCTTTGCATGCAGGAGCCTGTCAATTCCGTTTACCGAGCTCGGCGACCTCGAGGACCTGGTAAACGGACCCGTCCGAGTCGAGCTGGCGATAGCCGACCCTGACTACGCGGGCCACTTTCCCGACAGCAAACTCAGGATCCCGGTGCCCGGCCAGATGCTGACGCTAAGAACCGGAGCAAAAATCCGCGGCATGCAGCCGCCGCTCGTCAAGGCCGGGGAGACCGTGCGGGTGTTGGGCAGCTCGTTGTCGAACTATGGAAATGCGGCCATATTCGAACTGAAGCACGAGGGCGGACAGTTGCAGAATGTCCCGATGCAGATCGCAGAGAGCAGCCCGTTCCCGGACGAGGAAGTCAGGCTCAAGGTTCCGGCCCTGACGAGCCCTGGCCTGTATCGTATCGTCATGCGCCCCGGCCCCGACCTGGGTGACTCGGATCTCGAACCGATCGAGTCGCAAACGGTGCTCGGCGTTTCGGACACCGACCGTCAGGCCGTCGTCGTGGGCGACCACGGCATCGTCAAGGACGACGCCATCAGGGTCGAGTTCCTGGACTTCAACGACAACATCGTGAGTTACCTGCGGCGTCCAGTAGACCTGCTCTTCACGGACATGCGTTTCGACCTGCCGACGAACGAGCTGATCGTGAGCGTACCGCTCAATACCTATGTCTTCGGCCTGAGTTGGGACGACTCGGACGATCCGAACACCAGCAGCGGTTTCGCCGAGGTTACCGAGATCGTGCACAAGGTCCGGGTCACCTGCGTGACGCCCAGCGCAGACGAGACCTGCACCTGGGGCATCCGTTCCCTTAAGGACGAACTGTGCGTGGTTCAGGGTGCACAGCCCAGGCCGGCGATGATCGGCAAGGTGGCGCGGGGCGAATTCCGCGAGTATTTCATGCAGCCTCCCGGCCTCGACAGCTGCTCCTTCGGCCAGTAACCGGAGGTATTCCATTCCATCCCCGACAGGCGTAATCTCACGCGCCGTACGGTCGGTCCGTCCCCGGACCCAGGCGGCGGAGGCGGTGCCAGTCGACACGGATCGACCCTGATCGGTTTGTCCCAAGGGCGGGCAAAGCGATATCCCTCCAGGGCATCGTCTTTTTCCTCTCCTTGCGTGTGTGGTTGTCCGTTGAATGCGGGCAGGAAGACGTGTGAGGTGCAAAATGAAATTACTTTTCAGGGGCCACGGTGCGCTAGCCGTGGTCGTTGCGGTGGCCGCGGTCGCGGGCGCCCGGGCGGATGAAGACATTTACGAGGGCTGCCGGAATACGCTCAGCGATCCAAGCTATGGTTCGGCGCAATTCCGCGCGTCATGTCAGGAACAACTCGGCCTCCGGCAAGCGGAGCTGGCCGCGTGGGGCGTCGATACGAGCGGCATGTCGAAGGTCGAGACCTGGGATCGCCACATCGCAGAATCCCGCGTCAGGGACGAGGCGCGCCGCGAGCAGGAGCGTCTCGAATACCTCGAACGCGAGAGACTCGCGACCGAGCGCGCCAGGGCCGAGGCGGAGCAGGCGAAGGTCGCGGCGGCAAGCAATCGCGAGGCCGAGCGGCACGCGGCCGAGCAGATGAAGGCGGGGCAGCAGATGCTCGAAGAGCAGGACGCGATGCTCAAAGGCCTCGGCGTCAACCTCGGCAGCACGTCGCGAAAGCACCAGGACTGCCCCGACGACGACTACGAAGCGGCCGAGCTCAACATGTACCAGGCCATGGTGGACCAGGGCGTTGCGCCGCAGTGCGACGGTCTGACCTGTGCCGAGTTCGTCGACTGTGTCGACGAAGTCGTCGACGCGGAAGAAGACTGACCGGGACGCTCCGGCCGATCAGCCGTCTTCGGGCCGGTAGACGTAATCGAGCACGTGGCGGATACGCTGTTCGTCGTGCCGCCACGTCGCCGATTGCGCCATCCAGCGCTCGTAATGCGGATATTCGAGGTGGGCCCGGAAAGCGGCTTCGTCCTCGAAGACTTCGTACAGGCTGATCACCTGCGGGTCGTCGATGTCCTGCAGCACGTCGTAGCGTATGCATCCCGGCTCAGCATTGGAGTGGTGCGCGTGCACCCTGAGCGCGGCGAGAAAGTCATCGAGGTGCAGCTTTTGCACCCGGATGATGTTGAGTACGACGTACATGTGGCAGACTCGCTGATCCGTAACGGATACAACCATGATACGACGGAGGCGGGGTTTTGAACGAGCTGCTGGTCTGGCCGATGCTCGCGCAGGTTGCGCTGACTGCCGCGGTCTGGGTGCGCCTGTACGTCCTCCGGATCGCGGAAATGCGCAGGCGTCGCATCGACCCGCAGAAAGTGAGTCTGATCGGGGCCAAGCGCGAGCTGCTCGAAGACACGCGGGGATCGGACAATTTCGGCAACCTGTTCGAGGTGCCCGTCCTGTTCTACGCCGCCTGCCTCGCGGCAGGGATGGCCGGCCTCGAGTCGTCGCTGTTCGTCGCGCTCGCCTGGCTGTTCGTGATGCTCCGGGCGATTCACAGCCTGATCCACACGACTTACAACCGCGTCATGCACCGCTTTTCCGTGCACGTGGCGAGCACGGTGACCGCTTTCCTGATGTGGCTCGTCCTCGCCGCGGAGCTGGTCGCATGACCAGCGGCTGCGACGCCTAGTCCCGGTCCGGCTCGAGGTCGTCGAGCAGCTGCCGGGTCCAGGGATTGTCGGGTTCGAGATCGATCGCCCGGAGCAGGGTGGCGCGCGCGGCCGCCGGGTCGCCCGCCGCGGCCTGGACCTGTGCCTTGACCTGCAGCGTGCGGGTCGAGTCCGGGTGGAATGCCATGTTGAGGTCGAGGAAGCGTACCGCCGCGGCATAGTTTTCCTCTGCGGCGAGTCGCTCGGCGAGCGTCAGCATCGGCCTCGGGCTGAAGTCGAATGCGTAATCCCCGTAATAGCGATCGCGCAGTTCGCGGTACTTTGCGATGGCGGCATCCATCCCGTCGTCCCGATACGCGCCTTCGATGACGTCTTCGAGCATCTCGGGTTTCGGGCGGCCGCGGTGGCAGGTTGCGCATTCGACCCTGACCAGTTCGGCCGCCGGCTTGCCGAGTTCGGCCGACAGGTAAGCGTTGATGTCGTTCACCATGCGGATCATGTGCCGCGCCTTCCGCTTCGGCTCCTTGTCGTCGAGCGTGAAATCGTAGGTGCTGAGGTCGGCTTCGACCTCGCCGACGTGGCAGGTGAAACAGCGCGAACCGGTGCCGGTGGCAAACGAACGCATGGTCTCGCGCAGCGCATCCGGAGAGATGTCCTCCGGGAGTACCTTGAGGTTTTGCGGGTCGTCCCACAGTCCGGCCACGGCCGGTGGCACGAAAGCCAGCAGCAGGGCAGGCAGAAAAAGTTTGCGCGAACGCTTGCGCATGTTGTCCACGGTCATTCCCCCCGGCGCCGTGTGGTGATCGGTGACTGCGCGGACCGCCTGCGGACAGGCTCGGTCAGTGCGCGGTCAGGATGTGCCTCGCAGGCAGCGT